>JBFEWO010000172.1:0-5010 GCA_041546305.1 Thiohalomonadaceae bacterium | reverse complement strand
GAGATGGAGGGGCTTGAAATCCGCCTGCTCGCTGACCTAGGCTATGCAAACCCGTATGAACGAGACTAGTACTCAATGAACGATGACCCTAGCGGCGCCGCCCAGGAAGGGCGGCATCGCAGTTGGCTTGAACGGATTGGTCAAATCCTCCAGGCCGAACCCAAAGACAAGGAAGATTTGCGTCAATTTTTACTCGATGCGCAAGAGCGTGCACTGCTGGATCGTGATGCTGTCACCATGATCGAGGGGGTCATGGATGTATCAGAGATGCAGGTGCGCGATATCATGATCCCCCGTTCGCAGATGGAAGTGATCGAGCGCGATGCCCGTCTCGCGGATTTTCTACCTATCATCATTGCTTCCGCCCACTCACGTTTTCCAGTCATTGGTGAGAACCGCGACGAGGTGATGGGCATCATTCTGGCCAAGGATTTGCTGCCTTTCGTTGCCGCCGAGGGTAACGGCGAGTTCAATATCCGCGAGATCCTGCGCCCAGCGATGATCGTCCCTGAGAGCAAACGGCTCAACGTGTTGCTGCGTGAGTTCCAGACCAGCCGTAATCACATGGCGATTGTGGTTGACGAGTATGGCGGTGTGGCCGGGCTCGTGACCATTGAGGATGTACTTGAGCAGATCGTCGGCGAAATTGAGGACGAGCACGATGTGGACGAGGAGGAGAGTTATATCCTGCCGGCCGGTGACGATCGTTTCAGTGTGCGCGCCCTGACCCCGATCGAGGACTTTAACGAACACTTCCACACCCGCTTTAGCGATGAGGAGTTCGATACCATTGCCGGGCTGGTGCTCAACGCCTTTGGGCGGATGCCCAAACGGGGTGAATCGGTGGACTTTGATGGGTTTCACTTCACCGTTCAGCGTGCTGACAATCGGCGGATTTACCTGCTGGAGGTCACGCCGGTGACGGAAGCGTCAGCTGAGAACGATGAAGAGGCAGGGAGCGCTGATGCTGGACCGCTTGCCTGATTGGCAGCGCCGGCTGTTGCTATTGTTGTCCGGGGCGCTTCTGCCCCTGGCCTTCGACCCCGTCGGTTTTTATCCTCTCTCCATCCTGGCGCTGATCCCGCTGTTTGCTGCCTGGTCCAACGATACCAATCCGCGCCAGGCCGCACTTGACGGTTTTCTTTTCGGCCTCGGCCAGTTTGGTATCGGCGTTTCCTGGGTGTTTGTGGCGATTCATGAGTTTGGTCAATCGCCCGTCCCGGTCGCGGCACTGCTGACCTTATTGTTTGTTTCTGTTCTGGCCGCGGTACCTGCGCTGGTCGGGTTCCTGGCTACCCGTTTTACCCCCGAGAGGGGGATCACTGCAGTCCAGTTGCTGCTTTGGCTCCCCGCGTTGTGGACTCTGGGTGAGTGGTTTCGCGGCTGGTTCCTCACTGGTTTCCCCTGGCTGAATCTTGGCTATAGCCAGATCGATTCCCCGCTCAGCGGCTACGCCCCGCTGCTTGGGGTTTACGGCCTGAGCTGGTTGTGTGTACTGAGCGCCGGCAGCCTGCTTTGGCTGTGGCAGACACGCTGGAGAGGATTACGTCTGGTTTTGCCGCTGTGGCTGCTGGTGTGGGGCGGCGGTGCGTTGCTGGCGACGCAGGACTGGACCGCTCCGCTGGGCGAGCCGGTGCGCACCACCCTGATCCAGGGCAATGTGCCGCAATCCACCAAGTGGGATCCGGCCGCGATCCGCTTTCGTTTGCTGCGCTATGCCGGCCTGACGCAGCAGCACTTTGATGACAGTGATCTCATCATCTGGCCGGAGAACGCGGTTACCGTCTATTACCACGACATCAAAGAAGCCTACTTCGATGGTTTGGCCGAGGATCTGCGTGTGAGTGATACCGATCTGATCCTCGGCGTGCCGCTGCTTGATGATGACGGGGTGCGTTACTACACCACCATGATGAGCCTGGGCAGTGACCATGGCTTTTACCGCAAGCGCCATCTGGTGCCATTTGGCGAGTTCCTGCCGCTGGATGGCCTGTTGCGTGGACTGATCAACTTCTTCGATATGCCGATGTCCAGCTTTTCCCCCGGTCCGGAGGCGCAGCCTTTGCTGCAGGTCGCCGGTCACCGGGTGGCCGCTACGGTCTGTTACGAGGATGCCTTTGGCGAAGAGATGATCGATTTTCTTCCCGAGGCGTCGATGCTGGTTAACGGCAGCAACAATGCCTGGTATGGCGATTCGCTGGCGCCGCACCAGCACCTGCAAATATCGCGGATGCGGGCGCTGGAGACCGGTCGACCGATGTTGCGCGCCACCACCAACGGCATTTCCGCGTTGATTGATGAGAAGGGAAAAATCCAGGCCCGCTCACGCCAGTTCCAGACCGACACGGTCTCCGGTAGGGTGCAGCCGATGCGTGGGGCAACACCCTATGTGGTCTGGGGCAACTGGCCGGTCGTCGTACTAACGATGTTACTGGTGATCGGGGTTCGCTGGCGTCGCCGGGCTTCCCGCTAGCGCCTCCGTCGAAGGCCAGATTCCTGATTTAATCCTCGCTGCGGGAGATCCGTCTGAAGGTCGTGCCATGACACTTGGGACAGGGCGGGATGTGACCTGTCTGGTGAAAGTGCAGCAGCTCGCCACAACTTTTGCACTGCAGGGTGCCGATGCCGGTGATCTCTCCGCTTTTCCATTCGCCGAGGGCACTGGCGCGGATTTCCAGTTTTAACAATTCATCGCGCGTATGGTCGACCATTTGGGCGAATCGGTCCGCTACGGCGTTTTCCACCACTTCGAGATCGAAACGTAGCCAGTCGCGGAGTTCTTTGCCGCTGGTGTTGATAAAGCTGGCGGCATCTTCCAGGTCTCGCATCACATAGATACTGACCAGTTCGGCCTCCTCGCGGCTGAGCTCTTCCAGCTCAGTCGCTTTCTCCATCGCCGTATCGACTGCTTTGCGCACACCGGACTGCGTGGTTTTCAATACCTCGCGGCTGCGTTCAAGCATGAGGTTGTAGGCCTCGGTGAGTTTGCCGGTCAAACCTTCCGTACGTTGTTCGCTCATGCCTTGCTCCTATGCTTGTCTTATGCGTTTTCACAGTTTGGATCAGCTGGCCCCCTATTCCAAGTCCTCTGATGATTATTCGAGGAGTAGACATGGATACGGACGGTGGCTTTTGTTGTGAGCCATCTGGGACCTACGGTATCCTAGCGGACTTGTTTTTTTAGGTAAGCAGGCGTTAACCGATGGCGTTCGATGAGCAATACCGGCCCGATGCGGTCGAGCAGCAGGCCCAATCCTTTTGGGAACAAAACCAGTCCTTCAAGGCGCACGACGATACGTCGCGCGAGAAGTTCTACTGTCTTTCCATGTTCCCCTACCCGAGTGGCCGGCTACACATGGGCCATGTGCGCAACTACACCATCGGTGATGTGATCAGCCGCTACCAGCGCATGCTGGGCAAGAACGTGCTGCAACCGATGGGCTGGGACGCTTTCGGCCTGCCGGCGGAGAACGCGGCGATCAAGCACAATGTGCCGCCGGCCAAGTGGACCTACGAGAACATCGATTACATGCGTGGGCAGTTGAAGCGCCTGGGTTTCGGTTATGACTGGGAGCGTGAGATCGCCACCTGCCATCCCGATTACTATCGCTGGGAGCAGTGGCTGTTCACCAAGCTGTTCGAGAAGGGACTGGTTTACAAGAAGACCGCTCCGGTCAACTGGTGTCCCAACGATATGACGGTGCTGGCTAACGAGCAGGTGATCGATGGTTGCTGCTGGCGTTGTGACACCCAGGTCGAGCGCCGCGAGATCCCGCAGTACTTTATGAAGATCACCGATTATGCCGAGGAGCTGCTGGCGGACCTCGACAAGCTCGAGGGCTGGCCCGAGCAGGTGCGCACCATGCAGAAGAACTGGATCGGCCGCTCTGAAGGGGTAGAGGTGCACTTCGGCCTGGCCGAGGGCAACGAGCCGCTCAAGGTCTTCACCACCCGCCCCGACACCCTGATGGGGGTGACCTATGTGGCTGTGGCGGCCGAGCACCCGCTGGCGCTGAGTGGTGCGGTGAACAATCCGGAGCTGCTCGCCTTCATCGACGAGTGCAAGCATCAGGAGACCGCCGAGGCCGCCATCGAGACGATGGAAAAGAAGGGCATGGACACCGGCATCAAGGCCATTCATCCCATCACCGGCGAAGAGGTGCCGGTGTATGTCGCCAACTTCGTGCTGATGGGCTACGGCGAGGGCGCGGTGATGGCGGTGCCAGCCCACGACCAGCGTGACTGGGAGTTCGCGAAAAAATACGGTATCCCGGTGAAGCAGGTTATTGCGCCGAACGATGACAGCGCAGTGGACCTGAGCGAAGGCGCCTACACCGAAAAGGGCAAGCTCATCGAATCGGCCCAGTTCTCTGGGCTGAGCTCACAGCAGGCCTTCGAGGCCATTGCCGAGTACCTGTCCGGCGAGAACATGGGCTGCAAGCGGGTCAACTTCCGCCTGCGTGACTGGGGCGTGTCGCGCCAGCGCTACTGGGGCTGCCCGATCCCGATCATCGACTGCCCGACCTGCGGCGCGGTGCCGGTGCCCGAGGAGCAGCTGCCGGTGGTGTTGCCCGAGGAGGTCGCCTTCGACGGGGTCGGCTCGCCGATCAAGAAGATGCCCGAATTCTACGAGACCACCTGCCCGAAGTGCGGCGGCAAGGCCGAGCGTGAGACCGATACCTTCGACACCTTCATGGAGTCCTCCTGGTACTACGCCCGCTACGCCTGCCGCAGTAACGACGGAGCGATGCTCGACGAGCGCGCCGACTACTGGCTGCCGGTGGACCAGTACATTGGCGGCATCGAGCACGCCATCCTGCACCTGCTCTACGCGCGCTTCTACCATAAGCTGCTGCGCGACCAGGGCCTGGTGAAATCCGACGAGCCGTTTGCCAACCTGCTAACCCAGGGGATGGTGCTCAAGGATGGTACCAAGATGTCCAAGTCCAAGGGCAATACGGTCGACCCGCAGGAGCTGATCGAGCGCTACGGGGCCGATACCGTGCGCCT
>JBFEWO010000034.1:0-21644 GCA_041546305.1 Thiohalomonadaceae bacterium | reverse complement strand
GCAGCGGGTCTCTGAGTTGGCGAAAGATATCTGTGAAGTCGTTAGTGGTGAAGACCTCACAGCTATCGAAAGTCAAACCAAAGGGATTCGTGTCGCATTTCACTGTCCATGTACCCTCCAACATGGACAGCAGCTAGTCGGCCTGGTGGAGAAGATCCTTGATCGTGCCGGCTATGAACTGGTCCCTGTTGCCGATAGCCACCTCTGTTGTGGTTCGGCCGGTACCTACTCGCTGCTGCAGCCGGAGTTATCGCAACGGTTACGAGAGAACAAGGTGACAGCCCTGCAGGCTCACCAACCGGATATCATCGTGACCGCAAATATCGGTTGTCAACTGCACATCAGCGGCGTGGCTGATATACCGGTAAAGCACTGGATAGAGCTTTTAGACGATACCATGACACTATCCACCAATACCTGCTGATGGGAATTTCTGCGTTATCGGCATTTGATTTGGTGGCGAGCCTAAACGAAATAGCCTTCTAAAAATTGGTGGCTCAAACAGCACAATACCGGAGGGTATGGAGAGCGAGGAAAGCACTAATTAATGGACCCTGATAACACCCTCCAGTGAGGGTTTCATTTATATTGCTACTAGAAGCCACATAGGTTGAAAGTGTGCACGCTGGGATATCGGCATGGCATCGGACCTTTTGCATTAATTATGAGGCAAATGGTATTCCCTAGATCCGAGCGCGGATGGACCTTATGTATGAAGTCATGACCTAATCGTATGTTCAAGGCAAATACTGCCACAGGTCATTCAGGTCACCTTCCTCACCAAGCGCATCAATACCCCATCCACCAAATAACCATTGGTCGCCGTCAAGGTCTTTCCAGGTCATCGCACCTTCTCGCCCTCCCGGAATATTGGCGGGATCAGCTGTCCCCTGTGTGCCGTATATACCGGGTTGATCGACCCCGTTGCTACCGCCAATCCATATCCATCCGGCACCGTTGAACTTCCACAGGTCATTCAGATAATGCAGGTTACCACTGGCATCAAAACCTGCCCCAGCATGCAACCATAGCTCGCCGGCTGTATCAGTCCATGTAATACCACCTTGACGGGCACCGGGGGTGTTAGTGGGATTTGCCTCGCCCTGTGTGCCGTAGCTGCCGGGTTGGTTGACGAGATTGCTGCCGCTTTCCCAGGTCCAAAGGGCGCCGGTATATGACCAAAGGTCGTTCATATAACCGGTATTACCGCTGCTATCCAGTCCCCATCCGCCAAGCAACCACGGTGTTCCGTTGTAGTCTTGCCAGACTCCCGCACCTTCACGACCGCCCGGGATATTCGAAGCGGAAGGGGTTCCCTGACTGCCGTAGCTACCGGCCTGGTTGGGTAAGTCGCTGCCGCCTATCCAGGTCCATTCAGCGCCGTCGAATTTCCACAGATCATTCATGTAACCTTTATTGGGTGGGAGAGGATCCTGGTTGGGGTCGAAGTCGGGATCAAATTGCAGACCGCCGAATAGCCAGAGATTGCCGGAAGTATCTTTCCAGCCAGTGACTGAGAAAGTTGCTGGTGGTAATGATTTTGAATTGATGCCTGGTTTTCCCGCGCAAATAGTTGACGAGTGGTTGGTAGGTATCCCGGGTTTGCTCCTGTGGTAGCACAGGCCTGGATGGCCAGGGTATATTCATTCGCTGTGACACTGGCACTATAAAGACAGATGATCAGTAGCAGTTTTTCATAGCGAGTTCTGTTTGGCATCATCTGCTCCCCCGCGCTTGGCTATTCCTGCGTTTTTTGTCGATATTCTCCTTTTTTTCAGATTAGCATAATCTTTTGAAATTGCTTTGCGAGGGAAATTAGGGGAATTCTTAATCGTGATCTGGCGCGAAGGTGAAGCAGGCGGCATGATGCCGCCTGCTTTGGGTTGGGTAGTGATCAGTTAGGATGCTGATTCGTTTTCCTGCTCATCCGAAGTAGATTCCGGTTTGTTGACCGGGCTAGCGGATGATTTACGCGTCTCAACCTGCTGCAGTTTGGGTTTTCCTTTTTCCTCAGGTTCTTCCTGGAGTGCCTCAGCAGACAGCTCTGGCTCATTGGGAGCTGCTTTGTTCTCCGGCTCCTGTTCCTCTTCAGGCTGAGAGTCGTCCTTCGGTGATTCGACGGTTGCTTCCGTAGGTGATGTTAGTTCACTTACCTGCGGCTTTGTTTCAACCCGCTCTGTTGCGGACTCTGGTTGTGCGATGGTCTCGACCTCATGCAATGGTGTGGCTGCAGGTTCCATAACATCAGCTTCAACTGCTTCAGTTTCAACTTCCCTGGCTTCGACTTCTTTGACTTCAGCCGGCTCAGGCTCGGATACAGCAGCTGTTTGTGGTTGGGGCTCCACTGCTTCCGCGACAGATGCGCCAGCCTCATGTGCTTCGACTTTGGCCGGTACCTGCTCTTGGATTGTCTCCACCGGTGGCGGTGACCAGGTGGTTTCCTGCGCTACAGGAGCCAATGGCTGTTTGGCCTCAACCTGTTCCTCAGGGGTTTCAGAGACAGGTGTGACGATTATCTCTTGCCTTTGCTGCGGCTCAATCGTTGTCTCTTTCGCCTCCGTGACCACCGGCTCAGACGGAGTCTCGGTTGTCGACACAGTTACTACGGTAGCGGCAACCGCTTTTTCAGCCATTGCTGCTACTTCCTTTGTATCCTTTCCAACCCCTTGTTCTGGGGCGGTTTGAGGACGTTCGCTGCCAGCTTCTCTGCCTTCACGGGCAGCAATACGAGCGGGACTCTCCACCACGTTTCTTGTGGTACGCTGCCGGCGGCGATTTTGAGAATCATCCCGGCGTTCTTTTTCCGGAGTAGTCTCCTCTGGCACCGGCGCCGTGGTGACTGCCTCTGCCTTGGCCGGCTCGACGGCAGCCGCTTCAGCGGCCGCAGAACTACGCCGCCCGCCGCGGCGACGTCCACCGCGTTTGCCGCGGCGTGTGCTGCGCTCGCCGGTGTCACTAGCAGCTGCCGGGCGACTTTCCTGCTCAGGGCCCGACTTTGCCATTGGCTCTTTTGCGGTCTCTGGCTGTACTGCCTGTTCCTGTTGTTGGGGCTTGGCCGGTTGGCGGTCCCTGCTGCGGCGGCGTGAGCTTCCACGCTCCTGTTGCTGGGTACTGCGAGCGCGGCGCTCTTGTGATGGAGCCGCTCGGCCACGGGTTTTCTCAGCGGCTTTTTTCTCCTCTTTCGGCTTCTCTTCCGTAGAGAAAAGTGTGCTGAATAGGCGGCGCAGGAAACCAGGTTGGGCTGCTGCTGCCGGCCTGGAGGAGGGGGCAGCGATTGGAGGGGCTGAGGTCTGGCTGACCATTTTGACCGCCGGTTCCTCGCGTTTGGCCGCAGGTTTCTGGATGATGGACTCAGCGGCCTCTTCCGCATGGATGGCCTGCTCATAGCTCGGCTTTTCCTGAGCCGGAACCTCATCGATGCGGATGCGCTGCACCTCGTAGTGCGGGGTTTGCAGGTGCGCATTGGGAATGAGGATGACCGAGATTTTCTGGCGGCTCTCGATATCGGAAATCACCGAGCGCTTTTCGTTCAGCAGGAAGGTGGCGACTTCAACCGGCAACTGGGCCTTGATCTGGCCGGTCTTTTCCTTCATCGCTTCCTCTTCGATGATGCGAAGGATGGACAGCGAGAGGGACTCGACCCCGCGAATCGTACCCTGGCCGTTACAGCGCGGACAGACGATCTGGCTCGATTCACCGAGCGACGGGCGCAGGCGCTGGCGCGACATTTCCAGGAGTCCGAAGCGGGAGATTCGACCGACCTGCACACGGGCTCGGTCCATCTTCAGCGCATCGCGAAGGCGGTTCTCGACCTCGCGCTGATTGCGGGAGGGGCCCATGTCGATAAAGTCGATTACCACCAGGCCGCCCAGATCGCGCAGACGCAGCTGGCGGGCAATCTCATCGGCTGCCTCGAGATTGGTATTGAGGGCAGTTTCCTCGATATCGCTGCCCTTGGTGGCACGTGCCGAGTTGATATCGATGGAGATTAGCGCCTCGGTATGGTCGATGACGATGGAGCCGCCGGAGGGTAGGCTCACCTCGCGCTGGAAGGCGGATTCAATCTGGGATTCGAGCTGGTAGCGGGTGAACAGGGGCACGCGATCCTGATACAGCTTGAGCTTATTCAGGTTCTGCGGCATCACCTTTTCCATGAAATCGCGAGCATGGGCATAAACCTCAGCATCGTCGATTAGGATTTCATTAATATCGGAACGCAGGTAATCGCGGATGGCGCGAATGACAACATTGCTTTCCTGGTAAACCAGGAACGGAGCCTTGCGTTGGGCGGCGGCATCTTCGATGGCGCTCCAGACCTGAATCAGATAGTCCAGGTCCCACTGCAGCTCTTCGGCGCTCTTGCCGACTCCGGCCGTGCGGACAATGACGCCCATGTCAGTAGGGATATCGAGCTGACTCATGGCATCGCGGATCTCGCTGCGATCCTCACCCTCGATGCGGCGTGAGACCCCGCCGGCCCGGGGATTGTTGGGCATCAGCACCAGATAGCGACCGGCCAGACTGATGAAGGTGGTCAGAGCAGCTCCCTTGTTGCCACGTTCCTCCTTGTCGATCTGGACCACGACCTCCTGGCCTTCCTTCATGACCTCCTGAATGCTGACGCGCCCAGAGACTTCGACACCGGGTTTGAAGTAGCTGCGGGAAATCTCTTTAAGGGGAAGGAAGCCGTGGCGCTCGGCGCCATAATCGACGAATGCCGCTTCGAGGCTGGGCTCTATGCGGGTGATACGGCCTTTGTAGATATTGGATTTTTTCTGTTCCCGGGTGGAACTTTCGATATCCAAATCGTATAGACGCTGGCCATCAACCAGCGCGACACGCAACTCCTCCGGTTGAGTTGCGTTAAATAGCATTCTCTTCATGTTTTCTCTCACAGGCGCTCAACCACCATCCCTCACGGGAAGCGGGATCGCCAGAGCGACAATCCGTCATGGACGGATCGCAAATCATTCGCTGCCAAGATAGCCGTACGGCAGCAGACGTTCACTCTGCGTAGCTGGTCCAGCCGTTCCGAGTGCGGAGGCGGGAGCGCTGTTGTTCGGGTGTAACAGGAGTTTCCAGTTACACGTTGTCACAATCCGCCTGCCAAAATCCGGCAGACGTCATAATTCATATATCGCTCATTGTACGGCCGGCAGGTATGTTTTTTCTTACCGAAAAGCGCCGAATCCTCTTTGAGTCACATGAACTATATCAGTGTTGGGATGGTGCATCAATGGTCACACTTGGTATCATGGCGCGATGAGTCAAAATCCAGAAACTTCCGTCCGCGAGATTGAGGTAGGTGAGGACGGGGTCGGCCAGCGTATCGACAACTTCCTGCTGAAAACTCTCAAGGGTGTCCCCAAAAGCCGTATATACCGGATCCTCCGCAAGGGGGAAGTGCGGGTCAATCGTGGCCGCATAAAACCTGAGTATCGGTTAAAAATTGGCGATATTGTCCGTATTCCGCCGATCCGTACCAGTGAGGCCGCTGAACCGACTATCCCCGGTGATCGCGTTCTCAAACTAATCGAGCAAAATATCCTCTATGAGGATAAGGGATTACTGGTATTGAACAAACCCTCCGGTTTGGCGGTCCATGGAGGGAGCGGTGTGAGCTTCGGTGTCATTGAGGCGCTGCGCGCGCTCAGGCCCGATGCCCGCTTTCTTGAGCTGGCACACCGCCTGGACCGGGATACCAGCGGCTGCCTGGTGATTGCCAAGAAGCGAAGTGTGTTACGCGCTTTTCACGAGTTGCTTCGTGAAGGTGGAATGGACAAACACTACCTGGCGCTGGTGCAAGGACGCTGGCAAGGCGGCAAACGGCGGGTGGACGCACCCTTGCGAAAGAACGTGCTTAACTCCGGTGAACGGGTAGTGCGGGTCAGTGAGGATGGCAAACCCTCCTTGAGTATCTTTACCCCGGTCGCCATCTATAAGGATTCAAGCCTGATGCGGGTCAAGCTGGTGACGGGGCGAACCCACCAGGTGCGGGTGCACGCCCAGTTTTGCGGCCATCCTATCGCGGGTGACGATAAGTACGGGGATACGACATTTAATCGCGAAATGGCCCAGCGAGGCCTGAAGCGGCTCTTTTTGCATGCCGCCGAGTTGCGCTTTACCCTCCCGGACAGTATCACCATCCATGTGGAGGCGCCGCTGGATGATGACTTGCAAACATTATTGAAAAGGTTGGAAAACGAGGCATGACTAATCGATTGAACCTGATGGTATTCGACTGGGATGGTACCCTGATGGATTCCGAAGCCAGAATCGTTGCGTGCATGCAGGCCTCAATAGCGGATCTGGGTCTGGAGTCCCGGGATGTGGCCGCCATCAGAAATATCATTGGACTGGGGCTATATGAGGCGATCAGTGCACTCTATCCCGGTTGCGACGACGCCCTTGTTGCCTCAATGACCGATCGCTACCGCTATCATTTTATTACAGCCAACCCGACCTCCTCTGAGCTTTTCCCTGGAGCAGAGGAAACAGTGAAGGGGCTTTATGAGTCGGGGTATCTTCTTGCTGTGGCGACAGGCAAGGGGCGACGGGGGTTGGACAAGGTGTTGGAGGAGACCGGGCTGGGTCGCTATTTCCATGCCACCCGTTGTGCCGATGAAACCTTCTCCAAGCCCCATCCGCAAATGCTTGAGGAACTGATGGATGAGCTGGGTGCCGAGCCAGCCGAGACCCTGATGATTGGCGATACCGAGTACGACATGCAGATGGCGACCAATGCCCGTACCCATGCATTGGCGGTTAGCTACGGGGTGCATGAGAAAGAGCGATTGTTGCGGCATAACCCCTTGCACTGCCTGGATGAAATAGGGGAACTGGATGGCTGGCTACACAGCTATCATGCCAAGACAAGCGTGGCCAATTAAAAACAAAAAGCGAGGAGTTATCCATGGCGGAAAACGACATGCAGGATGAACAGGGCAAACGCGATATCTCCTGGGAGCGCGAACTTCTCAACCGACTCAGTTTCGCCACTCTGGCTGAGCAGCAGCGTGCCCGACGCTGGAACATCTTCTTCAAGCTGGTACTCTTTTCGTACCTTTTTTTGCTGCTATTTCTGGCTTTTCGCGGGCCGGATCTGGGTGAGGCCCGGGGCGGTGAGCATACCGCCATGATTGAGATAAACGGCATGATCTCTGATGCCACCAAGGCCAACGCCGATCTCATCGTCAAAGGACTGCGCCGTGCCTTCGAAAACGAGAATACCCGTGGCATCGTTTTGCGTATCAATAGCCCCGGCGGCAGTCCCGTTCAATCCGACTATGTCTTCCGGGAAATTCAGCGTCTGCGTGGCCTGCATCCGGATATTCCCCTGCATGCGGTGATTGTGGATATGGGGGCATCCGGGGCCTATTACATCGCTTCGGCGGCCGACAATATCTATGTCAATCCGTCGAGTATCGTCGGCTCGATCGGTGTGCTGATGAATGGTTTCGGATTTGTTGGGACCATGGAGAAACTAGGGGTGGAGCGGCGTCTTATTACTGCCGGCGATAACAAGGGCATGCTTGATCCCTTTGAACCGCTTAAACAGAAAGACGTCAGCCACATCAAACAGTTGCTGGGCGAGATCCATCAGCAGTTCATCAGTGCGGTCAAGCAGGGACGGGGAGAGCGCCTGAAGGATGATCCGGAACTCTTCTCTGGCAAGTTCTGGACAGGCCAGGAGGGGATTGCGCTTGGCCTGGTCGACGAAATCGGTGATGTGAATTACGTTGCCCGTGAGGTGATCGGTGTCGAGAATGTGGTTGATTTCACCCCCAAACCCGATTTTTTCGAGCGTTTTGCTGAGCGACTGGGGGCCAGCATGGCCAACGTGTTTGCCGAGCAGACGGGATTGAACGCAGCAAACCTCAGATAACGGTTCAAGGTTTAAAGTTCAAAGTGAACGTGGGCTCCGTTTCTCTTTGAACTATAACCTTCGACTTTGAACTAAATAACCCTCACCCCTTCGGCCTCCAGCATCCGGATCAAGCGAATCAATGGAAGGCCGATGAGGGTATTGGGGTCCTCGCCCTCCAGGCGCTCGAACAGGGCGATCCCCAGCGCCTCCGATTTGAAGCTACCAGCACAGTTGTAGGGCTGCTCGGCCCGGAGATAGTTCTCGATCTGGGCCTCAGTTAATTCCCTGAACACCACGCAGAAGGGGACTACCTCAACCTGGCTATTGCCGGTTGCACTGTTGTACAGACACAGTCCCGTCAGGAAGGTAACCTTTTTGCCGGAAGCCGCCTTCAGCTGTGCCACGGCTTTGTCGTGGTTGCCAGGCTTGCCCAGTATCTCACCACCGTTAATGGCCACCTGATCGGAACCGATGATCAGACTGTTAGGGTGGCGTTCGGCAACAACCTTAGCCTTCTCTTCAGCCAACCGGGCCACCAGCTGCTCCGGGGTCTCTCCCTCTTGATGGCTTTCGTCGATATCGGGCGCGTCGGTAAGAAATTTCAGTTTCAGCTTTTCCAGCAGTTGTTTGCGAAACGGTGAGGTAGAGGCCAGAACCAGTGGTGGCATAAAGTTTTCCCGGATTTGTTATTCGATTTCGATCAGGGCCTCGTCGGGATTGACCCGGTTGCCCTTTTTGACATGAACGGCGCGTATGATACCGGCAATTGGTGCCTGGATCTCGGATTCCATTTTCATCGCTTCGGTTACCAGCAATGCGGTTCCGGCGCTGACCTCCATGCCTTCCTCAATCAGGACTTCGACCACCGTGGCCGGCATCGAGGTGGTGACGTGTCCAGGTCGACTGGCCCGTGGACGTTGGCTGGGAGAGGGGGCGGTTCCGTTACCCGCCAGCCCACCATTGGTGAGTTCCTGCAGCACTTCGATATTGACCTCCTCGGGCACCCCATCCACGGTCACGTAAAAGGGCCGTCGGTTCTGATCCCTGTGACCGCTGCCGGTGATTTTAATGTTGTAGGTGTCTCCATGAAGGGTGACATTAAATTCGGTGGGGGCCCTGGTAGGTGGTCCCTCTTCTGACCCTGACGGTTCTAGCGGTTCGGGCTTGAGCTCGCCCCGTGCCCGTTGCTCGAGAAACTCCCGGCCGACCTCCGGGAACATGGCATAGGTCAGGACATCCTCTTCACCCTTGGCCAGCTCACCGAGTTCGCTGCCAAGGCGCTGCAGTTCGGGCTTCAACAGGTCGGCGGGGCGGACGCTGATCACATCTTCGTTGCCGATCGCCTGTTGGCGTACTTGCGGATTGACCGTACCGGGTGGTTGGCCATAGCGTCCCTGCAAGTAAAGTTTTACCTCATTGGTGATGTTCTGGTAGCGACTACCGGTAAGCACGTTCAGTACCGCCTGGGTGCCCACGATCTGTGAGGTAGGCGTGACCAGTGGCGGAAAACCCAGATCCTCGCGCACCCTGGGGATTTCTGCCAGCACCTCGTTCATGTGCTTGAGCGCCCCCTGTTCGCGCAGCTGGTGGGCCAGGTTGGAGATCATGCCGCCGGGAACCTGGTTGAGCTGTACCCGTGTATCCACCCCGGTGTAGTCGCTTTCAAATTGATGGTATTTCTTGCGAACCTCATTGAAATAAAAGCCGATAGCTTGAAGAGCTGCCAGATCGAGTCCGGTGTCGTACTCGCTATGTATCAGGGCGGCCACCATACTTTCCGTCGGAGGGTGGCTGGTGCCGCCGGAGAAAGCGGAGATGGCGGTATCGATGCCGTAACAGCCATGCTCGATCGCCTTGAGCTGGCACATGGCGGCCAGCCCGGAAGTGGCGTGGCTGTGTAGATGGACCGGAACATCGAGCGCTGCTGTAAGCGCCTGGAACAGTTCAGCGGTGGCATAGGGCGTGAGTAGCCCCGCCATATCCTTGACCACGACGCTGTCGCAGCCCATCTCCTGCAATGCTTGGCCCATTGCCACAAAGCCGGCGATATTGTGTACCGGACTGGTGGTATAACAGATGGCCCCCTGGGCATGCTTGCCCGCCTGTTTGACCGCTTCGATGGAAACCTGCAGATTTCGGAGGTCATTGAGGGCGTCGAATACCCGAAATACATCGATACCGTTATCGGCAGCCCGGGCAACGAATGTCCGCACCACATCGTCAGAGTAGTGGCGGTAGCCCACCAGATTCTGACCTCGTAGTAGCATCTGCAGCCGGGTCCGGGGCAGGGCCTGGCGCAGTACGCGCAGCCGTTCCCATGGGTCCTCCTTCAAAAAGCGGATGCAGGCATCGAAGGTAGCGCCGCCCCACATTTCCAGTGACCAGAAGCCAGCACTATCTAACTGTTCGCAGACAGGCAGCATGTCTTCGGTGCGCATCCGGGTAGCGATCAGCGACTGGTGGGCATCGCGCAGCACGGTTTCGGTAATATGTACCTTGGACATAACGTATGGATTCCTTACATTCCCATGGAGGTGGCGATGGCGGCACCGATGGCAGCGGCAAGCTCTTGGGGCCGGCGACGCAAGCGGTATTGCGTCAGCTCCGGATGGCTCTCGACATAGCTGGTGTCAAACCGGCCCTCGCGAAACGTTTCCTCCGCGAGGATTTGCTGGTAGTAGGGGATGGTCGTTTTGATGCCGAAGACACCAATATCACTCAGGGCACGACCGGCGCGGGCCAGCAGCTCTTCCCAGGTTGGAGCCCAGACAATGAGCTTGGCGCACATCGAATCATAGAAGGGGGGAATTTCGTAACCGGTGTAGATAGATCCATCGGTGCGAACCCCAGGTCCACCCGGTGCATAATAGCGGGTAATGCGGCCAAAGCTGGGCAGGAAGTCGTTCTGTGGGTCTTCGGCGTTGATGCGAAACTCCATGGCAAAGCCGCGTGGATGCAAGTTGCGCCCCACATGACGCAGAGGTTGGCCGGCGGCGATGCGGATTTGTTCCTGCACGATATCCACACCGGTGATCTCCTCACTGATAGGGTGTTCCACCTGCAGTCGGGTGTTCACCTCCATGAAATAGAAATTGTCCTGTTCATCCATGAGAAACTCTACGGTACCAGCGTTTACATAGCCGACCGCTTGGGCTGCCCGCACCGCCAGTTCACCCAGATGCTCACGCTGGGCCTGGTTGAGCTGGGGGGAGGGGGCGATCTCGATGAGCTTCTGGTGGCGGCGCTGGATGGAGCAGTCGCGCTCGTTCAAGTGGATGATGTTGCCATGACTATCGCCGAGGATCTGCACCTCGATATGCCGTGGATGATCAATGGCCTTTTCCATAAAAAGCTCGGTGCTGCCGAAGGCCTTGCTTGCTTCGGAAATCACCCGTTCGTAGTTGTGGAGCAGCTCCGCCTCATCGCCACAGCGGCGGATACCCCGTCCGCCTCCGCCTGAGGTGGCCTTGAGCATCACCGGATAGCCCAGTCCTTTGGCCACTTCCAGGGCCTCCTCTAGGCTGTCGAGATTCCCGTCACTGCCCGGGGTGACCGGGATGCCCGCAGTAATCATTGCCTGGCGGGCGGCGATTTTGTCACCCAACTGACGGATAACCTCCGCGCTGGGTCCAATGAATCGAAGACCGCGGCGGGTACAGGCGGCAGCTAACTCAGGATTCTCCGAAAGAAAGCCGTAACCGGGATGAAGAGCGTCACAGCCACTCGCGATGGCCAGGTTAACCAGGCGGTGGACATTGAGATAGCCGGCGACGGTGTCCGGGCCCAGGCAATAGGACTCATCGGCCTTCTTCACGTGCAGAGCGTAACGATCGGCTTCGGAATAGACCGCTACGGAGCGGATCCCCATCTCGCTACAGGCACGAATAATGCGAACCGCAATCTCGCCGCGGTTGGCAATGAGAATCTTTTTTATCATATTTTTCTCGCTAGAGCGGGTCGAAAGTGTGCCTTGCTGTCGACATCTCCACAGTAACTACAGATATCCACTGTCGCTTGTCAAGCAACGCCTGTGTGACACACCCGGTGAATGATGGATCAGGCTCTGGAACAGCCCGATTTTACTAGTGTTTTTCCTTTGACAGCCCTGCTTGCCGGGGGTATGATTGCGCGCTTATGTTTAACGAGCGCTTGCCGGTTCATATCGACCCGATTCGGATGGCGGAAACCCGCCGTCTGTTGCAGGGGCAGCTTGCCCTGGCCGAGATGGAACGCCTTGGCGGGGCGCTTTTGAACAACGATGGTGAGGTGGCGGTCTCCCTGGAGTTCGGCACCGATAGCGAGGGTATCCGCTACATGCGCGGGCGTATCCAGGCTGAGGTCAGTCTTGAGTGCCAGCGTTGTCTGGAGCCGATGCGCTATCCCATCGATAGTGAATTTGCACTGGCAATGGTGCGCAGCGCGCCAGAAGCAGAGGCTTTGCCGTCGCATTATGAGCCGTTGCTGGTAGAGGATGAACCGCTGTTTTTGCGGGACATCATCGAGGATGAGCTGCTCCTCGCATTGCCGATAGTGCCGATGCACGCGTCTGAGGAATGTCGTGTTGATACATCCCTAGGCGGGGCAGGCGAAACGCACAGTGATAAGGATGCGGAGAAGGGGAACCCCTTTTCCGTCCTTGCCAATTTGAAGACTGACGGAAAACTCTGACGAGGTTAGTATGGCTGTACAGCAAAACAAAAAGTCTCCTTCCAAGCGTGGTATGCGCCGTTCCCACGACGCGCTGAAAGCATCCGCGCTGTCCATCGAATCGACAACCGGTGAAACTCACCTGCGTCATCATGTCAGTGCCGACGGTTACTATCGCGGCCGCAAGGTGGTCAACGTCAAGGGCGAGTAAGTTATTGCCTGAAACAGTTGTCGTATATATACCGGCTCGTGGCGTCCAGTCACGGGCCGGTATTACGTTTGGGGATCTCGCATGTCGCAAACTGTAATCGCCATCGATGCCATGAGCGGCGATCATGGTCCATCTGTGACCGTGCCGGCATCGTTGCGCGCCCTGGAGATGTATCCTGAGTTGAAACTGATCCTGGTCGGCGATCAGCAAGTGCTGGCCGAGGAGCTGTCCCGTCATGGAGGGCAGGTGAGTTCGCGCCTGGTACTGCATCACGCCACCCAGGTGGTCGGGATGGACGAGCCACCGTCTTCGGCCTTACGTGGCAAAAAAGACTCCTCGATGCGGGTGGCGATCAATCTGGTCAAGGAGGGAGGAGCCCAGGCCTGCGTCAGCGCCGGCAATACCGGTGCGTTGATGGCCACCGCCCGTTTTGTGCTGAAAACATTGGATGGCATAGATCGTCCGGCAATCATTTCCTCTATGCCTACCATTAATGGCCACGTTCATGTGCTTGACCTGGGGGCCAATGTCGATTCGCCCGCCGAAGTGCTGTTTCAGTTCGCCGTGATGGGCTCGGTCCTGGTCAGTGCCGTAGATAACAATCCGTCGCCTACCGTCGGCCTGCTCAACATCGGCGAGGAAGAGATTAAGGGTAACGAGCAGGTGAAAGAGGCCTCTAAACTGCTAGCGGCCAGTCGTCTCAACTATATCGGTTACGTGGAAGGCGACGATATTAACAAAGGTACCGCGGATGTGGTGGTGGCCGACGGCTTTGTCGGTAACGTGGCGCTGAAAACTATTGAAGGCGTGGCGAAGATGATCAGCCACCTGATGAAGCAGGAGTTTAAACGCAACATCTTCACCAAGTTGGCGGCACTCGTTGCCATGCCGGTACTCAATGCTTTTCGCCGTCGTATAGACCCCCGCGCATACAATGGCGCCAGCCTGGTCGGTTTACGCGGTATTGTGATCAAGAGCCACGGCAGCGCAGACGAATTCTCGTACACTACGGCGATTGGTGAAGCGGTACGCGAAGTGGAAAAGAACGTACCGGAAAAAATTCGCGAACAACTGAGCATCCTACTGGAAGAGAGGAAGGCAGTTTGATTTATTCTCGTATTATCGGAACCGGTGGTTATTTGCCGGAAAAAGTCCTGAGCAATCAGGATCTGGAAAAAATGGTCGATACCACCGATGAGTGGATCACCGAACGCACCGGGATCAAGGAACGTCGTATCGCAGCCGAGGGGGAAAACACCTGCGATCTGGCCGAACAGGCAGCACGGCGCGCTATTGAGGCGGCCGGTATCGACAAGAATGAGATTGATCTCATCATTGTCGGTACCACTACCCCGGACCAGGTTTTTCCCAGCACCGCCTGCCTGCTGCAGGAGCGGCTCGATATCCACGGTGCACCGGCATTCGATGTGCAGGCGGTATGTACCGGATTTGTCTACGCCCTGTCCGTCGCCGACAAGTTCATCAAGAGCGGTACGCACAAAACCGCTCTGGTGGTCGGTGCCGAGACCATGTCGCGCATCACTGATTGGACTGACCGCACCACCTGCATCCTGTTTGGCGACGGGGCCGGCGCGGTAGTACTGCAGGCCAGCGAAGAGCCGGGCATTCTATCTACCCACATCCATGCCGATGGCCAGTACAAGGATCTACTGCGGGTACAATCCGGTGTTTCCAACAGCTATCAGCATGTCCAGGATGGTACCGCTTTTATGGAGATGCGCGGTAACGAGGTATTCAAGATGGCGGTCAACACCCTCGGCCGTATCGTCGATGAGACGCTCGATGCCAACCAGATGAAAAAATCGGATGTGGACTGGCTGGTACCGCACCAGGCGAATATCCGCATTATCGGTGCGACTGCCAAGAAGCTGCGCATGTCGATGGATAACGTGGTGGTCACCGTCGACAAGCACGGTAACACCTCTGGTGCCTCCGTGCCGCTCGCACTGGATGTCGCGGTGCGTGATGGGCGGATCAAGCGTGGCGATACCGTTCTGCTCGAGGCCTTCGGTGGTGGTTTCACCTGGGGTTCGGCGTTGATTAAGTATTGAGTACTTACCGCAGAGGATGCAGAGGAAGGGAATAACGGGCCCGTATATCCGGGTGAGGAAGCAGCTATCCCCTGAATAAGAGTATTGCACGGAAGTAATAATAATGACTTTTCCTCTGCGCCCTCCGTGTTCTCTGCTTTGCACAGTTAGATAAAAGGGGGACAGTACATGTCACTTGCATTTGTTTTTCCGGGACAGGGCTCCCAGGCGGTGGGCATGCTGGCAGAGCTTGCCTCGGCCGAACCGCAAGTTAGCGCGACCTTTGCCGAGGCCTCCGAGGTGCTTGGCTACGACCTGTGGAAACTGGTCGCCGAAGGTCCGGCCGAAGAGTTGAACCAGACCCATATCACTCAGCCGGCGATGCTCAGCGCCGGTATTACCGTATGGCGTATCTGGCAGGAGAGGGGCGGGGCAATGCCGGCTGTGCTTGCCGGTCACAGCCTGGGTGAATATACCGCGTTGGTCGCTGCCGGTGCACTCGATTTCAAGGATGCCGTTTCTCTGGTTGCCGAGCGTGGCCGCCTGATGCAGGAAGCTGTACCTGCCGGTACCGGCTCCATGGCGGCGATTCTCGGCCTGGACGATGCCAAGGTTATCCAGGTGTGCGAGAGTGCTGCACAGGGCGAGGTGGTCTCTGCCGTGAACTTCAATGCCAACGGGCAGGTGGTGATTGCCGGGCAGGTGGCCGCGGTCGAGCGCGCGGTCGAGCTTGCCAAGGAGGCCGGTGCCAAGCGTGCCGTGGTATTGCCGGTCAGCGTTCCTTCTCACTGCGCCTTGATGAAACCGGCGGCCGATAAACTGGCCGAGAAGTTATCTTCCATTACGATCAATGCCCCGCAGATCCCGGTTATCAACAACGTCGATGTCAACAAGGCCGCCGATGCAGATGCCATCCGCGATGCCCTGGTGCGCCAGCTCTATAGCCCGGTACGCTGGGTGGAGACGATTGAGGCCATGGCGGCGGAGGAGGTCGATACCCTGGTTGAGTGTGGCCCTGGCAAGGTATTGGTGGGTTTGAATAAGCGCATCGTCAAGGAGATGACAGCCCTGGCGGTGTACGATCCGGCCGGTATGGAAAGTGCGCTGGCAGAAGTGAAATAGGAGAATAATATGTCACTGGAAAATGAAATCGCTTTGATCACTGGCGCCAGCCGCGGCATCGGCAAGGCCGTTGCCCTTGCCCTGGGCGTCAAAGGTGCAACGGTCATCGGAACCGCCACCTCCGAGGGGGGCGCCGAGGCGATTACCGCCTACTTGAAGGAGAACGGGATCAAGGGCAAGGGGGTGGCTTTGGACGTTACCCATCAGTCGGAGATCGACCGGATCATGGAAATGATCGGTGAAGAATTTGGTGCACCCTCGATCCTGGTCAACAATGCCGGTATCACCCGTGACAACCTGCTGATGCGGATGAAGGATGACGAGTGGGATGCCATCATGGAGACCAATCTCAAGTCAGTTTATCGCATGTCCAAGGCCTGCCTGCGGCCGATGACCAAGGCGCGAAAGGGTCGTATCATCAGCATCGCCTCGGTGGTGGGGCTGATGGGCAATGCCGGCCAGACCAACTACTCGGCTGCCAAGGCGGGTATCCTGGGCTTTACCAAGTCACTGGCCCGTGAGGTGGGTGCCCGGGGCATCACCGTCAATGCAGTGGCTCCTGGCTTTATTGACACCGACATGACCCGTGGGCTGGCTGATGAGCACAAGCAGGTATTGCTCAATCAGATCCCCCTTGGTCGTCTTGGCCAGCCCGAGGAGATCGCCGCGGCAGTGGCCTTTTTGGCCTCGCCGGAGGCTGGTTATATTACCGGGGAGACCATTAGCGTCAACGGTGGCATGTATATGGGGTGAAAACTGCTTTACAAATCAATAGGATATCCTATGGTTGCGAAGCGGTTCCCGGAACAGGGCAATTATCTGGCATCTGTTTGCGGTTTTAACTACAATACCGCGGCAGAAATAATGATTTCTTTATATCCTTTGGGAGGAAATATCCGTCATGAGCAGTGTTGAAGAGCGCGTCAAGAAGATTGTTGTCGAGCAACTTGGTGTTAAAGAGGAAGAGGTATCCAACACCTCTTCTTTCGTCGATGATCTTGGCGCCGATTCCCTCGACACCGTGGAACTGGTAATGGCTCTGGAAGAAGAGTTCGAAACCGAGATCCCCGATGAGGAAGCCGAGAAGATCACCACTGTCCAGCAGGCTATTGACTACGTCAATGCTCATCAGGGCTGATCGTTAATCGTATTCCGAGGCCGCGACCACGCCTGCGTGGCCGCGGCCTTTTGTTTATATCCGTAACTAAAGGAAGTAAGAGGTCTGTCCCTTGGCTAAACGTCGTGTTGTTATTACCGGTATGGGCATGGTTTCCCCCGTCGGTCTGAGTGTGAAGGAATCCTGGGAAAATATCCTGGCCGGCAAGAGCGGTATTGCTCCCATTACCCACTTTGATACCACCGGTTTTTCCACCACTTTTGGCGGTTCGGTAAAGAACTTCGATGTCACTAACTATATGTCGCCGAAAGATGCCAAGAAAATGGACCCTTTCATCCATTATGGCATCGCCGCTTCCATCGAGGCGATCCAGGATTCCGGTCTGGAAGTGACCGAAGCCAATGCCGAGCGTATCGGTGTTGCGGTCGGCTCCGGTATCGGCGGTCTGCCCGGTATCGAGAAAGGTCATGAAGCTTACATGAACGGCGGTCCACGCAAGATTTCGCCGTTCTTCGTGCCCAGTAACATCATCAACATGATTTCCGGTCATGTTTCCATTATGTATGGCCTGAAGGGACCCAATATCGCCCTGGTTACCGCCTGTGCCACGGGTACTCACAGCATCGGTGATGCGGCGCGTCTCATCGAGTATGGCGATGCTGATGTAATGATTGCCGGTGGCGCTGAGATGGCGACCTCTCCCTGCGGTCTTGGGGGCTTTGCCTCGGCCCGCGCACTCTCTACCCGCAATGATGACCCTGAGACCGCCAGCCGTCCTTGGGACAAGGATCGCGATGGTTTTGTCCTCAGTGACGGTGCCGGGGTGATGGTGCTGGAGGAGTATGAACATGCCAAGGCACGTGGTGCGAAGATCTATGCTGAAGTCGTCGGCTACGGCATGAGCGGCGACGCTTACCACATGACCCTGCCAGCTGCCGGTGGCGAGGGAGCCATGCGTTGCATGAAAAATGCACTGCGTAATGCCGGGCTCAATCCCGACCAGATCAACTACATCAATGCTCATGGTACTTCGACACCGGCCGGTGACAAGGCCGAGACCGATGCGGCCAAGGGTGCCTTCGGGGATCACGCCTACAAGCTGGCGATGAGCTCCACCAAATCCATGACTGGCCACCTGCTGGGTGCTGCCGGTGGTGTTGAAGCGATCTTTACTGCCCTGGCGATTCACGACCAGGTGGCCCCGCCGACCATCAACATCTTTAATCAGGATCCGGAGTGCGACCTGGATTACGTGCCAGGAACTGCTCGCGAGATGGAGATCGACTACGCACTCTCCAACTCCTTCGGATTCGGCGGCACCAATGCCACGCTGGTGCTGGCCAAACTGAAGTAATTCATATTGTGACCGGGAGCATGCTCCCGGTCACACCTTTGCCGCGCCGGCATGGGTATAGTCGTGAGCTTATAGCGGAATCAGCGAATTTCTCCTAGGACAGACGGCGCGTGATCCTCCTCAACGGTAAACCTCAAGAACTCATTCCAGTTACTGATCGTGGCCTGCATTACGGTGATGGTCTTTTCGAGACGCTTGCCATCCATCACGGAAAGCCACAATTCTGGGAGGCGCATATGGAGCGTCTGCTGGAAGGGTGTGCGCGTTTGGCGATTCCTCTGCCGGATCCGGAATGCCTGAAGGAAGAGACCGCCCGGTTAACGGCAAATGTCGAGCAGGCGGTCATCAAGATCATTATCACCCGCGGAAGCGGCGGTCGCGGTTATCGGGCTCCGGCGTTACCGGAACCGCAACGTCTGGTTATCCGTTATCCCTGGCCCGAGTATCAGGTGCCCCAAGAGGGGATCACTTTACGCTTGTGCGAGACCCCGCTGGCCTGCAATCCACGACTTGCCAGTATCAAACATCTTAACCGCCTTGAACAGGTGCTGGCACGCAACGAATGGCACGACGAGGGCGTGCATGAAGGTTTGATGCTCGACCTGCAAGGGCATGTTATCGAAGGCACAATGAGCAATCTGTTTGCCGTGCGGGATGGTGTGCTGTTAACACCTGATCTTACACGTTGTGGCGTCGCCGGCGTGATGCGTCGACAGGTGTTGGAGATTGCGCAGAAGCTGGGTATTGCCTGTGAGATCAGGAATCTTCGGGCTGAGGAACTCTGTGGGATGGCTGAGCTTTTTGTGACCAACAGTATCATCGGTATCTGGTCAGCGGCGAGGCTGGGTGCGACCCGCTATGGTGATGCGCCGATCACTCACCAATTGATCCATGCCTTAAACATCGAAATGGAGCAGGACTGATGCACAGGCGCTGGATAAAACTCATTGCCGTAATCGTTCTCGCTGGTTTGGCGGCACTGGGCTGGCTGTGGGGCGAGTACCTCTCCTTCCGTAATGCCCCCTTGGTGAACTCTGGAGAGAATCAAACGGTGACCGTAGCTCCTGGGATGAGTCTAAGTGCCGTTGCGCGGCGCCTCCAGCAACAGCAGTTCATCGAAAATTACCGCCTTTTCGTCTGGATGGCGCGCCTGGAAGGCAAGGCCACAAGGCTTCAGGCGGGCGAGTATCAGGTGGAGCCTTCCATGACCGCGGCACAACTGTTGCAGCGGATGAGCGAGGGTAAGGTTCTGCAATACAGCATCACGATTGTGGAAGGAGTTAGCTTTCAGGAGTTGATGCAGCATCTGCATGAGAATCCTTATCTCAACCATACCCTTGCCGGAAAGGATGCCAGCGCTGTCATGGCGAGCATCGGTCATCCGGACGAACATCCCGAGGGGCGTTTTTTGCCAGAAACCTACCACTTCCCACGTGGCCTGAGTGATGTGGAATTCCTGCGCCGGGCATACCAGGCGATGGAAGAACGATTGGCCCTAGAATGGCAGAACCGGGCAGAGGGCTTACCCTTGAAATCACCTTACGAAGCGTTGACGTTGGCCTCCATTGTGGAGAAGGAGACGGGGCTGGTAAGTGAGCGCCAGGCGATCGCCGGGGTATTTATTCGCCGCTTGCTGAAGGGGATGCGACTGCAGACTGATCCTACCGTAATTTACGGGGTGGGAGCTGATTACGATGGCAATCTGCGCCGTCGCGATCTTCTCAGGGACACGCCCTATAACACTTATACTCGTCGTGGTCTGCCCCCAACCCCCATCGCCATGCCTGGGGCCGATGCCATTCATGCGGCATTGCATCCGGATGACAGCGACAAGCTCTATTTTGTGGCCAGAGGGGATGGTAGTCACCATTTCTCAGCGACTCTGGAAGAGCATAACCGCGCAGTAATCGAATATCAGATCAAGCGGCGGCGTAAAGGGGACTACACCTCTTCCCCATCCAGGTAGTATGCATAAGGACTAAACCATAAGAATCAGCAGGAGGATGAATCCTGCGACCAGTAGCAGCGGGATTAGTGCGCTTTTCCACTCCTGAGCCGTGCCCTTGGGGCTCTCCTTGATCATGATTCTGGCGCGCGGCCAGATTATCAGCAGCATCATCCCCAGCAACAGGGCTGAGCCAATCTTTAGCCATAAATCCATGGGTTCACTCCCGTACAAAAATTACTTATTCACTGCACAGAAAAAACCCCGCTCATGGCGGGGTTTGTCCTGTTGCTGAACATTACTCAGTCATCGTTGGATAGGGCGCCGAGCAGGTGAAGCAGATTAATGAAAATATTGAAGATGCTCATATACAGACTGACGGTCATCATCAGGTAGTTGCCATGAGGTTCATGAATCATACGGCTGGTGTCATACAGGATAAAGCCGCTCATGATCATAATGACAACAGCGGAAATCGCCAGGGACAGGGCCGGGATCTGCAGAAAGATGTTGGCAATAGCCGCCAGCAGGACAACAACAAAGCCGGTGAACAGAAAACCGCCCATGAAGCTGAAGTTCTTGCGGGTGGTGAGGGCATATCCTGACAGGGTGAGGAAGATTACCCCGGTGCCGCCCATTGCCATGCCAATCAGCTGCGGCCCGTTGGCCATTGCCAGATAATGATTCAAAATCGGACCAAGGCCCAGGCCGAGCAGGCCTGTGATAGCAAACACCACACCCAGACCGGCGGCAGAGTTGGCTGTTTTAGGCAGGACGAACATTCCCAACACCATGGCGCCACCCAAGCAGAGCAGGTAAGCCATTGGCCCCAGATTCATGAACACCGACGCGGTGGCGGTCAGCGCACTGAACAGCAGGGTCATGGAGAGCAGGGTGTAGGTATTCCGAATCAGCTTATTGGTGGCCAGTGCGGCCTCGCTGGAATGGATGGTACTTACCGTTTCACGGGTATTCATACAAACTCCTTTGGATGTTCTCGTGGTGCAGTTAATAGCCATCATGACACAAAGTGTCTCATTAGGATACTGGGACATTAGTGAATTTCAAGCTGGAAAAACTTCCGCAACTTCGATATCCTTTCGCCCTGCTTTCGGAGGGTTGGCTGAGCGGTTGAAAGCACCGGTCTTGAAAACCGGCATGGGTGCGAGCCCATCCAGGGTTCGAATCCCTGACCCTCCGCCATTTATCGTTTCCCCAGTTCCCCTTATCCATCTACCGTACTCTCGCGCAACGAACGCTATTGCCTGTCGATAAGACGATTTTTGCTGCCTGTATGACTTACAGCATGCACGAGCTTAACAATCGTGTT
>JBFEWO010000153.1:0-6507 GCA_041546305.1 Thiohalomonadaceae bacterium | reverse complement strand
AGCTTATCCCAGGCACCGGACAGGGTCATCATACCGTTGATGGCACCACCCCAGGAGGGGATGATCATCGCCAGCGAGACCGCGGCGCCGATAGAGCCGGTCCAGTCAGGCAGGGCGGTGTACTGCAGGTGGTGGGCACCCAGCCAGACGTAACCGAACATCAGCGCCCAGAAGTGGATGACCGACAGGCGGTAGGAGAAGACCGGGCGACCGGCCTGCTTCGGTACGAAGTAGTACATGATGCCGAGGAAGCCGGCAGTCAGGTAGTAACCTACCGCGTTATGACCGTACCACCACTGGATCATCGCATCCTGTACACCGGAGAAGACTGAGTAGGAGTGCCACATGTCTACCGGGATGGCCAGGGAGTTAACTACGTGCAGGTAGGTAATCATGACCATCATGCTCAGGAAGAACCAGTTGGACACATAGATGTGGCTGGTCTTGCGATTGGCGATGGTCATCACGAAATTGAGGGTGTAGGCCAGCCATACTACAGCGATGGCGATGTCGAGCGGCCACTCCAGCTCAGCGTACTCTTTACCACCGGTCAGGCCGAGCGGCAGGGTAATAACAGCACCAACGATGATGGCGTTCCAGCCCCAGAAGGTGAACCAGGCCAGCTTGTCGCTCCACAGACGAACACCACAGGTGCGCTGTACTGAGTAGAAGGCGGTAGCCATCAGGGTACAGCCACCGAAGGCAAAGATTACTGCATTGGTATGCAGCGGACGCAGACGACCGAAGGAAAGCTCCGCCATGTCCATATTGAGCCAGGGCCAGGCCAGCTCGGACGCTACGTAAACACCCACCAGGGTGCCTACAACCAGATAGACGACCGCCATGATGGTAAACCACCGGACGACGTCGAAGTTATATTTCTCTACTTGTGTCGTTTCCACGAGTAGTCTCCTTTTGTTGTTACAAAATTGTTATGCAATATACGGATGCCCAAAGGCTACCACCAATTTCTTGTGCAGGTAGCTGCGCAGAGGTACCCCCAGTTTACTGGTTGTAGTTACTGACTTGTGGTTATTCCCCTCCCCTCACAGTTAATACTGATTACCTGCCGGCAGCACAGAAGCTGTGCACACCTTCCCAAGACAATAATTTACTATAAAAAACGGGGTTAATGGCTCGATGCGGTGAAAAAACACCGTTCGCAATTGGGATGTTACAGGCAGGCTTCTCTATTATGGGTGACGCCGTCTGTGCGCGTTAACCCCATAAAAATAGTGAAGTATTTGCTTCACTTGGCTCTGCCGTTCTGCATTGGGATAACCCCCACGTTACCCTTTGCAGCACGATGAATGGTAGACGAAAAGACGATACCAGAACATTGATAATTGTCAATTAGTGGGCCATTTGCCACACTTTTAGAACATGCTAATTAGCTAAAATTCTTTTGCAGAAAAGTCGCAAAATGAGGTCGTTTAGCCTCCTCGAAGTTTCTCTGTCCCTTTGGTATTGGCAATTTCACGTAGCCGGATCAGATCGGTAATGCAGACGTGTTTGCGCTGTACCTCCAGTACCCCTTCTTCCTGGAAGCGACTGAACAACCGGCTGACCGTCTCAACGGCTAAACCCAAGTAGTTTCCTATGTCATTACGGGACATGCTGAGATAGAAGTCGGTGGGGGAGAATCCGCGTTGCTGGTAGCGGGTGGACAGGCTAAGTAGTAACGCCGCCAGACGTTCCTCTGCACTTTTCTTGCCTAGCAGCATTAACAATGACTGATCATGGAGTATCTCTTTACTCATGATTTTGAGTAATTGATGCTGCAAGCTGGGTAGGTGGGTGCTCAGCTCTTCCAGGCGATTGAAGGGGATCTCGCACAGGCTAGTGGTTTCCAGGGCCTTGGCGGCACAGGGGTGGTGTTCAAGATTGATGGCATCGAGACCCAGCAATTCCCCTGGCAGGTGAAAACCGGTTACCTGCTCGTAACCATCTTCGGTAGGGGTATAGGTCTTGATTGAGCCGGAGCGTACGGCGTAGATCGATTGAAAGGGGGAGCCGACCTGGAACAGGTGATCGCCCCTCTTGAGTGGGCGACGGCGCTTGATGATGCTGTCCAGTTCCTCTAGTTCCTGTTCGTCGATGCCCACTGGCAGGCATAACTGGAACAGATTGCAGTCCTTGCAGGCAACTTTGATCTGGTCCAGATTGACGATATTGTTGCATGCCGTCTGACTCATTCGTGGTCGAATCCGCCTTGAGGTTATCTGTTATGAAAGGGAAATCCTCTTACATTTTCCTTCCCGGTGCAATTAACGGACGTTTTTTTTACGGTGGGCCACAGGCTTTTATTTAAACGATCTTCGGTTAGGAGTATGCTATGTGGCTTAAACATGGCATGAGTCAACACGAGGATTATCCATGGCTGAACGCAAGGCCACGGTAAAGCGAAGTACATTGGAGACCTCTATCGAGGTCACGGTCAACCTGGACGGTAACGGTAGTGGTCGTTTTCAGACCGGCGTTCCCTTCCTGGAACACATGCTGGATCAGGTGTCCCGTCATGGCCTGATCGACCTGGATGTCCATGCCAAGGGCGATCTGCATATCGATGCACACCACACGGTGGAGGACATCGGCATTACACTCGGCCAGGCTTTCGCCCAGGCGGTCTCAGACAAGAAGGGGATTCGCCGTTATGGCCACGCCTATGTCCCGCTGGATGAGTCTCTCTCGAGGGTGGTGATCGATTTTTCCGGCCGTCCCGGTCTGGAATACCATGCCGATTATCCCCGTGCACGTATTGGCGAGTTCGACGTGGACCTCCTGCAGGAGTTCTTCCAGGGCTTTGTCAACCATGCCCAGGTGACACTGCATGTCGATACCCTTCGTGGCCGAAATGCTCATCACATCGCCGAGACCATCTTCAAGGCCTTTGGCCGCGCGCTCCGTATGGCACTGGAGCCGGACGAGCGCATGCAGGGAGTGATGCCGTCGACCAAGGGGCACCTGTAAGGCCGTAATGGTCAATTCCTGTGCAAGCATTAAAACCCGTAATAGTTTGAAGAGATAGCTTCCATGAGCAGCGTGGCAGTGATTGACTACGGAATGGGTAACCTTCATTCCGTGGCCAAGGCCCTGGAGCATACCGGCAGGGCGAACCGAATTATCGTGACCTCCGAGGCCGCGCAGATCAAGGCAGCGGACCGCGTGGTGCTGCCCGGCGTTGGCGCTATTCGCGACTGCATGGCGGAAATACGTCGTCTTGGTTTGGATGACGTGGTGCAAGAAGTCATCAAGAGCAAGCCGTTTCTCGGTGTGTGTGTCGGTATGCAGGCGCTGATGGACTTCAGCGAGGAAAACGAGGGTACGCAGTGCCTTGGCATTTTACCGGGCAGGGTATCATTCTTCGGTGATGACCTGAGCGATCCAGATACTGGGGCCGTGCTTAAGGTGCCGCACATGGGTTGGAATCAGGTGCATCAGGAAAAGGAGCATCCGCTGTGGAAGAATATTCCGCAGGATGCCCGTTTCTATTTTGTCCATAGCTATTACGTGACACCGAAGGATAACGCTTATCTGGCCGCCACTACGCGCCACGGCGTTACATTTGCTTCAGCCTTGGCCCATGAAAATATCTTTGCGGCGCAGTTCCACCCGGAAAAGAGTCAACAAGTGGGGCTTCAGTTATACGATAATTTCCTTCAGTGGAACGGAAATCTATAAGCCACATTTCGCAATATCACGGTGGGCTCAGGGAGGTACCCGTGAAGTACAGCAGGAATCCGAGCTTAACCGCAGCAGAACTACACCACGAAGCAAGAGGAAGTGAACAATGTTGTTGATCCCCGCCATTGACCTGAAAGACGGTAAGTGTGTGCGTCTTCGTCAGGGGAGAATGGATGATGCGACGATCTTCTCCGATGACCCGGTAGCTATGGCTGCACGATGGGTTGAGGCTGGTGCCAGACGCCTGCATCTGGTGGACCTGAATGGTGCCTTCGAGGGGAAGCCAGTCAATGGTGAAGTGGTAAAAGCCATCGCCGAGGCCTTTCCCGAACTGCCGATTCAGATCGGTGGGGGAATTCGTGACGAAGAGACCGTACAGAGTTACCTCGATGCTGGCGTGGAGTATGTCATCATCGGCACCAAGGCGGTCAACGCACCGCATTTCATCAACGATCTGTGCCTTGAGTTTCCCGGTCACATTATCGTCGGGCTGGATGCGAAAGATGGCAAGGTAGCTATCGACGGTTGGTCCAAGCTCTCCAAACATGATGTCATCGATATGGCTCGACACTTTGAGGAGGATGGTGTCTCCGCCATTATCTACACCGACATCGGGCGTGACGGCATGATGACCGGCGTCAATGTCGAGGCAACCGTCAAACTGGCCCAGGCGGTGAACATTCCAATCATTGCCTCCGGTGGTATTACCAATCTCGATGATGTTCGTGCCCTGTGTGCAGTAGCCGATGAGGGTATCTCCGGGGCAATTACCGGCCGGGCAATCTATGAGGGCACGCTCGATTTTGCCGAAGGGCAAAAGCTAGCAGACGAGTTGTGCCCCGACAGCTACATCTGAGTGGAATCATAGGTAACATCAAGCATGGCTCTGGCTAAACGTATTATTCCCTGTCTCGACGTCGACAACGGCCGCGTGGTTAAGGGCGTCCGCTTTGTCGAGATCCGCGATGCCGGCGATCCGGTGGAGATCGCAAAGCGCTACGACGAACAAGGTGCAGATGAAATTACCTTTCTCGACATCACAGCCTCTTCCGACGAGCGGGAGACCATGGTTCATGTGGTGGAGCAGGTGGCCGGTCAGGTATTCATCCCGCTTACCGTCGGTGGGGGAATCCGCAAGATTGAAGACATTCGCCGTATGCTCAATGCGGGTGCGGACAAGGTGGCGATTAACACCGCCGCCGTGTTTAGTCCCGAGTTTGTCAAAGAGGCCGCTGAGCGTTTTGGTTCACAGTGTATCGTTGTTGCGATCGACGCCAAAAAGGTCAGCGCCGCGGGAGAGCCTGATCGCTGGGAGATCTTTACCCACGGAGGACGTAAGGCCACCGGACTTGATGCGGTGCAATGGGCGAAGAAGATGGTGGAGTATGGTGCCGGCGAGATTCTGCTCACCAGTATGGATTGTGACGGCACCAAGAACGGCTTTGATTTGGCGCTGACCCGTGCTGTCGCCGATGCGGTCCACGTGCCGGTGATCGCCTCCGGCGGGGTCGGCAATCTTGATCACCTCGCCGAAGGGGTCACTGAAGGACATGCCGAAGCGGTACTCGCCGCCAGCATTTTCCACTTCGGCGAATACACTATCGAAGAGGCTAAAAAGTGCATGGCCGAGCATGGGATCGAGGTTCGTCTATAAAACGCTTTGCGTACCTTGGCGTCCTTTGCGATGAGATTAGTTTGTTATGAAAGATAACTGGCTGGCAGAGATAAAGTGGACCGAGGACGGGCTGGTGCCGGTGATTGCCCAGGAAGAGGGTTCCGGGCAGGTACTAATGTTCGCCTGGATGAACCGCGAATCGTTGGCGCTGACCGCAGAAAAGGGCGAGGCCGTTTATTTTTCCCGCTCGCGTAACAAGTTGTGGCACAAGGGCGAGGAGTCTGGACATGTGCAGCGGGTGAAAAGTATCCGCACTGACTGCGACAAGGATGTGGTCCTGATCACCATTGAACAGGTAGGGGATATTGCCTGCCATACCGGCCGACATAGCTGCTTTTATAACGAGTTGCACAATGGGATATGGGATGCGGTTGAACCTGTGCTGAAAGACCCGGGTCAAATCTACACTAAGTGATGATGCCATGAGCGACACCCTGGAAAAATTATCGGCAGTACTGGAGGAGCGCAAAGGCGCCGATCCTGAGAGTTCCTATGTGGCCAAGCTCTATCACAAGGGGTTGGATGCTATCCTGAAAAAGGTGGGTGAAGAGGCCACTGAGACGGTGATGGCAGCAAAAGACGGTGTCCCGGAGAAGATCATCTATGAGGTTGCCGATCTCTGGTTCCACACTCTGGTACTGCTAAAGCAGCAGAATCTGGAACCACAGCAGGTGCTGGATGAGCTGGAGCGTCGCTTTGGTCTTTCCGGTCTGGAAGAGAAGGCAAGTCGAGGCAAGCAATGACGGACTGCATTTTCTGTAAAATTGCCGCTGGGGAGATTCCTGTCGACAAGCTTTATGAAGATGACCGGGTGGTCGTGTTTAGGGATATCAATCCCAAGGCTGATGTGCATCTGTTGGTTATCCCTCGGGCGCATCTCAGTAGCCTGGATGAAGTGACGGCAGAACATGATGCTCTCATCGCTCATATGTTGCGTCTGCTACCACAGCTGGCTAGGGAGCAAGGTCTCGAGCACGGATTTCGCACCATCATCAATACCGGCAAGGGGGGCGGCCAGGAGGTCTTCCACCTGCACATTCACCTTCTCGGCGGCAGCAGCCTGCCGGGATTCTAAGCAAATCGGAGTATATACACATGGGTATCAGTATCTGGCAACTGCTCATCGTCCTGGCCATCGTCATCCTGCT
>JBFEWO010000083.1:0-11931 GCA_041546305.1 Thiohalomonadaceae bacterium | reverse complement strand
TCGCCTGAGACTTTATCGGCGCTCAACGAGCAATATCCAGATGCCAAGATCATCCATGTGTCTCGTGAGGAATATCCTGCATTGGCCTCCTGGCTTGCGCAGAACGGGTATCAAACTGCTGGGGAGCAGGTTGTGTTGAGTGACAGTCGTGATCGGGATTCGCGGGATATGCCAGTAACGGATGCCCGCGCACCGCGAGCGTCTGATGATTGCGATGAAAACCAAAGGGAAGCGCAACCTCCGAATGTATTCCTCAATATCTCCAATTCGACCAATTCCAGAGGTGGAGGTAATTCAGAGTTTGTGTTCGTAGTAATCGGCGCTATCGTGGTCGTCGTGTGGACTATCTATGCCGTCAAGTATCTCGTTGATCTTTCGGTAGGACGGCGCAGTTGCGGTGCCTGGTCCGATGTCGCTTTTTCATCCAGCTGGGGGATGGCAAATGGCGGCGCTTCCAATTGGTTCGGCGGTGTTCGTTATCTTACGGGTGTTCGCAGTGGGTCTACGGACTTAGGTCTTAGCGGTGAAATCGGGCAAGCGCAGATCCACATGCCTGAGGAATCCCTCGATGTCCATGGCTTATATTGGCTACTTGGCCCTCTCCTGAGATGGCACATGGGTAGTGGCTCTGGCAATCCTCATTATTTCCAGATGGAGTTTCTGGCGGGCACGACCGAGCACGACGAAGTGGGTGTTATCGCTCAGGCAAAAGTCGGGTTTAATTTTGCTGTCGGTGATAATTTTCGCTGGGGCGTGAATATTGGTGCACTCAATATCAACCTTAGCGAATCGGAGGGGGTGATTGGTGAGCGGAGCCAGTACCACAGCATGACAGGTTTGGAATGGGGATACCGTTTCTAGAAACATCTCAAATTACATTTACATCCTTTCCCCCTCAGAGGGCTTCGCATGATTCATCCTCCAATCGACGCCTTAATCATCCCGTTACGAAGGAAGGGGGAGACAAAAATGTGTAAACGCTGTGTCACGGCCGAGGTGACATTTGCGTTTTCCCCAGACCCTTCTATATTTTTCCCTGAATGTGATATGAATTTCCCGTGTTTTCAGTGACTTAAGCGTTGCTGCCGCCGGTGTCGCCAGCCCCCTCAGGTTTGGCCAGGCCTTTTTCAGTACAGGGGCTCTGGTGTCCTGTCACAATGATTACGATCTTATCCCTTGGTGGGGCGAGATTAGGTGTCATCAGCAGGCGCAGCAATCATTTGGAACATGGCCGCCCCAGGATGGGTATTTATCGCTACAGACAAGTTTTAAGCTGTCTATAGCGTCCACTAGCCTGATGTTTGGGGGAATCGGAGAATGGTTGATGAGGGAAAACGACTGCTCTATACAGGAGCTGACTTTCCTGAAGTGAGTGGGCTTTCCAGTTATGCCTGGCATATCTATCAGGCAGACAGTGTCGCCGACACCCTGGCTTTGCATAAAAATGTATCGCCCGATGTCGGTCTGATCTACTTGGATACTACGGACCAAACAACCCTGGATCAGTGGGAGGAGTGCCTTGTGGCATGTCACCCCCTGCGCTGGGTGGCGTTGGTTACCCCGGAATTTCTGCAGTGTCGTGAATGTGCCGAGTTCATATACAAATATTTCGAGGATTATCACACCTTACCGATTGATGAGGAGCGCCTGCGCAACACCCTGGGGCATGTCCATGGCATGGTAAGACTAAAGCAAACCTTGTCACAGCAGGATGTTGAACCTGGCAAGAAGTCCTATCAGATGTTTGGGCAGAGCCCGCAAATGAACGAACTGTTTCGGGCGATTGAGAAAGTCGCCAGGGTTGATTCCCCGGTATTACTGAATGGGGAATCGGGAACCGGGAAGGAGCTCGTTGCCAGAGCTTTGCACTATCATTCTTTGCGCAGCAACGGGCCTTTCGTGGCGGTCAATTGCGGTGCCTTGCCTGAGAATCTGGTCCAGTCAGAGCTTTTTGGGCATGAAAAAGGGGCTTTTACCGGTGCTGTTTCACGCAAGATGGGAAAGATCGAGGCGGCGTCCGGTGGCACGGTATTTCTCGATGAGGTAGGCGATTTGCCCTATGAGGCGCAGGCAAATCTGCTGCGTTTCCTTCAGGAAGGCACGATTGAGCGTATCGGCAACAATGCAACGACCAGTGTCGATGTCCGTGTGCTTGCTGCAACGCATGTGGACCTGGAAAGTGCTGTAGAGCAGGGAAGGTTCAGGGAGGATCTTTTCTATCGCTTGAATGTGTTACGTTTGAACCTTCCACCACTCAGGGAGAGGGAGGGCGATATTGAGTTGCTGGCAAACCGCTTCTTCTCCATTTTCGCTGAGAAGAATAGCAGTAAGGTCAAGGGCTTTAGCAAGCAGGCGATAAAGCTGATGAAGCACCATGCCTGGCCTGGCAATGTGCGAGAACTCATCAATCGGGTGCAGCGCGCCGTCATTATGGCCGAGTCGCGCCTAATCACACCGCAGGATCTGGGTCTGGATAAGGATCACAACAGCCGGGCGGGAGGCTCATTGCATGATGTTCGCCATCACGCCGAAAAGCAGGTGATCATCGATACCCTCTCCAGCGCGAACAATAATGTCTCCGAGGCTTCCCGTATTCTTGGCATTTCGCGTGTCACGCTATATCGCCTGATGAACAAATATGATTTGGTAAGAAACAGATTGTTCTAGGGTATTCCTGTACTAGAAAAAAAACGCCCCGCCAAGCGGGGCGTTTTTTTTTGCGATGACACCGTCCCGGTGGTTCGGTTGTGAAACACCCTGTTATTCCATCGATAACCCAGTCAAATCAAGTAGTTGTACCTGTGAAGGTGGAAGCCTGTAAAGAATCTTGAACAATTACAAATTCATTTTTCTGTCCTAGTTAATCATATTTTCAATAATTTCAACAAGATAGAGAGTTGGCATGAATGATGCCAGTACACTTTTGTGATCCCGAGGATAAATGAAAAAGATTAATGGAAGGGGGATATGTGTATTTAACAAAAACGCAAGGTGATGCAGTGAGAAGAATCGAATGCATCAACCTCAGGATGTCGGTTTTTGTAGCGGTCATGATTGCGGCAACCCTGATCAGTAGTGTGGCCAACGCAGATGGCGTGACGGTGCTCCAGGAGGCCGATGGCTATAGTGCGATCTCCGAGATTTATGGGGATTCCCTGAGTCAGATGAACGGTGCACTGAGTGTGAACCAGGCAGCTGGCGACAGTAACGCGCAGAACAACAGCAGGGCCATTGCTGTTACACAGGACGGTGGCGTTGCCATTGCGTACATCTTTGATAAGCAGTCTGTTGAGATGAATGGGGCTGATATCCCCGATGTAGCTATCAGTCGAATCAGTGATCAGGCCTTTAGTGGTGTAAACGGGCTTATTGGTATCAGCCAGGCAAGTGGCGTGCAAAACAGGCAGCTCAATGCATTTGCCATGGCGATAAGTGTGAGTGGTGCCGTGTCGGATCTGACACTGGCTGAAACCTATGCCGATGCCCCCGTTGTTTTACCGGAGAACCCCCAGGCAGTCACTGCTTCCCGGACAGCACGTATTGAGAACACTACCTTTATCGGGGCGGCCGGAGTGGTCCAGATCAATCAGACCTCCGGGTCGGGCAATGTCAATCTAAACCGTATCGAGATGTCAACGGGAAACGCTGGCAATTAATTCTTGTGGTTACTACTCAGACAACGAACAAAGGAGACGGACATGAAACTCTCAGTCAGAAAAAGTGCAGTAGCGATTGCCGTCGCAGCGCTTGCCGGCAGCGGGTCGGTGTGGGGTGACAATGGCAACTCGACGACCAATATGACCAATGTGTCGATGGTAAAGAGTTTGTCGCTGACCAAGAATCTCACCATCGAGGGTGAGATTACTGTCAATGGGACCATTACTGTGGATTCCTCCTCAGTGGCCGTGATTGATGACAAACAGAGTTCTACAGTGAACCAGGGAGAAAATTTCCTGCTGCAGAATTCGGCCACCGCGGGCGATGAGGTGATGAGCGGAGCTACTGGCAATATCGGACTGAACATGGTCTCCGGTGACAACAACCTGCAGGATAATGCCACGGCAATGACCGCGCTGGCTAACAGCGGCAATGCGGGGCTTATCGATGCCGAGGTGTTTGTTCGTCAAACTGCCGAAAACAATCTGACTTCCAATCAGGGCGTTGAGAACACCGCTAGCATGGGCAACAGTGCATTTGCCAATGCCACAGGCAATATCGGCGTCAATGTGGCGAGTGGCAACAATAATCTGCAGAAAAACAACATGGCACTCTCTGAAGGTAATGGGGCCATTGCCGAGGCGAGTGTAAATACCGAACAAAATGTGCACAACAACATCACCACTAATGTCCCGCTTGTGGCGGTGGGCGAGCCAGGTACGCCGGGTGAGGTTTCCGGGCATATCGAACTGCGGGATGTGACCTTTACGGCAACGGGTCCTGCCGAACCTGGTGATAACGGGGACATCACCGGTGGCCGCTTTACCACCTCGTCAAACGGTAACTACAACGGGAATGAGGAAGGCACCTTCGAAGGCGCCGTCCAGGGTTCCTACCAGGGGACTCACAATGGTGAACTGGAGTACACCACCAATAGCGAGGTGAATCTGGGTGGGGTGTTGACCGGTCAGATCCCTGTATGGGTGCTTGATAGTTGTGGGGATGCCTGTGGCGGTGAGGTCGTTGTCAATACCAAAAACACGGCCAGCCTCGGTGGTCAGGCCTTTATGGGAGCCACTGGTAACATCGGCATCAATATGTCGGCGGGAACCAATAATACCCAGAGCAATAGTCTCTCCATGGCGGTGGTCCCCACGCCCGCACAGCCCTAGTCATGGGCGATTGCACATCTCATCATCGTGAATGAATTAAGAGGAATACGTCATGAACAGCACATTCAGGAAAAGTACTGTTGCACTCGCCGTTGCTACCCTGCTATCAGCAGGGACCGCCGTTGCAGGCGGTGTTGAGCATTCCACGACGAATCTTGTCGATGTCCAGATGACAAAAAGTCTCTCTTTGTCAAAGTCAATCACCATCAATGGTGGCATTGCGGTTCAAGGACTTTTAGAGCCTGACTCTTCGGCCGTAGCGGTGATCGACAACAAACAGTTCAATACTGGGAATCATGGTGAACTAAACAACGGCCATATTCAAAATCTCAACCTCTCCAATGAGGCCAGTTCCAGTGACGATATGCTCAATGGGGCTACGGGTAACATCGCTGTCAACATGAATGCAGGCGATAACAATATGCAGGACAACGCTTCTGCTATGGCCTCAGCAGACGATAGTGCATTTGTCTTCGGGCTGGTTGATGCCGAGGTATATGTCCATCAGGATACCAACAACAACACGACCAACAATTATGCTGTGGTCAATAATGCGACGATCGGCCAGCACTCCTTCCAGGACTCCGCAGGTAATATCGGAGTCAACTTTGCCGTCGGTAACAGCAACCTGCAGAAGAACAACTTCTCTTCTGCCATTGCCAGTGCACGCGTCGCAGAAGCGTCGGTGAATACTCAGCAGTATTCCACAGAGAACTTCACCTCCAACAGTGGTGAATACGTGCCGGTAATTAACGGCGAGCCAGGTGCTGTCAGCGGGCATTTCGAGTCTGCGGAGGTGGTACTCGCCACGCCTGAGGGACAGCCGTTGACTGGTTTTGGTCAGGGAAATATGTCGGGTAACTATGGATCGGATAATATCGTCAACGAGGAAAACGGGTCGTTCCTGGTCAACGGTACCCCGTCTCCAGCCAACCTTTACTCTTCATCGCATGAAGGCGGCATTGGTGCAAATGAAAACTCAATCTATGAGCTTGCGGCTACGTTTACCGGTAATGTCGATTACTTCGTCATTGACGAGTGTGGTGTCTGCGCCGGTGCTGGTGGTACCACCTTCGCCACCAATACGGTACGGCTCGACAATCAGGCATTCATGAATGCTGGCGGCAATATCGGTGCCAATATGGCCTCGGGCAGCGGTAACCTCCAGAGTAATAGTTTATCTATGTCGGTGACACCCTAGCTTCAGTATTAGTCACCCGGTTATGACCGGAAGAATGGAACTCCTCCTGCCCTAATGCAGGAGGAGCTTCCTGGGGCGGTGGACGCCATCCCACAATATCAAGAAATGGCAGAATGCTCATGGAAAAGCCTTGTTCTCTGCACCGAATGTCACTCCGCATGCTTGGCGCCCTGATACTCGGCATCGGCATACTTCCCCCCTGCACAGGAGCCGAAATCTCCTTCGCTGGCGTTCTCCCTGGGGGAGGAACGATTACCAAACCGGTCGTCAGCATGAGCGAGGCGCGTTATCAGAATTTGATTCGTCAACGGACCGATTTCAGCTGTGGGGCTGCTTCGTTGGCGACCATTCTCAAGTACGCCTATGGCATGGATGTGGATGAAATCACGGTGATGCAAGGACTGTTGCAGGTCAGTGACCCGAAAATCGTTATGCAGAAGGGGTTTTCGTTACTTGATCTGAAGCGTTATGCAGAATCCCTAGGTATGCGGGCAAGGGGGTATCGGGTCACGCTGGAGCGCCTGCGCATGATCAGAGTGCCCACCATCATTATGCTGAACCTGGATGGCTACAAGCATTTTGTCGTTTTGAAACGTATTGTAGAGGAACAGGTCTTTATCGCAGACCCTGCACTTGGCAACAAGGTCTTACCTCTGGATTCCTTCATGGCAGCATGGGAGTCACATATTGTCTTTGCGGTGATTGGCAGTGGCTTTCTTCGTGAGACCAAGTTGCTTCAGGTAAAGAAGCCTCCTACCGCCCGTCACTGGTTGGCGGCAAATGGTCCAATCACAGACTCTGAGTTGCTCGATTTCGGTTTTAATTATGCAGATCTTTTCTAGCCGCGGCTGATGAACAAGATGAGGGGTGAAGGCGATCATGATGAAAAAATGTCACGTTCCAACACCGTTCGCCAGCGTGATTTCATTTACAGTGATGCTGGTGCTTTCCTCTGCCTCATATGGCGTTGACCGCGAGGTGGTGCCGGGAATGAGCGTAGTCTCTGATCCTGCACTAGCCAAGATGCGTGGCAAGTATGTGGCATCGAACTCACAGGTGATTTATTTCGGTGTGCAGATGCAAAGTAATTGGGATGCACCCAACGGAGCGTTGTTAAGTGCCGGAGCTGCCATGAGCGTGAATTTTACCACCGTCACTCCCACGGTGAGTTTTGTTCCCACGGTCAGTGTTGTCATCGGCGATAACGGGGGCGAGCTTGCGGATACCACCAATCGTAACGTGAGTAATGATGGTATCAACAATGTCAGTGGCATTACGCAGAGTGTGCAGACCGCTGGGGATTTCAATTCAACCGACAATCTTGCCAGGATCAACTTTCTGAGTGAAGTGCCGGCAGAAGAGGCACTCAACGGAGGCCCCATCTTCGCTTCGTTTGATGAGGTCCAAAACGGCGTCGCCATGTCCGGTTACTCTTCACTGGAGGATAATGCCGCGGTGGTGCATCTTGAGATGGACGGTCAGGGCGTAGTGGAACAGTCCATTCGTGGCACCGTTGATGGGGTGACTGGCAGAGGAGTCTATCAAACCATCATGCTGCTGGGCGATCGCCACCAGATTTCCAATCAGCTCGAGATGAATGTGGTGGTAGGAGAGGAGTCGGCCCAGTTCCTTCAACAACAAGGCATGGGGGCTGCGATAGGTACGCTGCGTGGCCTGAATCCGTGACGTCAGTTTACATTGGTGACACCAGCGACTTGGTCAACTAGTCCGTATCAGCAACTGCCTCTTCGTTACAACACCGGCAGGGCATTTGACTAACACATATTTTCAATTATTACTTTTCTCAGTGGTCAATCTTTAGACCAGCTCCCCACCATTGCCGTATGGCTGGAATAGCCTGAACATAGGATGTCGCATGAATTGTCGGTTCTCCCGATCTGGTGTTTTCTTGGCCTTGTTCGTGGTTACATTATCCTGTCCCATCTCAGTAAGTGCTCAGGAGGAGAATCAAGAATCCCTGCAAACATCACAGCAAGCCCAACAGTTAAAACAACAATTTTCCCGAGAGCTCGCCCATCTTCAGCAGTTGGAAGAGCAGCTCAATGCCCTGGCGGATGCTCATGAGAAGGCTGTGAAATCCGACGATAAAATTCGTGCTTTGCAGAACAAATACGCCTATGTGCAATTAAAGAAGCAATACGATGCCTCTCTTTTGGAACTGCAGAAACTGCAGCGATTATATAAATCGCTTGAAGCGCGCCAAGTTGACAGGGAGGTGGCGGAAAGACTGTCACAGGCTGAAAGTCACAGCGGGGAGGCTACGGTTTCAGCAGCAACCACTAATAACGATGTCAAACAAGCCAATCCAAGTCAGAGTGTAGAGGCCCTGCTTACGGAGGAGCATGCCCTGTTTAACAGGAATCTGATCCTTGAAGCTGGCGTGACGTATTCCCATTCGGATCGTAAACAACTGGTCCTCAGTGGATTTCTTGCGCTTGATGCGATCTTTCTTGGCAATATCGCACTGGAAGGTGTGGAAACCGATATTTTTCGTTACGATCTTTCGGCGCGTTACGGCCTGACCGACAGAATGAACCTCAATCTCAACGTTCCTTTTGTTCAGCGTACCACGAACTACCAAAAGGGCGGGGCCGGTGGGTCAGCGGCTATCGTCGGTGAAGAGAGTGTTACCCGCGATGCCACACTTGGTGACGTGTCTCTCGGGATGAACTATCAGCTGCTCAAAGAAGGGCAAAACAATCCCGATGTGGTGTGGAACCTGTCTGTGACGGCACCGACGGGTGAACATCCCTACGGTGTATCGACAGTGGAGTACCCGACATCCGAGGACGGGGTTGTGCTTGAAGTCCCCGCGGAACTTCCTACCGGAAGCGGGGTGAGGGCAGTTACCACTGGTTTTTCGTTTGTCAGGACTCTGGACCCGGCGATCATCTTCGCGAATATCGCGTACAACTATACCCGACGTGAAAATTTTGACGATATCCGGATTCAGGCCGGCGATCAGCCAGGTGAAGTCGACCTTGGTAACACCTGGCAGTACGGGGTGGGCATCGCGTTCGCTTTCAATGATAAGTTGAGTATGAATATGTCGTATTCGCAGGCGATAACCAGTGTCAGCAAAACACGTGACGAGGGCGGTGCATGGCAGGATATCATTGGCAGCGAGGCCAATTCCGCTACACTCGGTATCGGTGTCACCTATGCGATGACCAGGCACCTTTCCATGATCAGCAGTGTGGGGAGTGGCCTGACCGATGATGCCCCGGACCTTACCTTTTCCCTGAAGTTTCCCTACATGTTCTAATAGGTTTGTACTACCACAAGGCTTACGACGGCTTCCTAGTGGCGAATATGGCAGGTGGCTTGAAGTGTCTATTCAGTCTTCCACATCACGTCTTTCAACCGTTTCCGGATCGGCGGTGATGGGACGGTAAATCTCCACCCTGTCGCCTTCTCTGAGCATCTGTTCCAGCTTGATCACCTTACCGAAAATACCGACCTTGTTTTCTTCCAGATTGATCTCGGGAAAGCGTTGCAACAGACCGGAAAGACGAATGGCGTCTTCGGCATTGGTGTCTTCAGGAACATCCAGTTCGAGCCAGCATTGCTTCCTGGGTTCGGCATAGGTTACGGATATACGCATTAAAGTTACTCTCCTCAAGCACCGGATTTTGCCGTGGCGAGTGCTGGATCTACGGTTTCCTTGTAACGGTACTGGCGCGCATCGAGAACCCGTTTTCCAGCCATCAGAAAACCCATCAACAGGAAGCCGCCAGGGGGCAGGGCCATGATCAGAAAACCGCGGTAGTCCGGGATTAAGGTGATTTCCAGGAAGCTGAAGGAGTCGCCAAGCAACAGTGAGGCATTGGCAAACAGAGTCCCTGCCCCCAGGACTTCACGCACTGCCCCCAAGGCCACCAGTGCAATCGTAAAACCGACGCCCATGGCAAAGCCGTCGACAATGGAAGCACGCACGGTCTCGCGTGAGGCGAAGGACTCAGCACGACCGAGAATGGCACAGTTGGTCACGATCAGGGGAATGAAGAGCCCGAGGACTTTATGCAGTTCATGCAGCCAGGCATTGATGAGCATGTCGACTACCGTCACGATGGCGGCAATCAACAACACAAAGACAGGGATGCGGACTTCCGGGGTGATGATACCGCGGAACAACGCGACCACCAGATTGGAAAGCACCATCACCACCAGTGAGGCGATACCCATACCGAGGCCGTTGGTGGCTGTGCCGGTGACCGCCAGTAGCGGGCAGAGGGCGAGCAACTGCGAGAACACCACGTTGTTGTCCCACAGGCCGTCCCGCATGATGCGACGATAGTCTATCGCGGTGGTATCACTCATGGCTCTGGCCTCCCTCTAGGTTGGATTCAGCATCGTTTACCGCAAGCAGGGTGCCGCGGTGGGCCTCGAACAGGGCCATACCCTCGTATACCGCTTTCACCACGGCACGCGGGGTAATCGTCGCACCGGTGAACTGGTCGAAGTCCCCGCCGTCCTTTTTCACGTGCCACTGCTGGCTGCTGGTGTTGGCCAGTGAGCGGCCATTGAAAGAAGTGATCCAGTCATTCCTGGCAATTTCGATCTTGTCGCCGAGCCCGGGTGTCTCCGCATGGGCCAGCACCCGGACACCGAGGATCTCGCCATTGGCCGCCACCCCCATAATGCAGGTGATCGGACCGGCATAGCCGTTGGAGGCGACCTCGTAGGCCACGGCACTGATCTGATTGTCCAGGTGGGCCCGATAGACCTTGACCGCCTTTGCACCTTCTCGTTCGGGTGGCAGGGTAAGGATATCGCTCAGCAGGTCGTTGTCATGCACCGCATCGGGCACCACCTGGCTGAGAGATGCCTTCAGGTCCTCCGCTTGGCGCAGGGCGATGGTATCGCGGGTTTCCAGATCGCCCAGCACCAGCACGGCGCTTGCCAGTGTGGCCATGCCGCCAAGCAGCATCGCCTGGTAGGCGGTACGTTTTCTGTAGCTGGGTTCGAGTACACCGTGGCCGAACATTACGGTTTCCTCCCTTCATAACGGGTCAGGCGGCGTGCAAATTTGCCCTGGGTGTAATCCAGCGGGCTGCCATCACGGTCGCGTCCATAGATCCGCGGACGCAGGTAGTGATCGATCAGCGGCGTGGCCGCATTCATGATCAGCACGGCAAAGGCGACCCCTTCGGGGAAACCGGCCCAGGTGCGGATGATGTAAATCAGCGCGCCGCAGGCGGCGCCGAACAGCAACTGCCCACGCGGTGTGGAGGGCGAGCCCACCGGGTCGGTGGCGATAAAAAAGGCCCCCAGCATCAGGCCGCCGCTGAGCTGGTGCACGGAGGCATCGGCGTAACGGGTCGGATCGACAAGATGCATCAGCGTGGCGAGTAGCGCCACAGTGGCGAGCATGGCGAAGGGGATATGCCAGGTGATCATGCGCCGCAGCAGCAGGAAGATACCGCCAAGCAGAATCAACAGCGCTGAGGTCTCGCCCAGACTGCCGCGCATTTCACCCATGGCGCCCTGCTGCAGGGTGAAAAAGCCGGGCAACACCTCGGCAAGGGGGACGCCTCGTCCAATCTCTGTTTTCATGTGACCGAGTACGGTGGCGCCACTGACCGCATCAATATTCGGCACACCGGCAAAGGTGATCGAAAGGCTTTCGATAAAACCGGGTGCAGCCTCGGTGAACAGCGGTTGCGGGTTGACCCAGGTGGTCATCTCCAAGGGGAAGGCGATGAGTAGAGCGACACGCCCAAGCATGGCCGGATTGAACAGGTTCTGGCCAATGCCGCCGAATACCTGTTTGCCGACAACCACCGCGAATACTGCGCCGACCACGGCAATCCACCAGGGGGCCCATGGGGGCAGTGTCATTGCCAGCAACCAGGCAGTCAGCAGGCCGGAACCGTCACT
>JBFEWO010000115.1:0-9124 GCA_041546305.1 Thiohalomonadaceae bacterium | reverse complement strand
CCGATGCTCATGTCCTCCATGCGACCGGCGGCATTGAGACGCGGACCTAGGCCGAAACCCAGATCGCTGGAAACAAGTCTTGACATATCGCGCCTGGAGGCCTCGCATAGGGCCTGAATACCGGGCGAGGCGTGACCGGCACGAATGCGCGCCAGCCCCTGCGCCACCAGGATACGATTGTTGTGGTCCAGCGGCACGACATCCGCCACAGTCCCTAGCGCTACTAGATCCAGCAAGGTGGCAAGGTTGGGTTCGGCGATCCCCTGCCGGCCGAACCAGCCCTGTTCCCGCAGGCGGGCACGCAGGGCCAGCAGGGTGTAGAAAATCACCCCCACCCCCGCCAGGTGCTTGCTCGCAAAGGTGTCGCCGGGCTGATTGGGATTGACGATTGCCTCAGCGGCGGGAAGAGACTCACCCGGTAAATGGTGGTCGGTGACCAGTACCTTGATCCCCGCCTGCTGCGCCGCTGCGACCCCCTGAATACTGGAGATACCGTTGTCGACAGTGACAATCAGGTCAGGTGAACGCTCAGTGGCGACAGCGACGATCTCCGGCGTTAGGCCATAGCCATATTCGAAACGGTTGGGTACCAGAAAATCGACCTCGGCGGCACCAAGCATTCGTAGCGCCTTCACCGCCACGGCAGTACTGGTAGCACCATCGGCATCAAAGTCTCCTACCACCAGGATGCGCCAGCGCTCGATCAGGGACTCGGCCAGAAGGCCAACCGCCTCATCGATGCCCTTGAGCTGCTGAAACGGCAGCAGGCGTTCCAGCGAGTGGTTTAATTCCTCGGCAGAAGTCACCCCACGGCAGGCATAGACACGCGCCAGCAATGGTGTAAGGTCAGAGGGAAACCCTGCAGGAACAGATGCCGGTTCGCGTCGGATGATATGGTGGGTACTCCGATACATCAGCCGGACACCTGCAGTAATGCGGAGAGTGGCTTACGACGTCGCCACCACCGCCGCAATGCGGCACGATCGATATGCCAACGCCCGTAGCCCGGCAACACAAGCACCAGTTCCGCCAGTTCCCCCGACTGAAGCATCGCCACCAGCGGAGCAAACAACTCCCGTTCGGCCAACTCAAGCGATGTTACGTCCGCCTGCCATAGCACCTTCGCCTCCCCGGCCCCCAACCTCAGTGGAGTCGCCGCGGCTGTCGCCGTCTCGACACCATGGAGCCTGGCCAGCCCCAGCAGCAGCGGGTCATCGGCCACGATACGATCCCAAGCAGACTCACCCGCCGCTTCCGGCAATTCACCGCCTCCCCAGAACCAGAGACTGTTGATTGTCAGGAATCCCTGTTCGCTTCGTCGGGTATTAGCCAGGCTGGTATGCAGCAGCATCTGGATTTCCGTCATCGCCCGCTGGAAAACCAGCGCGTCTTCGCCCTGCGGCAGCACTTCGCCCACCCGGCGCCCGATTGCGCCAGAGGTTGGAATGGTGCGCATCGCCAGCGGCTGAGGCAAGCGCAGGTACCAGCGCTGGGGCGTCACCGCAATGAACTCCCAGCCATCCGCCGCATAGGTTCGGTTGAGCTCTTTAACCAGTTCCTCCGCTTCGCTCTGGGTGACGCCAAGGACATGACAGGCGGAGAGATAAAGCTGGTCACGGTCTGCCACCAGATGAACCGGATCGGCACGCAGCCACCAGCCGCTGCTGGCGGCCAAACCGTCCCCCAGCGCGCTCAAGGAGGCCACCGGCCAGTCCCTGTGCTCCTCGAGCCGCAGATGGAAAAGGTCAAACAGGGAGGCGGATAAATCCGCGGGCATTCTTTCCCTTTGTCCCTTAGACAACAACAATTGCAGTGCCGGTAACTGCGGCCAATCAGCACCCTCCGGTAAATGTCGTTCGAGATCTGAAAGCAGCAGGGTTAATGAACACTGTGGCATTGAGAAAAACCGTCAAAACAAGAGCACGTGATGCACCGACAAGAAGGGGGCATTACGCCCCCTTTTCCCTTTCATTCTCTAATTGGTGTCAGTTCAGCCCAGAGGCTCCATGCGGATACGCACAACCTGGCTCTGGGTTGCCTTGAGCGCCTCGATCCTGGCAATCGCATCATTCATTTTCGCCTCGACCACCTGATGGGTCAGCAAAATGAGCGGCACGCTATAGCCACCATCAACAGAGGGTTTCTGGATCATCGCCTCAACGCTGATCTGCGCCTCACTGAGGATACGAGTGATATCGGCCAGCACGCCCGGATGGTCCTGCACCTGCATACGCAGGTAGTAGGAGGTCGTCACCTCATCCATTGGCAGGACCGGGATGTCGGTGATCGCATCGGGCTGGAAAGCCAGGTGCGGCACCCGATTCTCGGGATCGGAGGTCAGGGTGCGGGTTACATCAATGATGTCGGCCACCACCGCCGAGGCAGTGGGATCGGCGCCGGCACCGGCACCATAGTAGAGGGTCGGCCCGACCGCATCACCCTGTACCAGTACCGCATTCATCACCCCGTCGACATTGGCGATGAGGCGACGCTCCGGGATCAGGGTCGGATGAACGCGCATCTCGATACCGCCGGCGGTGCGTCGAGCAATGCCCAGATGCTTGATGCGATAACCTAGCGCCTCGGCATAGGCCACATCCTCGCCAGTGATGTGACTGATCCCTTCGGTGAAGGTCTTGTCGAACTGCAGCGGGATACCGAAGGCGATGGAGGCAAGAATGGTCAGCTTGTGGGCGGCATCGATCCCCTCCACATCGAAGGTGGGGTCGGCCTCGGCGTAGCCCAGGCGCTGCGCCTCGGCCAAGACATCGGCAAAATCGCGCCCCTTGTCTCGCATCTCGGTAAGGATGAAATTGCCGGTACCGTTAATGATGCCCGCCAGCCACTCGATGCGGTTGGCTGAAAGTCCTTCGCGCATCGCCTTGATGATCGGGATACCGCCGGCGACCGCTGCCTCGAAAGCGACCATCACGCCCTTCTCCTGGGCCGCAGCGAAGATCTCGTTACCGTGCTTGGCGATCAGTGCCTTGTTGGCGGTCACCACATGCTTGCCGTTGGCGATAGCTCGCAACACCATTTCGCGGGCCAGGCCATCGCCGCCGATGAGCTCGACGATCACCTCCACTTCCGGGTTTTCGACCACCTCGGCCGGATCCACGGTCAGCTCAATATCCGTGGTGTCGCAAATGCGCGGCTTGCTGATATCACGGGCCGCAGCGTGGGAGACGACGATACCGCGCCCAGCGCGACGTGCGATCTCCTCGGCATTGCGTTTGAGGACGTTGACCGTGCCGCCGCCGACGGTGCCCAGTCCCAACAGACCGACTTTAACGGGATTCATGACCATTCTTCTCTATCATCTGACATAAAAAAACAATCACCACGGCAAGGCGGTTCCCGCTATCGCGGGCGTCCGCATCGCTGTGGTGAGCGGGTTTGTTAACTGAAACTCATACCGCAGCCGGCTAACGATGGCTCAGCTGTGGCGCTTGCGATAGTGGTGGAGGAAACGCTCGATGCGCGTCATCGCCTCCTGCAGATCATCACCGCTAGGCAGAAAGACCATGCGGAAGTGATCCGGGTTCACCCAGTTGAAACCAGTACCCTGCACAATCAGTACCTTCTCGTCCTTGAGCAGTTCGAGGGCAAAGGCCTGATCGTCCTTTATAGGATACATGGTCGGGTCGAGCCGTGGAAACAGGTAAAGCGCTGCCTGAGGCTTGACACAGCTAACCCCCGGCATGGCGTCGAGCATCTCCCAGGCAAGATCGCGCTGGCGCCGCAGCCGCCCACCCGGCGCGACCAGGTCGTCGATACTCTGGTAGCCGCCGAGCGCGGTCTGGATGGCAAACTGTCCCGGGACATTGGAACAGAGGCGCATCGAGGAGAGGATATTCAGCCCCTCGATATAGTCCTGCGCATGGCTCTGTTCGCCGGAGACCACCATCCAGCCAGCACGGTAGCCACAGGCGCGGTAGTTTTTCGACAGGCCGTTGAAGGTAACAAACAGCACATCATCGGCCAGCGAGGCGATGGAGGTATGCTTCAGCCCATCGTAGAGCATCTTGTCATAGATCTCATCGGCGAAGACGATGAGCTGGTGCTGGCGGGCGATTTCCACAAGCTCCAGCAGGAGATCGTCCGGGTAGACCGCCCCGGTCGGATTGTTCGGGTTGATGATGACAATGGCACGGGTGTTCTCGGTGATCTTGCGACGGATGTCATCCAGGTCCGGTAGCCAGCCGGCCCCCTCATCGCAGACATAGTGGCGCGGCTTGCCGCCGCCGAGACTCACAGCCGCAGTCCACAGCGGGTAGTCCGGGGCAGGCACTAACACCTCGTCGCCATTGTTGAGAAGGCCCTGCATCGCCAGCACGATGAGCTCGGAAACACCGTTGCCGATATAGATATCGTTGATCCCTACTCCCGCAATCTTCTTTGACTGGGTGTAGTGCATGATCGCCTTACGTGCAGCAAACAAACCCTTGGAGTCGGAGTAGCCCGAGGATTGCGGCAGATTGAGGATCACATCCTGCTGGATCTCCTCCGGGGCCTCAAAACCAAACGGCGCCAGGTTGCCGAGGTTGAGCTTGATGATGCGATGCCCCTCCTCCTCCATCAGGCGGGCATGAGCCATGACCGGTCCACGGATGTCGTAGCAGACATTGGCAAGCTTGGATGATTTCTGAACAGGACGCATCGTTTCAGGGGAACTCTTGGTATCGAACAGGGGAAAAATCAAATCAGGCCATCCTGGCGAAACATTTCACGAATGCCGCGTATGGCCTGGCGGGTACGGTGTTCGTTTTCAATAAGGCCAAAACGGACATGGTCGTCGCCGTACTCACCAAAGCCAATACCGGGAGAAACGGCCACCTTGGCCTGCTCCAGCAGTTTCTTGGAAAACTCCAGTGAACCCAGGTGACGATAGGCTTCGGGTATCGGCGCCCAGACAAACATCGTTGCCTTGGGCTTTTCTACCTTCCAGCCAATGTTATTGAGGCCGTCGCACAGCACATCGCGACGGCTCTGGTACATGGCGCTGATATCGTGCACGCAATCCTGCGGCCCTTCCAGTGCCGCGATGGCCGCCACCTGGATCGGGGTGAACATGCCATAGTCGAGATAGGATTTTATCTTTGCCAGCGCGCCCACCAGGGTCGGGTTACCGCACATGAAGCCGACGCGCCAACCGGGCATATTGTACGTCTTGGACAGGGAGTAAAATTCGACGGCCACCTCCTTGGCCCCAGGCACCTGCAGGATAGACGGCGGCCGGTAACCGTCGAAGGCAATCTCTCCATAGGCGATATCGTGGATTACCCAGATTTCATGTTCGCGGGCAATCGATACCACCTTCTCGAAGAAGTCCAGTTCCACGCATTGTGCCGTAGGATTACCGGGAAAGTTCAGCACCAGGAACTTCGGGCGAGGCCAGGAGTTCCTGATCGCCTTCTCCAACTCCTCGAAGAAATCCTTGCCGGGCACCAGCGGCACGTGGCGGATGTCTGCGCCGGCGATTACAAAACCGTAAGGATGGATCGGGTAGGCCGGATTGGGCACCAATACCGCATCGCCCGGCCCGGTGGTGGCCAGCGCCAGATGCGCCAGCCCCTCCTTGGAGCCGATGGTGACGATGGCCTCTGTCTCCGGGTCGAGCTCGACAGCAAAGCGCTCCTTGTACCAGCTGCAGATGGCACGACGCAGACGCGGAATGCCCCGGGACATGGAGTAACGGTGGGTATCGCCGCGCTGCGCGGCCTCCGCCAGCTTGTCGACGATGTGCTTTGGCGTCGGCTGGTCCGGATTTCCCATGCCAAAATCGATAATATCCTCACCACGCGCCCGGGCCTTTGCCTTCAGCTCATTCACGATGGCGAAGACATAGGGCGGCAAGCGCTTGATTCTCTGGAACTCTTCTATCAATGTGGCGGTATCCGAAATGGCATGACCCCGGCCATTTGGCGAGGGCTCGTCCTGGCAGGACGAAAGCTGATAACATTACTGGCGCCGTAATTCCCTGTCAATCGGCAGGAAACAGATAAGCCCCTATTCTTACGGGAAAAATCCATGAAATTCAGCCGAGAACTCTCCGAAGGACTCTACACGATTCATGCCTGTCACAGCGACGCGGTAGTCATCAATTCGCCCCGTGCCGAGGATGGTGTTGATGAGGATGGTCGGCTTACCTTGCAGCAGAGCTTTATCATCAGCCCACGGCGTTTGCTCAAGCACTGGTCACTCGCCACCATTGGAGAACTCCAAGCCGAGCACCTGTCATCTGTTGCCGAGCTGGGACTTGAGGTGTTGCTGCTGGGAACGGGCAGACAACTACGTTTTCCGGTCGGCGAACAACTGGCTGCCCTGGTTTCATTGGGTATCGGCTATGAGGTGATGGATACTCCTGCCGCATGCCGTACTTATAACGTGCTTGCCGGCGAGGGACGCCGGGTCGGTGCAGCTATCATCCTAGAGCCATGATCTGTTACAGCACATCCCCGCTGTAGCCCTGGCTTTCGAGAATTTTACGCAGGCGCTTCAACGCCTCGATCTGGATCTGGCGTACCCGCTCTCGGGTCACTCCCACAGCCTCTCCCACTTCTTCGAGGGTCGAAGCGTCATAACCATGCAAACCAAAACGCCGCTCCACCACCTCACGGTGGCGTTCGGAGAGCTCATTCAGCCAGACGTCGATATTATTGCTGATCGCCTCATTCTGCAGCAGCACCGAAGGGTCGAGATTGTTTTCATCCGGGATAACATCGATGAGTGAGCCGTCCGTCGCATCCGGTCCCAGAGGGGAGTCCATCGAGCTTACCCGCTCGTTGAGCCCCATCATCCGTTTCACCTCCTCGATTGGCTTATCGAGCATCTCGGCGATCTCTTCGGTGGTCGGCTCATGGTCCAAGGTCTGGGAGAGGTGGCGTGCCGCCATGAGGTAAAGATTGATCTCCCGAAGCACATGGATCGGCAAGCGAATGGTACGGGTCTGGTTCATAATAGCCCGTTCAATCGTCTGGCGGATCCACCAAGTGGCGTAGGTAGAAAAGCGGAAACCGCGCTCGGGATCGAATTTTTCTACCGCCCGGATGAGACCAAGATTACCCTCTTCAATGAGATCCAGCAGGGGCATACCACGGTGGAGATATCGGCGGGCAATGCTCACGACCAGGCGCAGATTACTTTCAATCATGCGCCGACGCCCTGCCTCGTCACCCTGCTGGGCCAGGCGGGCGTAATGGACCTCCTCCTCTGGACTCAACAGTGGGGAAAAACCAATCTCGTTCAGGTAGAGCCGGGTGGCATCGAGCTGTCCTTCCGAGACGAACCCCGCCTCGAAGTCGATCTCATCATCATATTCCTCATCCAGGGTCCCCAGGGATAAGGCTTCCCCTGTCTCAGCCTCAGGGAGCAACTCTTCCGCTTCCTCCGGAACATCCTCTTCTCGAACCGTCTCTCGCTTCTCCATACCCGGCCTCTTCAAGTACCCTGCCTTGGCAGATATCGTAACGGATCCACCGGCTTGCCGTCGTGGCGGATTTCAAAGTGAAGGACTACCCCCTCCTTGCCACTGTCTCCCATTTCGGCAATTTGCTCTCCCTGCTTCACTTCGTTTCCTTCCTTGACCAGTAAACGGCGGTTGTGACCATATGCACTCAAGTAGCGGTCATCATGCTTAATGATGACCAGATTTCCATACCCTATCAGGCCATTGCCACTGTAAACCACTTTCCCTGCCGCCGCTGCGAGCACCGGCTGCCCCAGTGTACCAGCAATATCCAGCCCCTTTCTGCCAGCATCGGGACCAAAGCTGTTCCGAACTGTACCGTTCGTCGGCCAGCGCCAACCGATACTGCCCCTCTGGCGACTCTGCCCGCTGGTTTCAACCTTGCGCGGGACTGCAGTGGATGACGAAGTGGCAGGTTTGGTCGTTGCAGGGAGAGCTGTGCGATCAATCTTCGCTCCCTGAGCAATCGCCGGCGTATTGCCCGATACCTCTGCTGCGGCTGGAGTTCCTGTGCGCTCCGGTGGCTCGCGTGGTGTGGCCTGATAGGGAGGGATAATTAGAATTCGTTGACCAACATAGATGGTATAAGGCGGGGGAATGGCGTTCCAGCCAGCGATCTCGCGATGGTCATACCCGTAGCGCCAGGCAATCGAGTAAAGGGTATCGCCAGCCTCGACACGATAAACGATCAGATCACGGCGCTCGCCGATCGGCCTCATCTCCCCGCAGCCTGCCAGAGCACCCGCAGCGACAACGATTACCAAAATCCATCGAGAGAGGCGTCGACTAGGCATTGCTTCCGTTGATGACCAGGAAATAAACAGCGATGACCGCAAGAATCAGCAACCAACCAATGCGGTCAATATACGTTCGGAGCGTCTGCTCCATTCCGGGACCACCCCACCTCATCAGACCGGCGACCAGGTAGAAGCGTGCTCCTCGGCCAATCGCCGAAGCAAGCACAAAGGGAAAAAACGCCATCCCTATGACTCCGGCACTGATAGTAAAAATTTTATAGGGAATCGGTGAAAAACCGGCGAGGAAAATCGCCCAGAAGCCCCAAGTTTCAAACCACTGGCCTGCACGCTGGTAGGCCTCCCAATAGCCGCTGCCGCTAATCAGTGGCTCAACCAGATCAAAGGCAAAAACACCGATGAGATACCCCAGCATCCCTCCCAATACCGAAGCCACAGTAGTCAACAGGGCAAACCGCCAGGCCTTCTCCGGACAGGCCAGCGACATTGGTGCCAGCATCACATCCGGGGGAATGGGAAAAAAGGAGGACTCAGCAAAACTCAACGCCCCGAGATAGCGAGGTGCGTGGCGGTGACGTGACCAGACCAAGACCTTGTCGTACATGGTAGAAAAGAGTTTCATTTAGCCAGGGGGCTCCTTAGCGGGATGACGAAAACATCAGACCTATCCAGCATCCGTCACATACCTATCTGTCTGCACCGGAAAGCATCGGAACGAAACTGACCATTTCCAGCACCTCCTGCCTGAATTCATTGCCGTGACGATAAATGGACAGCAGCTGCTGCTGACCGTTCCCGCCAACCGGGATGATCAGCCTTCCACCTTCGGCCAGCTGTATCAGCAACGCTTCCGGGATTTGTGCCGGCGCCGCCGCGGCAAGGATCGCATCGAACGGGGCCT
>JBFEWO010000207.1:0-1885 GCA_041546305.1 Thiohalomonadaceae bacterium | reverse complement strand
TGGGTACTTTTGACTTAACAAAAGTACCTCGCCGCGCGGGGGCGAAATCCCCGCATTCAATTACCCGTCGCGTCAGCGACCCAAAACACAAAGCCCCGCTTCCGCGGGGCTTTCCATCCATTACTACCAATCAAATCACCCTTCCACCGCAATCTTCCTTGGCTGCAGCTTCTCATGCTTCGGAATGGTCACCGTCAGGACACCGTTATCGGCCTTGGCACTGATCTTGTCGGTGTCGGCGGTGTCGGGCAGGGTAAAGCGACGGAAGAAGCTGCCGTAGGAGCGCTCGATGCGCTTGTAGCCTTCACGCTCTTCCTTCTTCTGACTGTCACGCTCGCCGCGGATGGTGAGCATGCCGTTCTCGGCATGGATCTCGATGTCCTTGGCGTTCACGCCCGGCACATCGGCAGTGATGGTAAAGCAATCCTTGTCTTCCCGAATGTCTACCGCCGGCACCCAGTCGCTGGCAGTGGCGGCATTCTCTTCGCCCATCATGCGGTCCATTTCGCGGCGCATCTGCTCCAGCATGCCCCAGGGTTCGTAACGTACCAAACTCATAACACATACCTCCTTTTTTCCGTTGAGTTATGCGCTCTTTTAAGCGCTGATACCGGACATATAGGAGCGTTTCTGCACGACTTCAAGGCCTTGCAAACAGCGCGGTTATCCCATTCAGGCGGCATTATCCCAAGGGAGGAAAAAGGGTTGGTAAGTACTCACATGTGTGCTCAATCCCAAAAATCCTGGAATATTAGGGCCACAAGATATAGTGTTGCAAAGTTTCACAAAGTTCACGATTCTATGTTACTGAATTATCAGGTGTTGTGTATAAAATGCTAGCAAATACAGTGGTTTACGCTGAGGTTTTGACGGTCTGTTTTCTGTTGACACAAATGTGATAAATACCTAACCTATCCGCCATAACACAACATCTAGTGTTCATGGGTAAACCACTATACCGCAGGAAAGCGGCAGCCTTTCCAAGACCTAATAACGAGGGAGAAACTACGTGAGCAAAAGCAGCGCCCACCTGAAAGCTGTTTCCACCACCGTGACAGACATTCCTTTTCAGCCCGCCTCGACGGACATCTGGGAGAAAAAATACCGCCTGACCACCAAGAGCGGCGAGATTATCGACAACACCATCGACGAGACCTATGAGCGCGTCGCCCGCGCCCTGGCCGAGGTGGAAGAGAGCGACGAAAAGCGCGACGAATGGCATGCCAAGTTCCTGTGGGCGCTGCGCCACGGGGCGATCCCGGCCGGCCGCATCACCTCCAACGCCGGCGCCTGGGCCTACAAACCTGCCACCTCCACCATTAACTGCACCGTCTCCGGCACCGTCCGTGACTCCATGGACGACATCCTCGGCAAGGTGCACGAGGCGGGCCTGACCCTGAAGGCCGGCTGCGGTATCGGCTACGAGTTCTCCACCCTGCGTCCCAAGGGCGCCTTCGTTGCCGGCGCCGGTGCCTATACCTCCGGGCCGCTCTCCTTCATGGATATCTTCGACAAGATGTGTTTCACCGTCTCCTCCGCCGGCGGCCGCCGCGGCGCGCAGATGGCCACCTTCGATGTCGGCCACCCGGACGTGATGGACTTCATCAAGGCCAAGCGCGAGGACGGGCGCCTGCGCCAGTTCAACCTCTCGCTGCTCATCACCCGCGAATTCATGGAGGCGGTCATCGCCAATGCCGACTGGCAGCTGGCCTTCCCCATCGGCCCCAAGGAGCTGGAGCTCGATGGCATCGATCTCGAAGACGCCTCCCAGGTGATCTGGCGCGAGTGGCCGATCAAGGACGCCTACATCACCAACGACGAGGGGCTGGTCGCCTGCAAGATCTACAAGACCATCAAGGCGCGTCGCCTGTGGGACATGATCATG
>JBFEWO010000163.1:0-5927 GCA_041546305.1 Thiohalomonadaceae bacterium | reverse complement strand
GTGCATGCAGCGCACGCAGGCCTTGTTGTCGACGTCGAGGGTGTCGTCGTCGTTCAGGGACAGGGCGTTGGTCGGGCAACGGCTGATGACGTTGTCAACAACGTACTTGCGACCCTTGGCTTCAACGAAGGCCTTCACTTCGGCCTGATCAACGATCATGTCGTCGCGCCAGGTACCGATCACGGAGAAGTCAGCACGGTGGATGGAGTTCATGCAGTCATTGGCACAACCGGAGACCTTGAACTTCATCTTGTAGGGCAGAGCCGGACGGTGCATGTCGTCGAGGAAGGCGTTAACCAGGGTGCGGTGGATACGCTGCTCGTCGGCGCAGGACTGCTCGCAGCGAGCGGCACCAACGCAGGACATACCGGTACGGACAGCGGGACCAGCGCCGCCGAGGTCGAAGCCCATCTCGTTCATTTCGTCGAATGCAGGCTGAACGTTTTCGGTGGTGCAGCCCTGGAACATGATGTCACCAGACTGACCGTGGAAAGCGATGAGACCGGAACCGTACTTTTCCCAGATGTCGCAGAACTTGCGCAGGGTCGCGGTATCGTAGTGCATGCCGGCAGGCGGCATGATACGCAGGGTGTGGAACTCGGCAGCAGCCGGGAACAGGGGCTTCTTGTTCTCGTCGTGCAGCTCGGTAAAGCGGGGGATAACGCCGCCGCCGTAACCTACAACACCTACTGTACCACCTTTCCAGTAACCCTTACGGGTTTTGTAGGAGGTTTCCAGCTGACCCATCAGGTCAACCATCATGTCGTTGTCGTTAGCCAGACGCTTGAGGCCGGTAACAAAGCTGGGCCATGGGCCGCTTTCCAGCTGGTCAAGCATAGGTGTGTCGTGCATTTTTTTAGCCATTTACTATTTACTCCCGTCAGACTTATGGGCAATGGGTCGACCCGACCAATTCAGGTGCGACTTACCAAAGGCTACAGGTACTGCATACAAATCCTGCATGGATTGAAGAGCCCCAATAAGGGTCTCCCAATATGGGGCGAAATTTTAGGAGTTACTTATGGGGCAATAAAACCTGTCTGATGGGAGGGGGAAGGGGTAGCGGCATATCCACAAGGGGATATACAAAAACGAACAGCAATAGACCTTATATCCACATAAAAACTACTTAAGTCCATTAAATACAATCAGATATCTTCATGATTTGATGTGACATATTAACTTAACCATACTCACAGAGGAGATAGAGTGATATGCATAGCTTTTAGGCAGAGGCAGTGTTATCGGTTCTTAATAGTGCACCTATTAAGGCGCTGCACAAAGTGCACCACTACTAATATGCTATCATCCCACGCATTCTGTACCACGGGAATCCTTGAGATAGGAAAGGTTCGGACACATATAAGGTGACAACTACAAATCTAGAGGTCTCCCCATGCTGTATTTGAGTGAAATTCTGATCCAGAACCCCCAGCTGGAGAACTTCGAACAGCTGTTAGAGGTAGTAAAAGAGCGCTCCAAAACCGAGATGTTTTTCCGCATCGACGTTAAGCCGCCTTATCCCGACACCCCAGAAAATTGGGAAGATCGGCTTGAAGCAAGTTTTACCTGACAAAAAGTCTAGCATTCTGAACGAAACCATATATTAAAGACGGTATCCTCTGTGAAATATCTCAACCTAGACGATCACCATAGCGAAGCCGAGTGCTCCAATGATGCCATCAAGTCCAGCGAGCTGCTGATCAACCGGTTGTCGGAGCTGGAGCAAGAGCTGCAGACTGCTACCGGCCTCGATCGATTGAAACCGCTGCTTGATAGCGGTTACATCCTCCTGGACCTGGTGGATCGCAACAAGGATGCATGGAAAGCCGGCAAAGAGGCCTTCGAAATCGCCATCTCCAATGAGAAGTGGCTTCAGGCGGTTGAAGCCTGCGATATCATCTATCAGGCAGAGCAGGACGATGCGGTAAAGGCCCTGGTACATGGCATCTGGCTAGGCGTGACCTATCCCATCGACCCTGAGCTCAGCGTCGCCATGCTGCAACATCTGGTCGAGGAGACTCCGGACCATTCCGACGGTGCCGCCGTGGCCGCCGCCACCGCCTGTTACCTGGTCGACCTGCGTGCCGATGGCAAGCAGCGAGATGACCTGCTGTTCTTCACTGGTCAGCTGCTTGGGCAGGTGGCCCGCCGTCATACCAATGGTGCTTGTGACAACCAGGAGCTGTTCGATATCTGGATGGATCGTCTTGAGCTCAAGGAACCGGACAAGTTCCTGCCTCGCCTGGCGGCTATTCTCGACGTACTAGTACCTGCAGGCGATTGGTGGTATGACCGTGACGTCCTGCGTGGCAAGATTCCTGCGGAGTAACCATGTTCTGGCAAGAAGAGAATAACGATGTCGAATACTTCGTCGTCCCCGAGGATGTCGTCGACGTCTCATTCAGCATTACCTGCAAGGCCCTGCCGGTAGACCATGCGTACGCCCTTTCCGAGGCGGTAAAGACAGCACTACCCTGGTTTAGCGGGGAGGAGCAGGCCGGCTTGCACCTGATACATGTTGCTGAATCAGGCAATGGCTGGGAACGCCCCCAGGGTGAGGATGAGGTGCTCTACCTTTCCCGCCGCACCAAGCTGACTCTGAGACTGCCCCAGCATCGCGTGCAGGACAGTCAGGCCCTCAGCGGCCAGAACCTCAATGTCGCCGGTAACGAAATGGCTGTAGGTAAAAGCAATATCCGATTGCTCAGTACCAGTACCACCCTCTATGCCCGATATGTAGCAGTTTCCTCTACGGAGCAGGGTGAGGATGAGTTCATTGCTGAGTTGGCGGCCGAGCTCAAACAGTCGGGCCTGCGCTTCAAGAAGGTACTCTGCGGCAAGGAGGCTACCATCAATACCCCCGATGGTCCGATGGTGACCCGAAGCCTGATGGTAGCGGACCTGCCCATCGATGATGCCGTTCGTTTGCAGGAGATCGGTGTTGGTCCTCATGAGAACAAGAAACTTGGTTGTGGCTTGTTCATTGCACACAAGACTGTTTAAAATAGCGTGATTTAATTTTTCGTTAATTACTAATAGAGTTAGTGAGATAGGAGAAAACGATGGCTTACGAAGTAAACGGCAAGACCATTGAAGCCAATGACAATGGTTATCTGCTGAATGTCGAAGACTGGAACGAGGATGTCGCAGCCGCTATCGCCGCAGCTGAAGGTGTTACCCTGACCGAGAAGTCATGGGACCTGATCAACTTCCTGCGTGACGAGTACATCAACAACAACGGCAACCAGCCCAACGACCGCAATATCGTCAAGGCAATGTCCGACAAGTGGGGCGAGAAACTGCAGGCCAAAGACCTGTACACCCTGTTCCCGATGCAGCCCTCCAAGCAAGCCGCCAAGATCGGTGGTCTGCCGGAGAGCCGTCGTAAGGGTGGTTACTAATCGGTAGCCAAACCTTGACGATTTGAAAGAGGCCCGCTAGATGCGGGCCTTTTTTATTGGTGTTGCTGACACGTCGGTTTATTTAGATGCGGATCGTCGCCATAGCGACACAGATGAAAAGTCATAAGCGAATACCGTTATCGAGCACGGTCAGCGCCTTCATCGATGCTTTGCTGTCCTCGCCTTCATGCTGCCTATAGATGGAAAGTGCTGTTTCCGCCTGTGCCTGCCAGTGGTCAGCGCCGCGCTTGACTGTCTCCCAGAGTGCCTTGCCTCCATCACCTTCGAGCCATTTTTCATAGGCAATGCTTAAGGCGGGGAAGATCTCCTTGCGCATAGTAGTGAAGTTGGCCAAGTAAAAGTGTAGGGCAGCATCGCGACCCTGCTCCAGTAGCCAGGGGAGGGTGCGACGGCAGTCGACCAGGTGATCGCGGATGGCGCGGAGCTGGAATTCGGCGCGGGAGCGGGGCAGGGCGGCGAGCATCTCCTCCCAGTCGGGGCCAAGTTCCCGGCCGATCTGGATCTCGCCAAGTTCGTGTTCTAGCAAGGTGTCTATCTCATCGCTAGTCATGGCTTCGAGGGCGATCTCCAGGTCATCCCTGAAGGAGTAGAGGCTGGTGGCTCGCGCGATGGGCCGCTCCTTGTCCTGCCAGCCCCACTCTTCGAGTTTTTCCCAGATCATACGTCGCAGTGACTCACGGCGCAGGAAGATCGTATTACCCAGGCTCAGGGCTGGTGGGGCCGTGATTTCACGCGCAAGCTCCTTGCCAGAGACATAGATCCGGGTTCCTTCCTGGGAGATGCTCCGTTCCAACTCGGCAATAAAGAAATGGGGCTTGGCGCCACAGTACCCGCCGCTATAGACCAGCCCAAGCGATGACAACTTCTCGTTTATCGCCGGGCTGTCGAAGGGCTGATAGTTTTGCTCCGCCAGTTCCAACGGGCTGTACTCTTTATCTTCCAGCTCAGCCCATAGATGCTCACGAGCGGTCAGCCATTCCCCCAAGGGGCCTTTTGGCAGGCGTTCTCCGAATGCAAATCCTTGCTCCCAACGGTAGAATTCACGCATTTTTAGCAGGTAGATGCAAAGAGAGTAATTACGGGCGTGCAGGGCATCGGAGATGTGGCAGTTGTGCTGTACCGTTTCCACCAGCTGAGCCGTTTCGATGTTGCTTGCATTTGCCATAACCGGACCCCATGGTATTGCCTGAATCACTATTGTATAGCTGACAAATTCACTCGGACTTTGGCTAGGCTAGCATGACGAACTGACCCCTGCCAAGCAGGTGAGGCCGTCGCGCAGGACGGCAACGACATAGAGGAATCAACATGGCACGTATCAGAACCCGTTGGCATAACAAATCCAAGCCGAAGTCCATTGAGACGATCGCTGGTGCCATGGGCATGAACGTCTGGAAAATGGCCTCGGGCACTGCTAATAAGATGTACAATGAGGGATTTAACTTTAAGAGCAACGCTCAACTTCTTGAATTAATTGGCGAGTTTGTAATTTTCTTAATCCAGCTTTCCGACCGCATTGCCTATGATGAGCTGGATAGTGAACAGCGCCAGCGCTTCACCCAGGCATTGGCGAGCCACCTGATTGGAACCATGGTCGAAAATCAGATCGAAGAGCTTGGTCCGAGCGATGCGTATCAAAGCGCCTTTATCGAGAAGCTGAATCACCATCTTGATGGCTACTCGGAGTTCTCGGTCGTCAACGGAGATCCCAGTTATCAGATGTTGCGTTACCTGGGCACCTTGGCTGATCAGGTGATGGGTGGCAGTGACAATAAATGGGTGATTGAACACGTCATGGAAGTCGAAGCCCCAGCGTTCGTCAAACAGCTCAAGGAGGGGATGGCAAAACTTCTGCCACAGGCACAAGCAGGCGAAGAAGAGTCCGAAACAGCCTAAACCGGATGATTTTTCTTTTGCCCGTCTGCCGCCTGGCGGGTAGGATCAGGGTCTAATTTACAACGACCTAGAAGAGTACGGAAACCGATGCGCGGACGGTTTATCACCCTGGAAGGCAGCGAAGGAAGTGGTAAAAGCACCAATCTAGCCTTCATCCACCAATATCTTCAGCGTGCAGGTGTCAATGTGGTTCTGACCCGGGAGCCGGGTGGCACCCCTTTGGGTGAGGCCATTCGCGAGCTGCTGCTCGATCATCGCAACAATGAGATGGCCAGCGACACCGAGCTACTGCTGATGTTTGCCGCACGTGCCCAACATCTCCATGAACGGATTCTGCCAGCTCTTGCGGCCGGTAATTGGGTGCTCTGCGATCGTTTTACCGATGCCACCTATGCCTATCAGGGATCCGGCCGCGGCATTGCCACAGAGCGGATCGCCCAGCTCGAAAGCTGGGTCCAGGGCGAGCTACGCCCCGACCTGACGCTGTTTCTTGACCTTCCGGTGGCGCAGGGACTGGCTCGGGCAGGTGAACGCAGCGCACCGGATCGCTTCGAGCGGGAACAGATCGACTTTTTTGAGCGGGTTCGCCAAGGATATCTGGCACAG
>JBFEWO010000137.1:0-7488 GCA_041546305.1 Thiohalomonadaceae bacterium | reverse complement strand
CTGCAGGCGCTTCGACAGGGGGAAGCCATCGGAGCGGACTTTGGTGTCCTCTCGCCAATTCGCTATACCAGCGCCCACCCGGACATTGCGCCGATCGGTTGGGAGGGGCTTGCCGAAATCACCGCGCAGCTCACCCTGCCGATCTATGCGTTGGGGGGCGTCAGCGCGGACGATGAGGCCGAGGCCATCAGGGCCGGGGCCCAGGGCATCGCTGGCAACAAGGGATACTGGAGAGCCTGAGCCAATTAACCAGGCAGCAGCCTCACAGTCGTCTCACCACTTCTTCTGTCGATGACGCATTCCACCTCGCAGTACTCCGACTGACGGTCTGTCGGACTGGGATCGTCCGAGCAACTGCAACCGGCAATGATCCCAGTGAAGAAAATACCTGCCTTGACCTGTATCCGCTCCTCATCTGCCGAGGCGTTGATTACCATCACCTGGAAAGGCTCGGCGCTTACCGACGAGCTCAGGGATAGCCCCTGCTGCAGAGGCAACTCGTCAGCGCTTACCGCCTCGAGCTCCGCCTTGAATACGGCATTGAACGCCTCGCTCTCCCAGGCCGCCAGTGAACGCTTTAGAATCAAGAACTACTCCTAAATGAGGGTCATAGGGCTTTGTTTTCGCCAAAGCCCCTGCTCAACGGCTCATTCCTCAATGAGTCGAAAACCGAGGCTGTTGTTGCGTCTCTCCACGTAGTATTTGTCACGAAATGCAGACCGCAGCACGACCCCGTGGAAAGGCCACGAACCGCCCCTGACGACCCGCTCGACGCAGTAGTCAGAATCAGCCGACCTCGGGGTATCATTCTCAGGGGCTCCTTGATAGCTATCTGCCCAGCAATCCGCCGTCCATTCCCATACATTCCCGTGCATGTCGTAGAGCCCCCAGGGATTCGGTGCCAGGCTTCCCACCGGGAGGGTTTGCCTCCGGTTATCACCTTTCGGGCAGTCGCCATAAGGGATTTCGCCGTTGTAATTGGCCTGATCGGTGCCAAGACACTCGCCGCTGGAGAAGGGGGTATCGGTTCCCGCCCGGGCAGCATATTCCCACTGGGCCTCGCTGGGCAACTTGAAATGCCTCCCGGTTTTCCGATTCAGCCAGGCGATGTACTGCTGCACATCCCACCAGTTGACATTGATTACTGGCCGCCGGCCACGCCCCCAGCCATCATCACCGGGGTTATGGTCACAACCGCCATCGGCAACGCAGGCATCCCACTCATCGAACGTTACCTCGTACTTGGAAATCCTGAAGGCGGAGATATCCACACAGCGTTGCGGGCCCTCATCGGCACAGCGCCCTACCTCTGACTCTGCGCTTCCCATCATAAAATCACCCGCCGGCAAAGCGACCATCTCCGGTTCGGTGTACTCACCCACCGCCCCCAAAGGATTCCACCAACCAATGAAAATTACCGCCGACAAAAAGAAAGGCTTCTTCACACGCATGAATCCTATATTTACTCGTACCACCAAAACCCCTGACTCCAGACACACCACGACCAACGTCATTAAAAATCGGTGCCGTTGCCGACAGTTAGATACTAACTCTTGCAACTTAAATGCAACTTAAGCACATGAACAGCGAGATTTCAGACGGATATTAAGGCTGCAGTTCGAAAAACAGAAGCCCGAATGGGGAGTGGGGGATTGAGATAGTCTCTGTGCCGGTCGGAATTGCACCTACCAAACCCGGCAAGATAACGGGGGTGAGTCTCTGTACCGCATAGGGACTTCGCTCGCGCATCAACGCCGGGGTCGTATACACCACCATGTACTTCATTGAGGGCCTGTCGATCACAATCTCGCCCTCAAGCTTGACGGGCAAGCCCCGGGTTTTTGACGCAGTTTCCGAAAATCCGGCCTTGATCAGGGTAAACATCTTCGGATCGCTCCTGAAGATCAGGTTGAAACGCTCATCAAGGAGATCGATTTGGGGGTAGAAGATATGCGCCTTGTCGATCACCTCACCCAGGGCAAAGCTCTGAATAGTGATTTTATATGCGCTCTCCCATTCGCGAAGGAGAAAACCCACAAAGTAGCTTTTTCCCGTGGGAAAATTAAATGCAGCGGAGGAGGCATCAAGATTGATCTGGATATCCGCTTCCCCCTTCAGGGTTAAGTAATTGAACTGTGACATTGCATCGCAGCAGGCCTGTGCGCTCTCCAGGCTGGTTGTTGCCGTCTGATGCGTCACCATCGTCGAGCACCCGGCTGCGGCAACCATCACCATCACAGCCGTAAATATCCTTAGTGTCATTAATTGAACCTCAAAGCTTCACACTACTTCGGCGGCGTACTGGCAGGCATGAATAGATACCACTGCACACTTCGGGCATGGACTGGCACCACCAGGAACGCCATGCCCGTGGCACCGCTGGCAGTTTGCATCACCAGGGCACCGGTTGCAGCTTTCCTGAGAGTCACTCGCTCCCAGGTGACGCCAACCATGGGAGTATCAGCAGCCCGCTCTCTTCCTGGTTTTTTCGCTGGCAGAAATTCCAGCTCGCCGTCATTACATCTGAATATCCCGCCATCCGCAGGATAAACATGCTCGGTTAGCAACGCTTGGCCTTCATCATAGGCTCTGATCCATAAGGCCCCATCCGCCTGCACTCTCAGGGAAACGCTAGACACACCCTCAAGCCTTGGGCTGACAGGCAAAAGCATTATCGCCAACAACCTATCACTCTGCGGATGTTGATAGGTTTGATGCTCGGCACGGCTCTGGTACACACCGCTAATCTCACGGCATTTCCCATCCAGCCTGACCGTACCTGGCCATTGTGGTGGATAGGGAGACGTCTCAATGGCGGTACATCCGGCCATGACGAACTGTGTTAGCAGGACCAACGCGTTTCTCACTTTGAATGCTCTACTTTCCAAGACAAACACTCGGCTTTTCCCCGGATGGCCCTCTGGCTCTAGTGCAAGCCAATCCCGTTCTCTAATTATGTCCACCCAATCCTTTGAACGAACTTCTCTTTTGACCAATACTCTAATGGTGAGTTTTGCACCCGCTTCGGAGCCCGTCTTGCCCTCTACCCTATGCCTAAGGTCCAGCCTCGGCCTTCTCACCCTGCTCATCTCCTCGGCGGTATTGGGTGAAACCTCGCTCCTTGAACGCTACGAGGAACTCCGAAACGGGATGGGCACGACACTGCCCGACACCACCATCAGCCTTGCCTCCTCTGAACAAGGCGAGGAGCTTAGTGCTGATGTTGCCAGCATCATTGCTCATCCCTTCAGTGAGGTCGCGGCTTCCTTGGCTCAGGTGGAGAACTGGTGTCAGTTCATGCCGCTGCACTTCAACGTCAAGGCGTGTACCTATCAACAAGATGACGAAAAGGAAGTGCTCACTCTCTACAGCGGTCGAAAGACCTACCAGTCTCCTGAAGAAAGTTTCGAGATGACCTACCATTTTCAGTCCTCCAGAACAACGGATGGAGTGCTAGCGATACACCTGCTTGCCGATCGCGGCCCAGTGAATACCCGCGACTATCGCCTGGAGTTGCAGGTGCAGCAGGTAGAGGAGGGAACCCTAATTCACATCCACTCTTCCTATCGTCCAAGCACCCTCAGCACCCTTCTGACGCGGGGCTACCTAAGCACGCTTGGTCGTGACAAGGTTGGCTTCAGCCGGACAGAACAGGACGGAGAATGGCAATATGTGCAAGGTATCAGAGGCGTTATCGAGCGTAATATCATGCGCTACCACCTTGCCGTCGATAGCTACCTCAGCACCCGCACTCTCCCCGAAGACGCACGCTATCAGGCGGCTCTGATTAGCTGGTTCCGACAAAGCGAAAACTACCCGGAGCAGCTGCACGAGATGGACGAGACCGACTACCTGAGAATCAAGCGCAAAGAGCGGGAAAACCAGCAGCGGTTACAGCACGCCTTGAATAAGACCATTCAGCTGGCAGCCACAGAAGAAATCCGCCAGCCCGACAGCCAACGGCTGGATTAGTCCACAATCACCTCTGTAACACGACGACGCGGGGCAGCGGGTACCTCCTCGGCCGGATAGCCCAGCCGCAGCAGAATTTGCGGAAAACCGTGACGGCCGATAAGGTGCTGAAGCCTCGGGCGCAGCGAAGCGACCTGGATCGGCTGATTGAGGTAGGAGGCCTGCAAGCCCTGACTGCATGCCAGGAGCAGCACCCGCTGCAATGCCTGGCCGGCCTGGAGCCAGTCCACCACAGCGTCGCCCTCGGTTCCCAGCACTGCGAGAACCGGCGATTCATCCGCCAACTTGTTGTCCTTCGCGCCGAGACCGTTGCCCATATCGAAACTTCGCACCGCGAACTGCACCACCGGCGCCACCAGCCCCGGCACCGTCAAACCGTCCCCCTGACGGCGCGGATGCATCCAGGCGGCCAGCTCGCGGCGCCAGCTTGGGTCAGACCACTGGATCGCATCGCCTTCGGCCACCAGCACCGCTACCTCCTGGCGCTTTTCATCTACATCAACGACACGAAGCCATGCACCTTCCTTCGCAGCCTCATCACTTAGCGCCTTCACCACGGCGGCAGGGACCTCGCGCACCTCAAACGCCTTACGGTACGTACGGCGTCTCTCGATGCAGGCGAATAGCCCCGTCTCTTTCAGGGAGGGGTTATCCGAGGCCACCATCTCAACCTCCGCCAAAAGATCCTCATCTTCGGCGACAGGCAACAGAACAGAGGTTGCTTCCAGGCCAATCTCTGCTGCTGCCAGACGCAGATTCATCAAGGCGCAACCGCAGCTGATGGTGAGCTCCCTGTCGCCGGGGTCATTCACCGGCAGGGCCCGCGTCCTGTCCGCGTAGAGGGCAATCCTGCACCCACTCACCTTGAACCACCAAGGCTGGGTATTATGGCTCGACGGGGCGAGCAGGGCATATTTCAGCAGCGATGTGACAAACGGGTCATTCATCGGCACCGTTGGAGAGTCGCTCATGCTTCCTCCTCATGCCCAACAGGCAGCTAGCTGGTCAAAGCGCCAAAACGCAGTTGACTCCAGTTAAGCACTGCGCCCCTTTTTCGCAAGGCACAACCTGCTCGCCGCCCTTATTTATTTCCGTGAAGAAAATGCAGGTAATCGCCGGAGTGGATTTGCTCACAGCATGAAAGATCGTGGTTATACAGATACACCCAGGCGGGTACATGCTCGCCGTCCGGCAGCAGGACGCTGACCTGTTGTCGGAGGTATTCCCGTGGCTCGGGGAAGTGTTCGGCGCTCCCTTCGTATTCATCCAGCTGCCGCCATACCATGACACTGTCCAGGAGCCGATACAGCTCGCCATAGACCTTATCGTTTTTGTTATCGGAGGGTACCGCGCCAGGGTAAGCCTCGATTTCGTAGAGCCTGCCCTGCATCACCGCCCCCGAGCAGAACTCACCGTGCCTTGCCAGAACTCGGTGCATGTCCGCTCCCCCGGCTTTGCGAAGCGTGCCATAAACAAAAATATATTCACTCGACATCGCACTCGTTTCCTTGGCAACTTGTTAACCCAGGTTCCATTACGAGACCAGCGTGGAAGTTTTCACCTTCAGGCTATGGCATAATAATCCGCATTTCATGTCAGCTAAAGCGATTGCACCACAATTTCATCACCGAGCGGCCGGTGCCTGTCTCGCCGGACTACAGGCCATATCACCATGAGTTCCTCCCCTCGCAAATCCCGTAAACGCTCCCGGTTTAAGCGCACAGCCCTCAAGCTCTTCGCTGCGGCCTTGGCAGGGCTTGCCCTGTACACACTCTATCTCGATTTCCAGGTACGCCAACAGTTTGAAGGGCGGCGTTTTGCCCTGCCGTCACGGGTCTATGCCCGACCGCTCGACCTCTTTCCCGGTGCTCACTTGAGCGCGGACGAATTTGCCCAGGAACTCAAAAGGCTCGGCTATAAACAACCGTTGCGGGGGAACGAACCTGGCCGCTTCGAGCGCCACGGTGACGACTTCGATGTGGTGACCCGGCCCTTTGTGTTTTGGGACGGCGCGCAGCCCTCCCAGGCGCTGCATCTTGAATTCTATTCGAACAACCTGGAAACCCTTGCCAATCGTACTGACGGCTCACCGGTGACCCTGACACGACTCGACCCGGTATACATTGGCGGCATCTACCCTGGCCACAACGAGGACCGGGTCCTGGTGAAGCTCGACGAGGTCCCGGCGGATCTGGTGAATGCGCTCCTTGCGGTCGAGGACCGTCGATATTATTCCCATATCGGGATCGACCCCCGCGGGATCGCCCGTGCCCTTGTCAACATGATCACAGGCGGGGAGATACAGGGCGGAAGTACCCTCACGCAGCAACTGGTGAAGAACTTTTTCCTCACCCCCGAGCGCACCCTCAAGCGCAAGTTCAATGAAGCCCTGATGGCCCTGCTCCTGGAGTATCACTATGACAAGGAGGAGATCCTCGAAACCTACATCAATGAGATCTACCTCGGCCAGGATAAAAATCGGGCCATTCATGGCTTTGGCCTTGCCGCCCGGTTCTATTTCGGCAAACGGCTTAACGAACTGAGTCTCGCCCAGTCGGCGATGCTGGTGGGGATCGTCAAAGGCCCCCAGCTCTACGATCCTCACAAACGCCCCGACAGGACTCTGGAGCGTCGCAATCTCGCGCTAGGCCTGATGCGTGACCAACAGTTCATCAGTGAACATGAGTTTCTGAGAGCCAAAATCGAACCGCTGGGGGTGGGTGACAAGCCCTCCATGGGCACCACACGCTACCCTGCCTTCTTCGGTCTGGTACGCCGCCAGTTGCTTGAGTACTACCAGGAGGAGGATCTGCGCTCGGAGGGACTGCAGATCTTCACCACCCTCGACCCCCGCACCCAGGCCGCTGGCGAATCGGCACTGGTGAAACGGCTGTCCCTCATAGACAAGAGCGAGGACAAACGGCTGGAAGGGGCCGTGGTGGTGACGGATTCACAAAACGGCGAGGTGCTGGCTTTGGTGGGTGGCCGCGATCCCAGTTACCCGGGCTTCAACCGGGCCCTCGATGCACGCCGTCCCATCGGCTCGCTGATGAAACCGGCCGTGTATCTGACAGCACTCGCGGATCCGCAACATCGCTACACCCTCATCACCCCGCTGGATGACAGCCCGTTGGTTTGGGAAGAGCCGGGACGCGAGCCTTGGGCCCCCGAGAATTACGACAAGACCTATCATGGTGAAGTGCCGCTGCGCAGCGCCCTGGCCAACTCCTACAACATTCCCACCGCCCGCCTGGGCCTTGAGCTGGGCGTCGACAAGGTGCTGGAGCAGGCCACCGAGCTGGGCGCCGGCGACCACTTTCCACCCTATGCCTCCAGTGTGCTGGGCGCGGTGGCCATGTCCCCGCTGGATGTCACCCAGATGTACCAAACCATTGCCAGCGGTGGTTTCCGCGTACCGCTGCGGGCGATTCGCGAGGTGCTGACCACCGACGGCGCACCGTTGCAACGCTACCAGCTCTCCGTCGAGCAAGTGGCCGATGCCAAGGCCATCTATCT
>JBFEWO010000037.1:0-20809 GCA_041546305.1 Thiohalomonadaceae bacterium | reverse complement strand
GGTGGCCGAGGCGTTCAAGCTTATTCTCTCCGATGAGAAGGTGCAGGCCATTTTGGTGAATATCTTCGGCGGCATCGTGCGATGTGACCTCATCGCCGAGGGGATCATCGCTGCGGTGAAGGAGGTCGATGCCAAGGTGCCGGTAGTGGTACGCCTCGAGGGCACCAACGTGGAACAGGGGCGCAAGATGCTCGCCGAGAGTGGCCTGGCTATCCAGGCTTCCGAGAGTTTGACCGAGGCCGCCAAACTGGCCGTCGCTGCGGCAGGAGGGGCTAAGTAATGGCGATTTTGATCGATAAAAACACCAAGGTGATCTGCCAGGGCTTTACCGGCAAGCAGGGCACGTTCCACTCCGAGCAGGCGATTGCCTACGGCACCAACCTGGTCGGCGGTGTAACGCCGGGCAAGGGCGGTACCCGTCACCTGGACCGCCCGGTGTTCAACACGGTGCACGATGCGGTCGCCGAAACCGGTGCCGATGCCACCATGATCTATGTGCCGGCGCCGTTTGCCGCCGATGCGATCCTCGAGGCGGCCGACGCCGGCATCCAAACCATCGTCTGTATCACCGAGGGTATCCCGGTGATGGACATGCTGAAGGTCAAGGCGGCACTCAAGGGCTCCGAGTCGCGCCTCATCGGCCCCAACTGCCCCGGCGTGATCACCCCCGGTGAGTGCAAGATCGGTATCATGCCAGGTTCCATTCACCAGCAGGGCAAGATCGGCATTGTCTCCCGTTCCGGCACCCTCACCTACGAAGCGGTACACCAGACCACCCGGGCCGGGCTCGGCCAGTCCACCTGTGTTGGCATCGGCGGCGACCCGATCCACGGTATGAGCTTCATCGATTGCCTCAGCCTGTTCGAGAGCGATCCGCAGACCGAGGGCATCATCATGGTCGGTGAGATCGGCGGCACCGCCGAAGAGGAAGCCGCCGAGTTCATTGCCAAACACGTCACCAAGCCGGTGGTTTCCTATATCGCCGGTGTCACGGCTCCTCCAGGCAAGCGCATGGGCCACGCCGGCGCCATTATTGCCGGGGGTAAGGGCACCGCCGATGAGAAATTCGTCGCGCTGGAGAAAGCCGGTGTCTCCGTGGTCCGCTCCCCTGCTGAAATGGGCGCGCGGATGGCCGAAGTGCTGGCGGCGCGTTAAAGCGCTAATCAACCTTTCAACGCAAAGGGCGCAAGACGCAGAGGAAGCAAAGAAACGTATTTTCGGTGATTGCGGTACAGCTATGATGATTCATAGCCACACGGTTGTGTTGGAGTTGAGCATTCCGGGGAGCACGGTTCCCGGAACTCACTGACACTGCACAGGGCTAAAATAGCATTTGATGCGATACCCGCAATAATCAACTTTGCGTCTTGGCGCACTTGGCGTTCAGGTGTTTTCAGAATGACAGCAATCCGCATTGTGATGGCCCAGCTCAACATGCTGGTGGGGGATGTCGAGGGCAACGCCGAGAAGGTGATCGCCGCGGCAGAGCGTGCCCGTGATGAGTTCGAGGCGGATGTGGTCGTCTTCCCCGAGCTGACCCTCACCGGTTATCCACCGGAGGATCTGCTGCTGCGCCCTGGGCTCTACACCCGGGTGCTGGCGGCGCTTCAGAGAGTGAACCAGCGGATTCGCGATATCGATATCATCCTTGGTTATCCACATGCGGCCAAGGGCGGTGTCTACAATGCCGCCTCGCTGCTGCGTGCCGATACGACCGTGGCCACCTACCACAAACAGCATCTGCCGAACTACAGCGTGTTCGATGAAAAACGCTATTTCAGTGCCGGCAGCGAGCCTTGTGTGGTGGATATTAAGGGCGTACCGGTGGGGCTGACCATCTGCGAGGATATCTGGCAACCTGGTTCTGTCGCCCAGGCTTGTGCTGCCGGTGCGCGGTTCATCATCAATATTAATGCCTCCCCTTTCCATATTTACAAGGGGCGCGAGCGCGAACAGGCTGTACGTGAACGGGTGGCCGAGGGGCAGGTGCCGGTGCTTTATGTCAACCTTGTCGGGGGGCAGGATGAGTTGGTGTTCGATGGCGGCTCTTTCGTCATGGACAGCGACGGCAATATCACCCAGCAGGCGCCCGCTTTCGAAGAGGGGCTTTATCTAGCCGAGTTTCATGTCGAGGGCGAAAAGGTCATCCCGCAGGCCAGTGTCTGTGCTGTCGAGCTCAGCGAAGAGGCCAGTGTCTACAATGCCCTGGTGCTGGGCATCGGTGACTACATCGAAAAGAACGGTTTTCCCGGGGTGGTCATCGGGCTCTCCGGCGGTATCGATTCGGCCCTGACACTTGCCCTGGCGGTCGATGCGATCGGTGCCGAGAGGGTCGAGGCGGTAATGATGCCATCGCGTTATACAGCTGACATTAGCCTGGACGATGCCCGTGCCGAAGCCGAATTGCTGGGCGTCGATTACCGGGTAATCCCCATTGAATCGGCCTTCAAGGTCTTTCTCGAGAGTCTGCAGGACGAGTTTGCTGGTCGTCAGCCCGATACCACCGAGGAAAATATTCAGGCACGCTGCCGGGGCATCATGCTCATGGCGATCTCCAACAAAAAGGGCAAGATGGTGCTGACCACCGGTAACAAGAGCGAAATGGCGGTTGGCTATGCCACGCTCTATGGCGACATGGTCGGTGGTTTCGGTGCACTGAAGGATGTGCCCAAGACCCTGGTCTTTCGGCTGGCCCGCTATCGCAACGCGATCTCACCGGTGATCCCGGAACGGGTGATTACCCGCCCGCCCTCGGCAGAGCTCGCTGCGGACCAGAAGGATAGCGATAGCCTGCCACCTTACGACCTCCTGGATACCATCCTGGAGATGTATGTGGAAGAGGATAAATGTGCCGAGGATATCGTGGCGGCCGGATACGATAGTGCCACAGTGCGCCGGGTGATTCGCATGGTGGATGCCAATGAGTACAAGCGCCGCCAGGCACCTCCCGGGGTACGAATTACCCGCCGCGCTTTCGGCCGGGATCGACGGTACCCAATCACTTCGGGCTTTGGGCGCCGTGGTTGAACGTTACCGAGAATTTCCTGATATCCTGTACCGGTTCTCAGGCCAATAACCAATAAGGATCAAATACGATATGAAAAAGGTTGAGGCAATCATCAAACCCTTCAAACTGGATGATGTGCGCGAGGCGTTGTCAGAGATTGGCGTGGCGGGGATGACCGCTACCGAGGTGAAGGGTTTTGGTCGTCAAAAAGGGCACACCGAACTGTACCGCGGGGCCGAGTATGTGGTCGACTTCCTGCCTAAGGTGAAGATCGAGCTGGTCGTCGATGACAGCATGGTTGATCAATGTGTCGAGGCGATCATCAGTGTTGCCCGCACCGGCAAGATCGGTGACGGTAAGATCTTTGTCAGCAACGTGGAGCGGGTGATTCGTATCCGTACCGGGGAAGAGGGTCCCGAGGCAATCTAGACATTGTAGAATCGGCTTCCTGCAGCGATTGGGTGGGGTCTTGCTCCGTATTACTGCAAATCGCTGGGCAGGAAGCCGCTTCAGCCGTTAGAGGTGTGTTACCACCTCGCCGAACGGTCGCCGCGGCGTCTCTTCCGGCAGCTCTGCCGGGTAGCCGATACTCAGCGCGGCGACAGGCTCAAGACCCGGTGCCAGAGTAAAGGCCTGCTTGACCTTGGCATTGTCAAAATAACCTACCCAGGTTGAGGCCAACCCCGCCGCGACAACTGCCAGCTGGGCATAGGCGGCGGCAATTGTCGCATCCTGCAGGGCGTAGAGGTGCTCGCCTCGCTCCCCGTATTGTTTCGCTGCGCGTTGCGGGTCGCTGCAGAACAGCAGGGTCACCGGTGCTTCGGCGATGAAGGACTGGCCACTGGCGATCTCGCTCAGCTGCTGGCGCTGTTTCTCATCGGTAATGACGAAAATGTGATACGACTGCAGGTCTCCCGCGGAGGGGGCGGCACAGGCCATCTCCAGGATGGCATGGAGCTTCTCCTGCTCGACCGCCATGTCCTGCCGGTACTTGCGGATTGAGTGGCGGTGGCGCACCGTTTCAAAAAAATCCCACATCGTATTTCTCCCTGCAGTTATGGTTTTTGTTCTGCTGACGGTTGGGCAGGACCTTTGTCTGCCTTGAGCACAACCAGGGCCTCGTTGTCCGGATAGTTCAGCTCCAGGACACGCAATGCGTCGTTGGCAAGATCCTCGATCCCCATGAGGCGGTAGCCCTTGACCATCATCACCAGGGCATCGGGAATGGCGCTGGAGCGGTCGTAGTTCTCCACCACGTATTTGGCGCGGTTGACCGCCGCCAGATAACTACCTCGGCGCAGATAGTAGTCGGCCGCGACCAGCTCGTGCCGGGCCAGGGCGTTGCGTAGTTCCGACATGCGATTGATGGCATCAGGCGTGTAACGGCTGTCCGGGTAACGGGTAACCAGCTCCTTGAAGTAGTTGAACGACTCTCTCAGGCTGGCGGGATCGCGTTCTGCCCGATCCTGGGAAAACATCTTTCCAATAGGTCCCTGCCCCTGGTCGAAGGTGGACAGGCCGCGCAGGTAATAGGCGTAGTCAACGCTAGGGTGGCGCGGATGCAGCTTGATGAAGCGATCGGCGGCCGCCACGGCAGAGGCCGGGTCATCGCTCTTGTAGTGAGCGTATATGGTTTCCAACTGGGCCTGCTGGGCATAGCGACCGTAGGGGAAACGCGCTTCCAGTCGGGTAAAGTAGTTAATGGCGTTCATGTAATCGCCGTTGTCCATCGCCTCTTTGGCGGTCTGGTAGAAGTTTTCCGCAGTCCACTCGGCGGTCTCGTCCTGATTCATGTTGGAACAGCCAACGAGAAGCATCAGGGAAAAAATGGACAGTATTCTGAAAAAACGCATAGGATCCGTAACTTTATCATTGAGCAGGCAATGCCTGAGAAAGAGCAAGTATACCTATGGCATCGGCCGGAATAAATGATACGACAAAGAATGAGCCTTCCGGTGAGACCCGCAGGCTTCAGGCCCGGGTACCTGACACCCTGGCCGGAAAGCGGCTGGACCAGATCCTGGCGGAGCTGTTCTCCGACTTTTCCCGCTCCCGCCTGCAGCAGTGGGTGAAGGATGGGGCCGTTTTGGTCGATGGCAGGCCAATGCGCCCCCGTGACAAGCTTTTTGGTGGGGAGGAGATCGTGGTGCAGGCGAAGCTCGAAGTGGAGACGGCATTCGAACCTGAGCCGATCCCGTTGCAAATCGTCTACGAGGACGAGGCGATCCTGGTGATCAACAAACCGGCTGGCCTGGTCGTGCACCCGGCCGCCGGCAATTGGCAAGGCACCCTGCTTAATGCCCTGCTGCACCATGCCCCGCAACTGGCTACCGTGCCCCGCGCAGGTATCGTCCATCGCCTGGACAAGGAAACTACCGGCCTGTTGGTGGTGGCCAAGACCCTGGAGTCGCAAACGGCACTGGTCGAGCAATTGCAGGCGCGCCAATTCACCCGCGAGTATGATGCGGTGGTCAACGGTGTGCTGACAGGTGGCGGCACCGTCAATGAGCCAATGGGTCGCCACCCGGTGGATCGTAAGCGTATGGCCGTAGTCCGCAGCGGCGGCAAGCCGGCAATAACCCATTACCGGGTCGAGGAGCGCTTTCGCGCTCATACCCACATCAAGGTCCGACTTGAGACCGGCCGCACCCACCAAATCCGGGTTCACATGGCTTACCTGCGTTATCCCCTGGTGGGCGATCCGGTTTACGGCGGGCGGCTGCGCCTGCCGCCTGCCAGCGGAGAGCGACTTCAGCAGATGCTACGGGGCTTCAGCCGTCAGGCGCTGCATGCCTCACGCCTTGGTTTGCACCACCCTCAAACCGGTGACTATATGGAGTGGCAGGCCCCGATGCCCGAGGATATGCAGCGGTTGATCGTCGTGTTGCGCGAGGATGCGCAAAGCAGTTGAAAGTTCAAGGAGCAAAGTTTAAAGGAGTGCTTTTGGACTATTGGTGTGGTTAACCCTCATCGCGCCAGGAGTCCCTTGCGGTTGGTGAAACCCAGGCGAAGCCCAATGCCCCTTGAACCTTGAACCTTGAACTTTGAACTTTGAACTGTGAACTGTGAACTGTGAACTGTGAACTTTGAACTCATCATCCCTGACTGGCCTGCCCCTAAGCGAGTTCGCGCTCTGACCACGACCCGTCGTGGCGGGGTGAGCTTGCCTCCTTATGACAGTCTCAATCTTGGCGATCATGTCGGCGATGACCCCGCCGCGGTGGCTGAGAATCGCCGCCGTTTGCTGACTGAGCTTGAGCTCCCTCAGGAGCCGCGCTGGCTCACCCAGGTGCATGGAACCTGCTCGGCCGATGCGGCGATTGTCCGTCAGGGCTGTGAGGCTGATGCCTCCTATACCGACAAGGTTGGTGTTGTCTGTACCGTGTTAACCGCTGACTGCCTTCCGGTGTTGTTGTGCGACCGGGCGGGCGGGCAGGTGGCCGCCGTTCATGCTGGCTGGCGAGGTCTGTTGAACGGGGTGATTGAGCAAACCATCGCCGCTATGGATGCTGAAGCTGATATGCTGGCCTGGCTGGGACCGGCTATCGGACCTGCCGCCTTTGAGGTTGGAGAAGAGGTGCGGGCGGCATTTCTTGCCGATGCACCGGAGGCTGAGGTGGCATTTGTCCCCTCGCCAGGCGGCCGCTGGTTGGCGGATATCTATTCCCTGGCGAGGCAGCGCTTGCATCGGGCAGGGATTAGCGCCATTTATGGAGGGGAGCATTGCACCTTTTCCGAGCCCGAGCGTTTCTATTCCTACCGCCGGGATGGTCGTACCGGACGGATGGCCAGCCTGATCTGGATAGAATGAAATAGTATTCACAACAAGGATTGGCAGGTTTTTTCCGAGGCGCCTCTCGCTGGCAGAACGTGGTACGTCCTCTGTCAGCCAAACGCAGAAACGCATGTGTTAACGGACAAGGGCAGAAGTGAATTATTCCGAAAGGAGCAAACAATGACACACTGGTACATGTTGACCCTGGTGGGCAAGGATCGCCCCGGTATCGTTGCCCACCTGAGCGCCGCCCTTTATGACGGCGGCTGCAACCTCGGTGAGGCCAGCATGATGCGTCTCGGTGGTAACTTCACCATCATGATGATGGTCCAGTTCGACGGCAATACCAGTGCGTTGCAGCACATGGTGGAGCCGGTGGCCGATTCGATGGGCTTGCACCTGCACGTGGATCGGATCGAGGCGAAGCTGCACCAGCATCTCGAACCGGATGTGCGCATCACGGTCTACGGGGCAGATCGCGCCGGGATTGTCGCACGCATAACCGGCGCTCTGGCTGAGGCCGGGTTGCACATTCTCGATATGGATACCAGCGTCGCCGGCACCGAGGAAAAACCGATCTACATCATGCAGATCGAGGGCCATGCCGCCGAAGGGGTCGAGGCATTGCAGTCGGCCCTCGATGTGGTGGCGGAGAAAGGTATCGAGGCGCAGTTGGAAACCATCGATACGATGATCGGCTAGGAAGAGCGCATGGCTGTACTGGAAATCCTGACCTATCCCGATGAGCGCCTCAAGCAGGCCTCGGTGCCGGTGGAGAAGTTCGACGATGAGTTGCGCCGTTTTCTCATCGACCTGGAAGAAACCATGCGTGCCGGGCCCGGCGGGGTTGGTATCGCTGCACCGCAGGTCGGCCGTTTTGAGCGCATCGTACTGGTCGATTGCTCGGTGACCCGCAAACCAGTGCCTAACCATGGCTTCATGGTGCTCATTAATCCCGAGATCACCGAGTGGGAGGGCATGAAGGTGGGCCGTGAGGGCTGCATGTCGGTGCCCGACTACACCGGTAACGTGATCCGTGCCGAGCGTGTCAAGTTCACGGCCTACGATGGCTACGGTGAGCAGCACGAATACGAGTGCGAAGGCTTCGAGTCACGCGCGGTGCAGCACGAGTGCGATCATCTCGATGGCATGTTGTTCCTCGACCGCCTGGTGAGTCGGCGTAACGATCTGTTCCGCCGCAAGGTCTACCAGAGCAAATAACGTGGAAATCAGTGCCACAGGGTGGTGGGTAATCGCTGCGACGGCGCTGTTCGTCTTTTTGCTTTGGCTGCTGTGGCGGGCCGCCGGCGCCGCCAACGAGGTGGACTGGGGGTGGGCCTGGATGAATCGTCTCGACGGCCTGAATCGTCTCTTTTGCTGGCATTACCACCGCTTACAGGCCGATTGCATCGCATTGCCGGAGCAGGGTCCCGCGATTCTTGTCGCCAATCATATCTCCGGCCTCGATCCGTTATTGCTGATTGCGGCCAGTCCTCGGCCGCTGCGGTTTATCATTGCCGCCGAGCAGTATCATCGCTTTGGACTGAACTGGTTGTTTCGGGCGGTTGGATGCATCCCAGTGGACCGACAGGGGCGACCCGAACGCGCCTTTCGTGTCGCCCTCAAGGCTTTAGCCGCCGGGGAGGTGGTTGCGCTGTTTCCTCACGGCACCATTCATCTCGACAGCGATCCACCGCGGCGTCTCAAGCCGGGTGCGGTGCGCTTGGCGCAACTGGCCCACTGTCCCATCACGCCGGTACGACTGGATGGCGTAAAGGGGCAAGGGCACATATTTCGTCCGGTGTTGCTGCGTGCCAGAGCGAAGATCGAAAATCTCCCCCAGCTCCTGTGCGACGGCCAGGAGGCCTCAGCCTGCCTGCATCAGTTGCAGCAACGACTGGATGCAAAGAAACAATAAGCTGCGTGCTTTTGGTTTTATGCCCTTACAGTGGAAGGAAATCTCACACAGATCTCCAGGCCACCCAGGGCGGATTGATCGAGCGTGATTTGTGCCTTGTGTAACTCGGTAATCCGCTGGACGATAGAGAGGCCAAGCCCACTGCCGCTGGTTTCCTGACCGGCGAGGCGAATGAAGCGGCCGAAGATCCGCTCACGCTCCGCTTTCGGGATCCCCGGACCGCTATCGGCGACACACAGCAGGATTGACTCTATCCCTTCGCCCAGGGTGATATGGACCTCCCCCCCCTCCGGGGAGTAGCGGATGGCGTTATCGAGCAGATTTCGCATGAGGATGCACAGACTCTCCCGATGCCCGGCAATGCTCAGGACATGGGCGGCATTTAATTGCAGGGTGATATTTTTTGCCCGCGCCAGAGGCTCGTGGTCTGCAATGGCTTCCTCTACGAGCCGCAGCAAATTGACCTGTCCGCTCTGGGCCAGACCGGCTTCCGGATCGACGCGGGCGAGGGTGAGTAGTTGTTCCACCAATCGGGTGGCGCGATCCACACCTTCAAGCATCTTGCCCATCGCCGAGTCTCGCTCGGCAGGGTCCTTACTGCGCATGGCGACCTGGGCCTGTGTCTTCATGGCGGCCAGGGGGGTGCGCAACTCATGGGCTGCGTCAGCGGTGAAGCGCCGATCGCTCTCAAAGGCGCGACCGAGACGTTCAAACAGGCTGTTCAGGGCTGTGATCAGGGGGTGGATTTCATCCGGGACATCCTTTACATCAATCGCTTCCAGGTTATTGGGCGCCCGGTGAACCACCGCCTCGGTCAGGCGCTGAAGGGGGCGCAGGCTCCGCCCGATACCGATGAAAATGAGCAGTGCGAGCAAGGGCAGGGCGATGATGGCGGGCCCGCCAATACGTCCTGCAATGAGGTCGGTCAATTCATCGCGGATCGCAAGCGCCTGGCCGACCTGGATCTGGAAACCGGACGCCTCGTCCGGCAGGGAAAGGACTCGCCACGCCTCATCGCCAATCTCGCGGTTACTGTAGCCCTGCGCCTGCAGACTTAACGGGGTCTCCGGGGCATTGAAGGAACGCAACAGCAGAATATTATCCGGTTGTTTCCAGAGCTGATAGGCCACTTTGTGTTCGTAGACATGACCATTGGTGCGCAAGGGGTCTTCAATATGGAAATGGACGTGGGCCTGTTCCAACGTACTCCCTTCCAGTTCCTCAAGTTCATGACCAGCGACACTCAACAGGGTACGTGCTGACTGGGCCAGCTGGGCATCGAACAGTTCACCGATTTCATGGCGGGTATCGTGATAGCTGGTGACAATCGTTATCGACCAGACCGTGACAGTGATCGATAACAGCGTTAGCAGCAGGCGGCGACGGATGGAGTATTTCATACGGGATCGATGATGTAGCCAACGCCACGGATTGTGCGTATCAATGCCGTGCCGAGTTTCTTGCGAAGGTGGTGGATATAGACCTCGATGGCATTACTCTCCACATCCCCGTCCCAGGAATAGAGCCCATCCTCCAGGCGCGAACGCGACATCACCTTTCCCACGTTCTCCAGCAGCATGTGCAATACCGCGTATTCACGAGGAGATATATCGACCGCTTTGCCGCCGAGGGTGACACTGTGGGCTGCCGGGTTGAGGGTAATCTCACCATGCTGGATTTCCGCCTGGGCGCGGCCATGGTGGCGACGCACCAATGCGCGCAGCCGCGCGGCGAGTTCATCGAGATCAAAGGGTTTGATCATGTAATCATCGGCGCCGCTATCGAGACCGGCGACCCGGTCTGTGATCGCATCGCGCGCCGTGAGGATCAATACGGGGAGGTCACTGCCCCTTGTGCGTAATTGTTGCAGTATCTCCAGCCCCGACTTATCGGGCAATCCGATGTCCAACACCATCAGATCGTAATGCTCGCTTTTCAGGGCGGCCTCGCCGGAACGCCCATCCTTGAACCAGTCAACGGTATAGCCTTCATGGCCGAGGCCGGCACGGATACCGTCACCGAGAAGCGGATCGTCTTCAACCAGCAACAATCGCATAGGGTTTCCTATATTTTCAGCATAGGCTCACAGATATACCCGAAATCTGTCGCTGCTGCACCTTTGGCAAAGCAGGAGTGAGTCAGGGACCAGCGAATAATCCTCCGAAATAAGTCTTAACTGACGCTTAATCCGACCAGTCTCGCCTGTTCAGACGGTTTGCACTATATCCCTGCTTTTACTGCTTGATTTGCCTTCATGCGGCCATATCTTGTAAGTAATTCTTCAACACAGATTTCTTTCGGAGGGGGATACCCGATGCGAATGGACAAATTGACCACCAAGTTTCAGATGGCGCTGGGCGATGCGCAGAGCCTGGCGCTGGGCCGCGATCACCAGTTTATCGAGCCGGTGCACGTCATGACAGCATTGCTGGACCAGGAGGGAGGCACGGTGCGTCAGTTGCTCGCCCAGTCCGGGGTCAACGTCAACGGGTTGCGCTCGGCCCTGGGTGATGCCCTTGACCGCTTGCCCTCGGTCCAGGGGGTGGGTGGCGATGTGCATATCTCCAACGACACCGCCAAGTTGCTCAACCTCACCGACAAGCTCGCCCAGCTGCGCAAGGACGGCTACATCTCCAGCGAGCTGTTCGTGCTCGCCGCGCTGGAGGACAAGGGCTCGCTTGGCGACCTGCTGCGTACTAACGGCGCCAACAAGCAGGCGGTGGAAAAGGCCATCGAGGCGATGCGCGGCGGGCAGAAGGTCGACGACCCGGATGCCGAGGAGCAGCGTCAGGCACTGGAGAAGTACACCATCGATCTCACCGAGCGGGCCGAGCAGGGCAAGCTCGACCCGGTGATAGGCCGTGACGACGAAATTCGCCGTGCCATCCAGGTGCTGCAGCGCCGCACCAAGAACAATCCGGTGCTGATCGGTGAGCCCGGGGTGGGCAAGACCGCCATTGTCGAAGGCCTGGCCCAGCGCATCGTTAACGGTGAGGTGCCTGAGGGGATCAAAGGTAAGCGCCTGCTGTCGCTCGACATGGGTGCTCTCATTGCTGGCGCCAAGTTCCGTGGTGAGTTTGAGGAGCGGCTCAAGGCCGTACTCAACGATCTGGCCAAGCAGGAGGGGCAGATTATCCTCTTTATCGATGAGATCCATACCATGGTGGGCGCCGGCAAGGCCGAGGGCTCGATGGACGCAGGCAACATGCTGAAGCCGGCACTGGCCCGGGGTGAGCTGCACTGTGTCGGTGCTACCACGCTGGACGAATATCGCCAGTACATCGAAAAGGATGCCGCGCTGGAGCGCCGCTTCCAGAAGGTGCTGGTGGATGAGCCCAATGTGGAGGACACCATCGCCATCCTGCGTGGCCTGAAGGATAAATACGAGGTGCACCACGGGGTGCAGATCACCGACCCGGCCATCGTTGCGGCGGCCACCCTGTCTCACCGCTACATCACCGACCGCCAGTTGCCGGATAAGGCCATCGACCTGGTGGACGAGGCCGCCTCGCGTATCCGCATGGAGATTGACTCCATGCCGGAAGAGATGGACAAGCTCGACCGTCGTCTGATCCAGCTCAAGATCGAGCGTGAAGCGCTCAACAAGGAGACCGATGAGGCATCGAAGAAACGTCTCGACCAGTTACAGGGAGAGATCGATCGCCTGAGCCGTGAATACTCCGATCTCGAGGAGGTGTGGAAATCGGAGAAGGTAGCGTTGCAGGGTTCACAGCACATCAAGGAGGATCTCGACCGCGCCCGCCAGGAGCTGGAAACCGCGCGCCGTGCCGGGGATCTGGCCCGCATGTCCGAGATCCAGTATGGCAAGATCCCTGAATTGGAGAAACAGCTTGAATCGTGTGAGGACGTGGAGCTGGCCGAACCGAAGCTGCTGCGCAACAAGGTGACCGATGAGGAGATCGCTGAGGTGGTTTCCAAGTGGACCGGCATTCCCGTCTCCAAGATGCTTGAGGGGGAGCGTGAGAAGCTGCTGCGTATGGAAGAGGAATTGCATAAGCGCGTGGTCGGCCAGCATGAGGCGCTCAAGGCCGTGGCCGACGCTATCCGCCGTTCCCGGGCAGGACTTGCCGATCCCAACCGTCCCAACGGCTCGTTCCTGTTCCTCGGCCCGACCGGTGTCGGGAAAACCGAGCTGTGCAAGGCGCTCGCTTCATTCCTGTTCGACACCGAGGAGGCGATGGTGCGCATCGACATGTCAGAGTTCATGGAAAAGCACTCGGTGGCACGCCTTATCGGTGCGCCTCCCGGCTATGTCGGTTACGAGGAGGGGGGTTATCTGACCGAGACCGTCCGTCGTAAACCCTACTCGGTGATCCTGCTGGACGAGGTGGAGAAGGCGCACCCGGATGTGTTCAACATCCTGCTGCAGGTGCTGGACGACGGGCGCCTCACCGACGGCCATGGTCGTACGGTGGACTTCCGCAACACCGTTATCGTCATGACCTCCAACCTCGGCTCGCAGCAGATCCAGGAGATGGCGGGCGAGGAACACTACGACCAGATCAAGGCGACAGTGCTGGAGGTGCTGGGTCATCACTTCCGTCCCGAGTTCATCAACCGCGTCGACGAGGTGGTGGTATTCCACCCACTGCAAAAGGCGCAGATCCGAGCCATTGCCGATATCCAGGTCGACTACCTGCGCAAGCGCCTGGCGGATCGGGAGATGCAGCTGGAGATCACCGAAGCTGCGTTGGACAAGCTCGGCGAAGCCGGTTTCGATCCGGTCTATGGTGCCCGCCCGCTCAAGCGCGCCATCCAGCAGCGCATCGAAAACCACCTGGCGCAGGATATTCTCGCCGGCAGGTTCCTGCCCGGGGATACCATCGTGGTCGATGTGAGCGGCGATGAGATGACCTTTAACAAGGGTACCGCCTCGGCGGCGTAAATCTTCTTCCATAGCAATGAAAAGGAAAGGCCCCGGTTTTCGGGGCCTTTTTGTGTGCTTTTGATTGCTTAAAGAGATGAGGGGTTTGCGTCGCTAACGCGAAAGTTTTATTGAAAGCGGTTCTCGCACCGCAGGGCGAGGTACTTTCTTGTAGCGACAAGAAAGTACCCAAAGAAACGCTCCCGAAATTCCCGCCCTACGGGTCCCCTGCGTTGCACGCTCCAGGAGGGCTTTGCAGACAGGCCTTCCATGGCCTGACTGCAAAGTTGCGCACGTCCTGTGCGCAACCCTTCGGGCTGTTCCTCCCTCCGCTGTGCTACTCGGCGGGAATTGACGGGATTCAAAAACCCCTTCGTTTAACTTCACCGGCTCAACTGTGCAATATTCCCTTTCCGTCATTCAATACTGCTGCCAAACGAAGCGGTTTTATTCCCGTGTGGCGCCGCCGAGCATCGCAGTCATTTCAGGGGAAAGTGAGAGCATGTTTGAGCGAGGCGGCTTTTTGCCTCGCGAGTTGTGCGAACGGCCTGAAATGATGAGAAGCGCAGGGCACCGCGAAGCGGCAAGCCTTCGGGAGATGGTTATGGGTACTTTTGCCGAAACAAAAGTATCTCGGTGCGCGGGGGCGAGACACCGCATTCAATTACTTGTCGCGATAGCGACACCTTGTGGGAGCGGTCATCCCGGCCGCGAGAGGAGCGTGACTCGACCACAATCTACAACCCAAACGCCCCGATATGCCAGTTGCTGATATTGGTCCGGGAATCCGGAAATCGGTTGGCGACAAAGCTTTTAACCAACTCCACATCCCTGAGTGGCACATCGACCTGTAGCAGGATATCTCCCCGTTCCAGCCCGGTGCGGAAGCGATCCAGTTGTGCATTAGGGATGCGATTGACGAACAGGTAGCCGGAAAGCTGGGCACCGACTACAAGCAAGCCAAAGAACACGCTCCAGGCGGGGGAGGCTGCGAGCAGCGAGATGGCAAAGGCGATAAGCGCTACAGTGAAAACGATAATGCTGAGGTACCACACACGACGTTCGAACCGGGCCGCGGCATCGGATTTGCGATGGGCAGTGGCGCCGGGGAGTTCGCGTAACCCGTGACCCTCCGAGATCACTGCGCGGATCTGGTAGTCACTCAGCCCGAGCTTGCGCTCGAGTTCGGCAATGATGCGATTTACGTCTTTTTCGTGATGGAAAAGAAAATAGATGCTGCGCGAGAGCATGGCTTACCTCTTGAACTGAACGCATGACGGGTCGTTAAGGAAGTGTAGTTATGCCCGACGATTCCGCCATCGGAATACCCTGTCAAAATCGTCTATGCTGAGGATCAATACGGCTCTGTGAACCTCGAGCCTCAACTGTGTGAAGGAATGCGGCTCCAGGATTAATTTTCCAGACGTGCCTTGGGGGTCAACATGCTGCTTAACGGATCGTGTCACTGTGGCAGCGTCCGCTTCGAGGTCGTTGCTCCCCATCCCTATCCGTTTTTGCTCTGTTATTGCTCGATCTGCCGCAAGACTGCCGACGGCGGGGGATACGCTATCAATCTCGGTGCGACATTTTCAACCCTGGAGGTAGAGGGGCGCGAGCATGTGCGGATCTACCGGCCGAAGGTCCGTCGGGTGGATACCGGCGAGGAATTGAACAGTCCGGGCGAGCGTCACTTTTGCCGTCTTTGCGGCAGCGCCCTGTGGGCTTGGGACCCACGCTGGCCGGACCTGGTTCACCCCCACGCTTCGGCAATCGACACCCCCTGCCCTGCCGCCTGAACGTTCACATATGATGCTTGGCTCGAAGGCAGACTGGGTACCGGTGCATAAACAGCCGCATGATAAATTTTTTCAGGAATATCCGGATGAATCCCTGGCCGAATGGCATCGACGGCACGGGCTGGAGTAGTCCGGCCCATGAGTTTGCAGGAGACGGTGCTAGTTACCTGTCCCTATTGTGGTGAGGCGAATGACCTGGTGATCGACACGACTATGTCGAAGCAGGATTACATCGAGGACTGCTTTGTTTGTTGCCGCCCCATGGTGATTACCGTAGCCATCGATGGGGAGAGCGAGGTTCTGGTGGTGGTCAGAACTGAAGATGCCTAGGCCTGCGTTCACGAGCCCGCGACAGCCTGTATCCATCCCGACTTTGTGGCATGTCGCTTCAGAAGGCGCCGCTGGCACCGGCCTGGATAATCTCCATCAGATCGTTGTTGATCTTGCCTGCCATCTCCTTGAGTTCGGGCGGCAGTTCGGCATTGTTGATCAACATATCGAGGTTGACCATCATCAACCAGGTGGTCCCGTCGGGCTCTTCCACCAATGCTATGCGGCAGGGCATATAGGCGGCAAAGATGGGATTGAAACTGACCATCCGGTAGGCATCTTCGGGATTACAGAACTGGAAGATCTCCAACCGTTTCGAGTCGATACCCCTCGCTTGCAACTCGCTCGATAGGGGCTGATGTGCCACCAGTTTCATGTTCAGTTCAATCGCCCGTGATTGCAGCGCATCGATGGCATCGTCGGCGCTGACCCCTTCTGCCAGCGGTACGCGAATGACGGTCTGGTTGATGTCGAATGTCTGGGCAGCTGGAGGCGGTTTACTGTTTGCTTGTGCACAACCGCTGAGAAGAAAGGTCAGCAGAAGCAGGGTGAGAAGTCGTTTCATGGTCAACTCCTTTTCGGGAAAGCTTCAATGGCTTCGGCTAGAAAGCCGATGTAATTAAGTCTATTAAAGAATGCCGTAATCGCCAGTAGGTTGCTCTCCAGGCCAAGAAGAATTTTGTTTTTTGTTGTCAACTGGCATCATCGGCACTTCTGCTATAACAAAGACAAGGAGCTGCCATGAATCAGCATGCGGCCAACGCGGCTATCGAACCCTGTGCCGAACGGCTTGCCAATCCACTCAAGCGCTTTTTCCTGGCTACCAGACCGCCGTTTTTACTGGCCAGTCTGTTGCCTGCACTCATTGGTCTGGCGACTGCCTATGCCAGTGGGGTGATGATCAACGGCATGATGGCGCTGTTGACGATAGCCGGAGCCGTGTTAGCCCATGCCGGGGCAAATGTGCTTAATGATTATTACGATGCCCTCAATGGCACCGATGAGCTGAATCGGGAGCGGCTCTACCCGTTTACCGGTGGCAGCCGGTTTATTCAAAACGGCGTGCTGACACGAAAAGAGACCGCCCGATTCGGTTTGATGTTGCTGGGACTTAGCATGCTGCTCGGCCTGGTGTTATGGCAGCAGAGCGGAAACGGCTTGCTCATTATCGGCGTGACCGGCTTGCTGATCGCCTGGGCCTATTCGGCGCCTCCATTGGCATTGAATAGCCGTGGTCTCGGTGAACTATCCATTGCAGTGGCTTTCGGCTTACTGATTGTGATGGGGAGCGATTATGTGCAACGGGGCAGCTTTGATCTTTTTCCGTTGTTTGCAGCGATCTCCTATGGTCTGCTGACCAGCAGCCTGCTTTACATCAATCAGTTCCCGGATCAAAAGGCTGATGAGTCAGCGGGTAAACACCACCTGGTGGTTAGGCTTGGGCCGCACCGGGCGCGCTGGGGATACCTGTTTCTGCTCGTAGCCGCCAATGGCTATTTGCTGGCGATGATGGTGACAGGTCGATTTACCCCCTGGGTGCTGCTGGCCCTATTGGCGGCACTGCCTGGACTGAAAGCGGCGCTGGAATTGCTTCGGTATGCATCGGAGCCCGCCAGACTGGGAGTGGCGATCCGCCTGACCATCCTTTCGGTGTTAGGGCATGGCCTGCTGCTTGCCTTCGGCTTGTTCGCCGGTTCCTGAGGTGTTTTCGACTTTCAGTGCAACGATTTCAGTAAATGGAAATGGTATCTACAGAAAGCTGTGTCGACGCGCCTCGTTCGGCAAGGCAGTGGTGGGAAGGCTGAAACTGTAGGTGTTTTTACCAGCCTCTTTTGCCGCATACATGGCATCGTCGGCGAGCCTCAGCAGTTTGTCGGCATCATCGGCACAGTGTGGGTAAAGGCTGATCCCGATGCTAATGCCGACATGGCAAATATGATCGCCAATGCGAACCGGATGGTTTACCGCCTCGATCAGCTTTTCCGCCACGATGTTAACATCATCCACGTGTTGTAACTCGCCAAGCAGGACAGTGAATTCGTCGCCGCCCATACGGGCGACGATATCTTCCTTGCGAACGCACTGACAGAGGCGTTTGGCGATCTCCACGAGCAGTTTGTCGCCAACTTCATGGCCGTGCGTATCGTTGACGGTTTTGAATCCGTCCAGGTCCATGAAAAACAGGGCAAGCTTTCTCCCATGACGGGATGCAGCATGTAATTTGATTGCCAGGTGTTCGGTGAACATGGCGCGATTGGGCAGTTCCGTCAGGCTGTCATGGGTCGCCAGGTGAGTCAGTTCGTACTGGGCCTTTACCCGCTCATCGATTTCGTGGCGCAATTTGGCGTTGGTGTTGGCCAGTTCCGTTGTGCGCTCGATGACGCGCCGTTCCAACTCCTGGTTGAACTGCTGTAAGTGCAGTTCGGCCTCTTTCTTTTCGGTGATATCGCGTACCACAGCGATATAGACGGGTTCCCCATCGAGTGTCACCTTGGATATATCCAGTTCAGCAGGAAACTCGCTATTGTCGCTACGACGACCAATGACCTCCCGGCCGACACCGATCATACGACTTTCCCATTGTGTCCGCTCCAAGCGTGAACCGCTCAGGGTCGCTTCGCTGAATACCTCGGGCAGTAGCTGGTGGGCGCTGCGTTGCAGCAGATCGTGATTCTGGTAGCCAAAAATATTCTGACAGGCCTTGTTGCAGGACAGAATAATGCCCTGGGCATTGAGTGTCAGGATTCCGTCGATGATGTTTTCACGAATAGTGCGTTCACGCAGTTCACTATGGCGCAGTTCCTGCTCGCTGTTCTTGCGCCGATCGATCTCCCGGCCGATCCGCCGGTTGACCTGGTAGGCCACCGCGCTGCTGATGAGGACTCCGATAAATCCGAGAAAGATCATGAGCCGGTAGGTCTTTTCGATAATGCTCGAGGTGCTATTCAGGCTGGCAAGGTTCTGCTGACGCTTTAGCTCAATGAACTCATCCATCATGCCCATGGCCCGCTGTTGGCCAGGCAGGGTGGTGTAGAGCAGCAGCGAGGAGGCCTCGGTAAACTCTTCATTGCGGATGTGCTCGATGATTTTGTTCTGTGAGGTGCCGGTTTGCCGGCTTTGCTGGTGTTGGCGATGGAGCAGCTCACGTTCAGCGGGCGAGAGATTGTGCAGGATCAATTTGCTGCGTGCCTCCAGATACTTGCTGACCGGTTTGCTCATTTCAATCGCGTATTCGTCGATCATGAAGGGGTCTTTCATGATCATCAGTGACTGCAAAAGGACCGAGCGTTCCAGAGCCGCATGGCGCATGGTGTGCATGAGCGCGATTTGCACGTCATGCTTCTCTACAACCTGTTCCAGATCGGTGGCGAGATTGTGGATGCGTAAGAGGCCAAGACTGGTGATCGCCAGCATGATGGCAATGACCAATGAGAAGGCAGAGTAGATGACCCGGCGTGAAGCCTGGTGTTCTTTCATATCACAGTCCATGCGAACTTGTTGTTATTTGGAGAGAGTCCGCTGCCTTTCCGCTGCTAACGTCCTATAGCATTTTGGCCAGCGGTTATCCCACAAAATATAACAGTATCTGTATGATAGTAAAATCGTTATTTGTTGCGAAAAGGCAGGAAAAGCGGGGGAAATTGTTAACAATGTTAAAGTTTCAGGTTGAACAGGGTAGGGCGGTGTGACGCGGCAGCTGGAGGTCGGTCTGATTCGAAGTGGACTCTCCCCAAAATAAGGATGAGAAGAAACATACTAGAGCTGTGGCTGAGCCGTTGCTGTTCAGGATGGCAGCTGTCGGTCGATAAAGGTGCGAATTTCGTGCGCCGTTTTGGCCCCGCCAAAGCGATCCACTTCTTCGCCATTAACAAACATGATGATGGTGGGAAAACCTCTCAGTTTGTAGTGGCCGGCCAGCTTCATGTTTTCGTCGGCATCAATTTTTGCGAGTAGCACCTTGCCCTCGTATTCGGGGATCACCTTCTCCAGTACTGGTGCAATCATCAGACAGGGACTGCACCAGTCCGCCCAGAAATCGACCAGTACCGGCTGCTGGTGGGAGGCGTCAATGACCTTGGCCTGAAACTCATCGCCTTCGATGTCGAAGATGTAGGGGGATTTCTCTTTCATGATTCGTGCGCTGAATAGGGGGGGTGAGGCATTTTGAGCGGGGTGGTGGTATTTTTCAAGTTTGTCTGAGCGAGATAGGGCATGCAGCTTCATTATCAACATTCGTGGGATTTGTCGCCGAAGGAGGCAATTGCTTTGCAGCGCGAACTGGCCACGCATGTCTCGGTGGCTGACAGTTTTGGCGAGGTGCGCACAGTTGCAGGTGTAGATGTCGGTTTTGAGCAGGATAATACCATTACCCTTGCCGCAGTAGCCGTGCTCGACTTCCCCTCACTGATGCTGCAGGAATATGCCATTGCCCGCGAGCCGACCCGTTTTCCCTATATTCCCGGGCTGCTCTCGTTTCGTGAGGTTCCTGCGGTACTTGCTGCGCTGGAAAAACTTTCGGCCCTGCCTGACATGCTGCTCTGCGATGGCCAAGGTATCGCCCACCCGCGTCGGCTAGGCATCGCCAGCCATATTGGGGTATTGCTGGATCTGCCGACGATTGGTGTCGCCAAAAGCCGGCTGGTTGGACAGCATGACGAGCCGGGCGAACAAAAGGGGGCCTGGGAGCCGCTGATCGACCATGGCGATACTATCGGTTGTGTGCTGCGCAGCCGAAGCCGGGTCAAACCGCTCTATATCTCACCAGGTCACCGGGTTGGGCTGGACAGTGCACGGCAATGGGTGATGGCCTGCCTAACCCGCTACCGCCTGCCCGAAACCACCCGATGGGCCCATCGACTCGCCTCAGGCCCACCAATCGACCCCGAGGGTTCAAACTTTAAATTTGAAAGTTGAAAGAACCGCAGTGAGTTGTAGCCTCTAACTGAACCTTGAACCTTGAACCTTGAACCTTGAACCTTGAACCTTGAACTTTGAACTTTGAACTTTGAACTTTGAACTTTGAACTTTGAACTTTGAACTTTGAACAGCCTACAATAAACACATCCGCGACCAGTGCGGAAACCACAATCAATAATTG
>JBFEWO010000074.1:0-13036 GCA_041546305.1 Thiohalomonadaceae bacterium | reverse complement strand
GAGAATACTTCATTGCGTCCGATGTGGCGCCGTTGTTGCCGGTGACACGTCGCTTCATCTTCCTTGAAGAAGGTGACGTGGCCGACCTGCGTCGTGAGTCATTGGTGATCTACGATGCCGGTGGCGCCAGGGTGGAGCGGCCGATCAAAGAGTCTGAACTCTCCCTCGATGCCCTCGACCGCGGCCGTTACCGTCATTTCATGCTCAAGGAGATCCACGAGCAGGCATATGCGATTGCTGAGACCCTACAGGGTCGCCTCTCCGGAGAGATTGTGCTGGAGCACGCATTCGGTCCAGAGGCAGAAGAGATCTTCGATCGGGTCAAAGCGGTACAAATCATCGCCTGTGGCACCAGCTACCATGCAGGGATGGTGGCGCGTAACTGGTTTGAGGGGCTTGCCGGTGTGCCCTGTCGGGTCGAGGTGGCGAGTGAATTCCGTTATCGCCACCCAGTCGCCGATCCGGACACACTGGTAGTGGTGATTTCGCAATCCGGGGAAACCGCCGATACACTTGCCGCGCTGAAGGCAACAAAAGAATGGGGCTTCGGGCCCAGCGTGGCGATTTGTAACGTCCCGGAGAGCTCGCTGGTGCGAGAGGCGGATCTCTCACTGATGACTCGCGCAGGCCCGGAGATCGGGGTCGCCTCGACCAAGGCCTTTACCACACAGCTGGTGGCATTGTTACTACTGGTGATCTCGGTGGGGCGTCGCCATCGTATGGATGCCGCGCGCGAGGCCGCAATAGTTGAGCAGTTATTGGCATTGCCGCGCAATGTGCAGGAGGTACTCAAGCTAGATGAGTCGATCCGTCTGCTGGCGCAGCGCTTCGCCGACAAGCAGCATGCTCTCTTTCTGGGGCGCGGCGTTCAATACCCGGTCGCCATGGAAGGGGCGTTGAAACTCAAGGAGATCTCTTATATTCACGCCGAGGCCTATCCGGCCGGTGAGTTGAAGCATGGTCCGCTGGCGTTGGTGGATGACGAGATGCCAGTGATTGCGGTGGCGCCGAACGATGAGTTGCTGGAGAAGATCAAGTCAAACCTCGAGGAGGTGCGAGCACGCGGTGGTGAACTCTATGTTTTCACAGAGCAAGCGGCGGCGATGCACGGAAGCGAGCGGGTGCATGTGACGGTCGTACCCACCGATGGTGAACATGTTGCACCTATCCTATACAGCATCCCCCTTCAGTTGCTGGCCTATCATGTTGCAGTGCTCAAGGGCACCGACGTCGATCAGCCCCGTAACCTGGCTAAATCTGTGACAGTGGAGTAGGTATCATCTGCGCTTTTCGGCGACCAAGCAGGCCTCATTGCGCAGGCCCTTGTTGATGTCGCCAAGCCACCCTTCCTCGTGATAGACACGTACCGTGAGATCGGGAAACAACCTTAGCAACTCATTGCGCTCCAGCAGAAAGGCAGGATTGGAGGGGCCTACGGTGGGATCGGCTTTATCCCTAGTGAAGGTTTGATAGAACAGCAGACCACCTGGGCGTAAAGCGGCACTAATGGCAGGGCAGAGTGCACGATCAAGAAAGCGGCTGACCACGATCACATCAAAACGCTGTGCTGGCGGCGGCACGGCGACCACATCCCTCACCTCTCGAATGACGGATACACCTTCAGCGGCCGCTTGTGCGGACAGATGTTCCATGGCATTTGCGGAGATGTCCCATGCGGTGCAGCGGAAGCCACATTTTGCCAGGAAGAGGGCGTTAGCCCCGAGACCGGCAGCCAGATCGAGCGCCTCACCCTGCGCCGGCAAAAGGTAGGCGTACTTCTTCAATACATACGTTGGCTCAGGGCTGTGGGTTTCGATGCCTCGGTAGCGAGCCTCCCACTTCTCCCGATCTTGCTCAGACATCTATTTGCGCCAGAAGGCGGGGCTAAGGAGGACCAACAGGGTAAAGATCTCCAGGCGACCCAGCAGCATAGCAAAACAGAGTACCCACTTGGCGAAGTCGGGCAGACTGGCATAGCTGAGCGCCACATCGCCAAGACCGGGACCGAGATTGTTCATCGTAGCAGCGACCGCAGAAAAAGCGGTGACCTGGTCCAGGCCGACGACCATCATCAACAGTAGCAGCAGGCTGAAGATAGCCACGTAGGTGGCAAAGAATCCCCACACAGAGTCAATCACCTTGTCGGGCAGGGGTTTGCCACCGATTTTGATGGGGATCACCGCATTCGGATGGACCAGGCGGCTGATCTCACGCATGCCTTGCTTCAGCAACAAAAGGAAACGGATTACTTTCATGCCGCCCCCGGTAGAGCCTGCACAACCGCCGATGAAGCTAGAGAAAAGTAACAGTACCGGCAGAAAACCTGGCCACAGCGAGTAGTTGCTGGTAGTAAAGCCTGTGGTGGTGCCGATAGAGACAACCTGAAAAGTCCCGTGCAGCAGGGCGCGGGTGAAGTCGTCAAAGGTGGCATTCATGTGAAGATAAAAGGTGGTGATTACCGCAATGATGCTGAGCACGGTGATGTAGGTTTTGAACTCCGCATCATGCAGGTAGGGGTTGAGGTTCTTGCCACGCCAGGCAAGAAAGTGCAGGGCGAAATTGACGCCGGAAAGCAGCATGAAGATGATGGCTACCAATTCGATTTGAGGCATGTTGCTGTAATAGCCCATGCTCGCATCGTGGGTGGAGAAACCACCGATAGCGACGGTGGAGAAGGCGTGACCGACGGCATCGAAAAGGCTCATTCCTGCCAGCCAGTAGGCAAGGGCACAGCTGATCGTAAGGCCGAGGTAGATGTACCACAACGCTTTAGCGGTTTCGGTAATGCGCGGAGTGAGCTTGTTATCTTTCATCGGGCCGGGTGTTTCCGCGCGGTAGAGCTGCATGCCACCAATGCCGAGCATCGGTAGGATGGCCACTGCCAGCACGATAATTCCCATGCCGCCGAGCCACTGCAGTTGTTGCCGATAATAGAGCAGGGAAGGGGGCAGGTGGTCGAGACCGGTGATGACTGTCGCCCCGGTGGTGGTCAGACCCGAGAAAGACTCAAAGACTGCATCGGTGATCGAGAGGTTGGGTTCGGCACCTACTGCGAAGGGAAGTGCACCGAATAGGCTGAGGACGGTCCAGAACAGGACCACGACCACAAAACCGTCTCGCAGCCGGAGTTCTTTACGGACCCGGTGGGCCGGTAGCCAAAGCACCAGTCCTGTAACGAGGGTCAGAGCAAAACCCAGTAGAAAGGAAAGGTGGAATCCATCGGCATAGAAGGCCGAGACCAGGATCGGTGGGAGCATGGTGGTGCTGAACAGCATCAGCAACAGGCCAAGAATGCGCTGGATAGCAGTTAGCTGCATGAGATGTTGTTATTCCATCAGGCTTCTAGAGGAAAGTGATCCCGACCTGGAACAGGCGTTCGACGTCTGGGATCCGTTTTTTATCCACCACGAAGAGCAGCACATGATCCTCGGCCTCGATCACCGTATCGTGATGAGCGATAAGGACTTCATCGCCGCGCACAATGGCGCCGATGGTCGTGCCTTGGGGCAACTTGATATCTTCAATCGCTCTGCCGACGACCTTGGAGGAGTACTGGTCGCCGTGCGCAATAGCCTCTATCGCCTCGGCAGCACCGCGGCGCAGGGAGTGAACCATCACCACATCACCGCGGCGCACATGGGCGAGCAGGGAGCCGATGGTGGCTTGGGGCGGTGAGATGGCGATATCAATGTCGCCGCTTTCGACCAGATCCACATAGGCGGCGCGATTGATCAGCGCCATCACCTTGCGGGCGCCGAGCCGTTTGGCCAGCATGGCTGAAAGAATGTTGGCCTCATCATCATTGGTTAGGGCGCAGAAGACATCGGTATCCTCGATATTCTCTTCCAGCAGCAGATCCTCATCGGCCGCGTCACCGTGCAGGACAATGGTGCGTTCGAGTTCCTCGGAGATGGTTACGGTACGCGGTGCGTTGTGATCAATCAGCTTTACCTGAAAGTGCGGCTCCAGGGCCTTGGCCAGGCGGGTACCGATGTTGCCACCGCCGGCGATGATGACCCGTTTGACCGGTTTTTCCAGACGGCGCAGCTCGCTCATCACCGCTCGAATGTCTTTCTTCGCGGCGATGAAGAACACCTCATCATCAGCTTCGATGACAGTATTGCCTTCAGGGTTGAGGGCGCGGCCACGGCGGTAGATGGCCGCCACACGGGTCTGCACGCCAGGCATGTGATCGCGTAAAGTGCGAAGCTCATGGCCTACCAGAGGCCCGCCATAGTAAGCCTTGACCGCCACCAGCTGGACCCGGCCACCGGAGAAATCCAGAACCTGCAGGGCGCCAGGGTGTTCGATCAGTCGATAGATATAGTCCGTGACCAGTTGTTCCGGACTGATCATGACGTCGATGGGCAGCGATTCCTGGCTGAAGAGTTCCGGATACTGCAAATAGTCCTGAGCCCGTACCCGTGCAATTTTGGTAGGAGTACGAAACAGGGTAAAGGCGACTTGGCAGGCGACCATGTTGGTTTCGTCACTGTTGGTGACGGCAATGATCATATCCGCATCTTCGGCCCCGGCACGCCGCAGTACATCCGGATGGGAGGCGTGACCGGCAACGGTTCGAAGGTCCAGACGATCCTGCAGCTCTTGCAATCGCTTGCTGTCAGAGTCGATGACCGTGATGTCATTGGCCTCGCTGGCGAGATGGTTGGCCAGGGAGGTTCCCACCTGTCCGGCACCGAGAATAATTATTTTCATAGGCGCTTTATCTTGATGTGATCCGGCCCGCAAGAAGTGGGCACATTCTAGCCCGAATGTGCGTCAAATTACACGCGAAAGGCTGCGAAAGATTTGATGTAAAGAGTCAGGTCCAGATTGCAATAATACGTGTGACAAGCGCGCCGGATCATTAGCGGGAACTGTAACGCTTGGGATCGATGCCGAGGCTGCGCAACTTGCGATAGAGGTGTGTGCGTTCCATGCCCGCATGTTGCGCGACCTGATTGACGCTCCCCTCAAACCGCCTGAGCAGCACTTCAAAATAGCTGCGCTCGAACCGCTCCCGGGCCTGGCGCAGGGGTAACTCATAGGCGGCCGCGGCCAGGTCGCTGTCAGGCCCCTGGCGCTGTTGGCCAATAGCCTCCTCAATATCGCTGATGTCGAGCTGGCGGTCGTGGCCGATGATCAGCAGTCGCTGTACCAGATTTTTCAGTTCACGGACATTGCCGGGCCAGGGGTGCTGGCGTAAACGATTGAGTGCGGCGGTTGTAAAGCTGTGATAGGGAAGCTTGTCAGTTTCGATGAAATAATCACTGTAAAAGGCGACAAGATCGAGGACGTCCTCACTGTGCTCACGCAGCGCAGGAACATAGAGCGATACAACATTAAGTTGGTAGTAGAGGTCCTCGTTAAACTGCTGCAATGCAATGCTCTGTTCGAGCGCGTGTCGGCTGGCGACAATCAGGCGTACATTGGCTGTCACCGGGCTACTGCCGCTATGACGCGTGTATTGGCCCTCCTTGAGCAGGCGCAGTAGGAGCTGCTGCACTTGAAGATCGAGGTCAGCGATATCATCAATATAGAGGGTACCGCCGTGAGCCTGGTCGAGCAGACCATACTGCACCTGTTCTCCAGCTTCGCTGCCGAACAGGAGCTGGCAGGCCTGATCTTTGGTCGTGATGACATTGATGTCGGCACGCAGGAAAGGGCCGTTGCGGCGGGCGCTGTTGTTGTGCAGATAACGGGCGAACAGGTGCTTACCGCTTCCCGGTTCGCCGCGCAGCAGCACCGGGGTCTCGTGTTGGGCGATCTGCAATGCCTGTTGGCGCAACTGGCGGAATTGGTGGCTTCTGCCTATGGGCTCACTGATCGGCTGATTTGCTTGGCGTAGACCGACGTTCTCACGCAATAGGTTGGCGTTTTGTAAGGCGTGTTCGATCGTCAGCAGCAATTTTGCGAGGGAGAGGGGTTTTTCTATGTAGTCGTAGGCACCCAGACGGGTGGCCTCCACTGCTGTTTCCACGTTGCCATGTCCGGACATGATGATCACCGGCTGGTTAAGTGGCTCCTCCTGGGTCCACTCCTTGAGCAGGGTGATGCCATCCACATCGGGCATCCAGATATCGAGCAGAATCAGATCGGGGCGTTGGTCGCGACGAGCCTGTCTGGCAGAGGCTGCATCTTCGGCAGTGGAGACCGAGTAGTCCTCATCCTCCAGGATCTCCTTGAGCAACCGGCGGATATCGGGCTCGTCATCGACGACGAGGATGTGGGGTGCTGTGCTCATGAGCGTTCAATGACCGCTGAGTCGGTGTTGAGGTTTTCACTGTTGCCCGCGTGGGTCGCCTTGTTCTGTACGGGCAGCCGCAGGGTAATGCAGGCTCCGCCATTCTCGCAGTTCTCCGCCCACAGGATACCACCGTGTTCCTCTACGATCTTCTTGACGACGGCCAAGCCCAGTCCGGTGCCTTTGGGCTTGCTGGTGATATAGGGCTCGAACAACTGGCCCATCAGTGATTCGGGGATACCAGGACCATTATCTTCAAAACGCATTTCCACAAAGCGGAGAAGTTCCTTCTCAGTTCGCATGAGAGAGACATCGAGGGTGAGCGGATGTGAGGGTTCGCCCGCCTCTACGGTATTTTTGATCAAGTTGTGGAACAGCTGGCGCAACCGACCTGCGTCCGCCTCAATGCTTGGTAGTGGCTGCTGGATATGTTGTCGGATAAACACTCGCGCATCGCCGTGGTAAAGATCGAGAACCTCACCAAGTAAGCGGGCAAGATCTACCGGTTGGAGATGTAGTTTCGGAGGACGGGCGTAATCGGAAAAGGCCTTGACCATCTCTTTCATGCTCTCGACCTGCTGCACGATGGTGTGAGTAGAACGATCCAGTACCTCGGCATCCTCAGTGGGCATGGTGTTCAGGTACTTGTGGCGAAGCCGTTCAGCGGAGAGCTGTATCGGGGTTAGTGGGTTTTTGATTTCGTGCGCAAGGCGTCTTGCCACCTCTCCCCAGGCCGCATCGCGTTGCGCCTGAATCAGCGCGGTCACATCATCGAAGACGATGACATGCTCGCCCTGGGGGCTGCCGCTGCCATGAAGCGGAGAGCCTCTACAGATGAGCACCTGTCGGCCATTGGGCCCGAATAGCACCACTTCTGCCTGCCAGGTCCCGTGCTGATGATCGAGCTGGTTGGTGATGGTCTCAACAAGAGGTTCAAGCAGTGGATAGCGTGCCTGCAGCTCATCAAGTGACAGTTCCGGGTTGGGACCAATTTGGAGGCCAAGAATATGCTCTGCCGCACTGTTGATGGTATGAATCGTGGCCTCATCATCAAGGGTCAGCACGCCGGAGGAGAGGCAGGCAAGGACGGCTTCCAGATATGCACGCTGTTCCTCCGCCTTGCGTTGGCTCTCGCCTGCCTCATCACGGGCTCGAGCTATCTTGCGCGTCATCTCATTGAAAGAGCGCACCAGAAAGCCGAGTTCATCGCGACCGGGCATGGCCAGACGCATGGTGTAATCACCGGCCGCCACGGCACGGGTTCCCTCGGCCAGATCGCTGATCGGGGCCACCAGGCGGCGTGCGGAAAAGAATGCTGCCCATACCGCCGTCAGCAGGCTGAGCAGGAGGACCAGCGATAGGGTCAGGGTGAAGCTGTACTTGAGGGGCTGGCGCAGGTACGCCAGCTCTTTGTACTGGGTATAGGCCTCCTGGACGCTGTTAGCAAGAGTGTTGAGACGTTCCGGCACGGCATATAGCGCGTGTAACAGGCGTGGCTCGCCGAGGGGGTCGGGATTGGGTACCAGCATCACGATGCGCATATGCAAGCCGCGATCGCGGATCGGCTCCAGCGCTGCATAGTCGAGACCCCGCCGCAGTTGCAGCAGGATGGCATTATTGGGCAGGGTCGGGACAACGGTCGAGGGATCGATTGAACTGCTAGTGATGACGCGGCCATTTATCCCTAGCAAGGTCAGCTCCACCGCTTCGCTGATCTCGCGCATATCATGGATCTTGAGCCGGGCGGTGGCGTCGGACTCCAGGGCAAGTCTTTCCACCTGCAGGCGACTCTGGCGCAGGAGTTCACGCAGGCGGCTATCCAGCGAGGTGCGTCCTAGTTCCAGTGCATCCTCCAGTGCCTGTTCCACGCGCAGGTCAAACCAGCTGTCGATGCCTCGGTGCAGAAATTGGAGCGAAAAGTAGTAGAGCACCGAGATGGGGCTAACCGCCAGGATGACGAACATAATGACCAGTCGTACTGTAAGACGGGAGCCTGCGGCTCGCTCTCGGTAGCGGCTGATAAGGGAGAGGATATGGCGTCCGATGAGTGCCAGCAGCAGCAACAGAGCAAGGATATTAATGCCCAGCAGCAGTGAGTAGAGACGGCCAAAATCGGCCGAATTCTGCGTGGCCGCGCTCATCATGTAAAGCGAGCTTAACAACAGAATAAAGAGAAGCAGGAGTGGCTTGGGGCCGGAGGTGAGGCGCCTTAGGGTGTCAAGGACCATGTATACCATTCACTGTTCAGGCGCCATGCCGGGGTGATATAGGCCAGAGGGCGCAGCGGCGACGGCAGGGACTCGATATCGAGCTCGGCCTGGAGCATCACCTCGTAGCGCTCGTCCTTGGCGATGAGCTGGGCATCCAGCAGCGGAAAATCGCTGAGCGTTCCCATGGCCTCGAGTGCGGCCATCAAGGACTGAAAGGCATAGAAAGCACCGCTATTGAGGTTTTGTAGAACATATTGGTGTGACAGAGGATGAAACTGCAGACGAAAACGCTGTTCCAGATTGGCAACCGTAGCATCCAGCCACCAGTTGCGCTTGCGCTGGATTTCTATATAGATGGAAAGGGTCAGCGGCACCCCGTTCGCCAGTGCGCCAAGCGCCTCATCACTAAGGCGGTATTCCACATGAGCATCAAGCAGGTAGACGTTATCCTTCAGATGGGTATGTACATCGCTGATGGAAAACTCTCCGGCATGGAGCGAGGGGGGCAGCAACAGGCCCAGCAGCAGAAGCGCGTGCAGCCATGCCCGGCGGGCAGAAAAGGCCCGCTCAGGCGCAGCTATCGCCTTTTTCAATGCACGCGTAGAAAAAACCATCCATCCCATCCTGGGCCGGCAGGATCTGCCTCCCTACCTCGGCAGCGTGACCCCAGTCAGCCCTGATCGTGTGTTCCCTTGCATCATCATGGTTGGCAAGGAAGTTTGCAAGCTGCCCGGCATTCTCTTGCGGCAGAATGGAGCAGGTAGCGTAGACCAGCATACCCCCTGGCGCCAGCATGGGCCAGAGGTTCTCCAGGATGGCCGCTTGCAGGGAAACCAGCCGTGGGATGTCCTCGGGATGACGTAGCAGTTTGATGTCCGGGTGGCGACGAATTACTCCCGTGGCCGAGCAGGGGGCATCGAGCAGGATGCGATCGAAGGGTTTGCCATCCCACCACTCGGCGTGGGCGGCATCGGCAGCTATCAGGACGGCGCCAAGCCCGAGCCGCTGTAAATTCTCTTCGACACGTTGGAGTCTTTTTTCCTCGATATCGAGGGCAATAATCTCTATATCCTGGCAAATTTCCAACAAATGCCCGGTTTTTCCACCGGGGGCGGCACAGGCGTCCAGCACCCGCATTCCCGGTTGTGGTGCCACCAGGTGGGCGGCCAGCTGAGCGGCACTGTCCTGGATCGAAACCCGGCCTTGGGCAAAGCCCGGTAACAGCTCGACATTGACTGCTCGTTCGAGGATAAGTGCCTCAGGGGCATGAAGCGAAGCGGTGGCGTCCAATCCTTCAGCCTTGAGTTCAAGCAGATAGTTGTCACGGTTGGTCTGGTGACGGTTGACCCGCAGCACCATGGGTGGCCGTTGGTTATTGGCCTGGACGATGGCCTGCCACTGATCGGGCCAGGCCTGCTGCAACAACTGTAAAAGCCAGGAAGGATGGGCACTGACGGCGACCGGATCGCTCTCGATTTTCTGCTCCAGGGCTGTTTGCTCGCGCTGAAAGCGGCGCAGCACCGCATTCACCAACCCCTTGGCCCAGCCTTTTTTCAGCAAGCCCGTTACGGCGACGGTTTCCGATACTGCCGCGTGTGGAGGGACATCCATATAGGCCAGCTGATAGAGGCCAAGCAGAAGCAGGCTTTGAATATCGCTGTCCTTGCTCTTGAGCGGTTTGTCCATAAGATGTCCAAGGAGTGCTTGTAGTCGAGGCGCCCAGCGCAGGGTGCCGTAGCAGAGTTCCTGGGCCAGCGCGCGTCGCTCGGGCGGCAGCGAGTGGAAGCTGTGCGGCAGCAGCGATGAGAGGGATTGGCCATCCTGAAGCACGCGCGAGAGCACCGAAACAGCCACCGCGCGGGGGTTTTGTCCCCCCTTAGCCACCCAGTGTCACTCCTTCCACGTTATTGGCGTTGAGGAAGTCAGCGACGCTTTGCGGTTTACCGCCGGGACGCTGCAGGGACAAGATCCGCAATATCCCTTCGCCGCAGGCGACATCGATACCGCTTTTGTCTTCACGGATCACTTTTCCCGGTGTTTTGCCGGAGTTCTCATCCAGTGCCCTGGCATCCCAGATCCGTAGTACCTCACTGTTGTAGCGGGTTTGCGCCACCGGCCAGGGGTTAAAGGCCTCCACCTGGCGGGCAATCTGTATCGCCGGTTGTTGCCAGTCGATTTCTGCCTCACTCTTGTGAAGTTTTTTTGCATAACAGGCCTGAGTCTCGTCCTGTTTTTCGGCAGGAAGTGTGCCCTGTTGCAGTTGGGTGAGCGCTTCGGTGATGGCCCGGGCACCCAGTGCGGCGAGACGATCGTGCAGGGTCTGGGCGTTGTCGCTCTCGTGGATTGGCGTGTTGAGTTTATACAGCATATCGCCGGTATCGAGCCCGACATCCATTTGCATGATGGTGATGCCGGTTTCGGTATCGCCAGCGAGTATCGCCCGTTGGATGGGGGCCGCTCCGCGCCAGCGTGGCAGCAGGGAGGCATGGATGTTGAGGCAGCCGAGGCGCGGAATGGCAAGCAACTCCGCCGGTAACAGCAGACCATAGGCAGCAACGATCATCACATCCGGTGTGAGCGCCGCCAGTGCCGCCTGTTCATCAGCACTTTTTAGGCTCTCCGGCTGGCGCACCTCGATTCCGTGTGCCAGTGCCAGTTCCTTGACCGGGCTGGCCTTGAGTTTGCGGCCGCGTCCGGCGGGGCGGTCAGGCTGGGTATAGACGGCGCTGATATGGTGCGGTGTCTCGAGCAGTGCGGCAAGCGCCACGGCGGCAAACTCCGGCGTGCCGGCATAGACAATATTCAAAGGGGAATTCATCAATGATTATTTAGAGTTGGTAAGCGGTTACATCGTCTGTCGAAGCTGCTTTTCCAGCTTTTTACGGATGCGCTGACGCTTGAGGGTGGAAAGGTAGTCGACAAACAGCTTGCCATCGAGATGGTCGATTTCATGCTGAATACAGACCGCCGGCAGGCCGCCGGTTTCCAGTTCGAACGGCTTACCGTTTCGGTCCAGGGCGCGTACTTTGATGCGGTCGGCGCGCTGTACCTTCTCGTAGATACCAGGAACTGAGAGGCAGCCCTCGTCCATCTCCTCCTCTCCAAGTTTCTCCACGATCTCCGGGTTAATGAATACCAGCGGCTGGTTTTTTTCCTCAGAGACGTCGATCACCATGAGGCGCTTATGAACGTTCACCTGGGTGGCGGCAAGGCCGATACCGGGGGCATCGTACATGGTCTCGAACATGTCATCGATGAGGGCACGCAATTCATCATCGACCTGTTCGATCGGTTTGGCGACCGTGCGCAGGCGCTCGTCGGGGAAGTGTAAAATTGTGAGGTTTGCCATAGTGATTCCAGAAAAAAGCTATAGTAATGGCGCAGCTTTTGTTGCTAAAGTAATGATCATACAGAATTCTTTAACCAAATCGCCACTCCGTTAGAGGTGGGGGAAAAACCAATAAAAACTCGCTAGGTATGCTCATGGTTAAAAAACCGTTTCACCATGCCCGTTTTCTGCCCGGCCCGCTGGCGACGCTAGTGACACTCTTTCTCCTTGCCGGCTGTGCTTCCGCACCGCGGCAAGAGCCCGTTGTGTCCCTGCCCGTCGAGGAGCCCGTCCAGGAAAGCGAACCTGCCACTGCCCCCCTCGTAGCGCCTGCTCCGACCGTGGAACTCAAGGCCAATTATCCCGAGAAATATGTCGTTGTGAAAGGCGATACCCTGTGGGACATCGCCGGACGCTTTCTCAAGAGTCCCTGGCAGTGGCCGCAGCTGTGGCAAAACAACCCACAGGTCAAAAACCCGCATCTTATATACCCGGGAGATGTCCTCTATATCTATTTTATAGACGGCAAACCGGTCATGGGAGTTCAGCGTAACGGCAAGGAAGTGGTTCAATTCCGTCCGCCCGAAGAGGTCGGTGTGCCGAAAGAGGTGCAGGGAAAGCCCTATCCCACGGTGAAACTTTCGCCCAGAGTGCGTGAGACGGGACTGGAAGAGGCTGTCCCAACCATTCCCTTTGATGCGATCGGGCCATTTCTCACCCGTCCGCGGATAGTTACCATGGAAGAGCTGGAACAGGCCCCCTACGTGGTCGCGCATGCCGATAACCATCTGGCCTCTGGTGACGGTTATCGGATCTATGCTAGAAACCTCGAGAAAAATCCCAGCGAGGGTAGCTATGTGCTGGTTCGTGCCGGTCAAACCTACCGCGATCCGAAAAACGGTAAAGTGCTGGGGCATGAGGCGATCTATCTGGGCGAGGCGCGTTTGCTTCGGTCCGGCGATCCGTCAACGCTTGAGGTGACGAGTGCCAGCCGTGAGATTCTACGTGGCGATCGCCTGTTACCAAGAGATGATGATCTCTATCAGCGCAGCTTCCTGCCCCGTGCCCCGGAGAGAGAGATCGATGCCAGCATCATTGCGGTGTTCGATGGGGTTGCCCAGATCGGTCAGTTCCAGGTAGTGGTGCTGAATCTGGGGCGGCAGGAGGATATCGAACCAGGCCATGTACTGGCGGTGAACCAGCGTGGCGCCAAGGTGAGCGATATCGTCGAAGGTGGCTCGGTAAGATTGCCCG
>JBFEWO010000041.1:0-19373 GCA_041546305.1 Thiohalomonadaceae bacterium | reverse complement strand
CCGCGTTCCTCCAGCATCTTCTTCGCCTTGGCGCAGAACGGACAGCCGGGGCGGGTGATAATGCTGACCGAGGCCGGTGCCTGGGCATTCGGGTTGATGTAGCGCAGCATGGTGTCGGCATCGGAGACCTCGAAGGGGTCGCCCTCGACCTCCGGCTCGATGAACTGCTTCTCTACCACACCATCCTTGACCAGCATCGAGTAGCGCCAGGAGCGCTTGCCGAAGCCAAGGTGCGACTTGTCGACCAGCATCCCCATGCCCTCGGTGAACTCGCCGTTGCCATCGGGAATGAGTCTGACATTATCGGCTTCCTGGTCCTTTTTCCACGCATCCATGACGAAGGCGTCGTTTACGGACATGCAGATGATGTCATCCACACCGTTGGCCTTGAATACGCCAGCCAGTTCGTTGAAACGCGGCAGGTGGGTGGAGGAACAGGTCGGAGTGAAGGCGCCGGGCAGCGAGAACACCACCACGGTCTTGCCCTTGAACAGCTCATCCGAGCTGACATCGCGCCACTCGCCATTTTCGCGGGTCTTGAAAACAACGCTGGGTACCTTCTGTCCTTCTTTGCTCTGCAACATGGATCTACTCCTTCTCTATCGAGTTTAACCAGGGCAGACGGGTCGTCTGCTGAACACGGAGCCAGTATGGGAGAATTGCATTGATAGATAAAATCGTTTATATCAATTGTATTGATAGGTGATGGCGATTTAACTGGGGGCCACTTATGGCGATTAATCTGCGTGATCTGGAATATTTAGTCGCGGTCGAAGAGGAACGCCACTTTCATCGGGCGGCGGAGCGCTGTTTTGTCAGCCAGCCCACATTAAGTGGCCAGCTCAAGAAGCTCGAGGAGCGCCTCGGGGTGCAGCTTATCGAGCGCAGTACCCGCCAGGTGGTGATGACCGATGCAGGTAAGGCGGTGGCGGCGCAGGCACGGCGGGTGCTGACCGCTGCCCGGGGGATCGCCGAGATTGCCCAAAGTTTTCATGACCCGATGGCCGGTGAGTTGCAGCTGGGCTTGATACCGACCGTCGCCCCCTATCTGTTGCCGCTCATCATGCCGTCGATCAAAAAGGCCTTTCCCAGTTTGAAGCTCTGGTTGCATGAGCAGCAAACGGCCACTTTGCTGGAGCGGCTGCGTAGCGCCGAGCTGGATTTGGCGGTGCTGGCTTTGCCGGTGGCGGGGACGGCGGACTTTGAGGAAATCGACCTTTTCAGCGAACCGTTCTGGCTGGCCCTGCCGAAGGAAGATCCTCTGGTGAAGCAGCGGGAAGCACATCTTTCGGATCTGAATACCCGGGAGGTGATGCTGCTGGAGGAGGGGCACTGCCTGCGCGAACACGCCCTGGATGTCTGTTTCAGCGCAGGTGCCAGCGAACAGGGCGCCTTTCATGCCACCAGCCTGGAGACCCTGCGCCATATGGTGGGGGAGGGGATGGGAATTACGCTTATCCCGGAACTGGCGGTGCCGAAACGGCGTAGCAAACAGGATGCGGTGCACTACCTGCCCTTTGGAGCCCCCCCGCCGAGTCGGCGCATCGGGATGCTCTATCGCAAGGAGAGCTATCGAGAGGAGACCTTCAAGTCGCTGGCCGAAACAATCCGCCTGAGCGTTACCGTTTAAACTCCTGTGGCCCATTGGCCGCCTGCGATACCGTTGCATTTCCGCCGCTCGCAGATACGCTGGAAGTATCTCTTCCCTGACTGATGCTGAGGCGCTACGCGAACGGCGGATGAAAAGCCTGCGTTTCCTCTCTCCCGACCTCCCGGCTGAACTGGCCGAACTGGTCGATAAGCTGACCGAGCTGGCCCTGGATCTGCGTTGGACCTGGAGTCACGAGGCGGATGTTCTGTGGAAGCATATTGATGAGAAAGGCTGGGAGCAGACCGAAAACCCCTACGAAGTGCTGCAAAACCTGACCAAATCGAGGTTGTCTGCTCTCAAGGAGGATGAGGTGTTCATGCGCTTCCTGGCCGAGTTGAGTGAGGCGCGCGATGCCTACCACTCCAGTCCAGGCTGGTACAGCGAGTCCTATCCCGGGCAGCCACTTTCCCGGATAGCCTATTTCAGTATGGAGTTCGGTCTTGGTGAGGCCCTGCCCCTGTATGCGGGGGGGCTGGGCGTGCTGGCTGGTGACTTTCTCAAAGCGGCCAGTGATCTCGGCGTGCCGCTAATCGGCATCGGCCTGCTGTACCAGGAGGGTTACTTCCGTCAGGTACTGGATGTTTCCGGCTGGCAGCAGGAGGTCTATCCCTATAACGATTCGGCCAGCCTGCCGGTACGCCCCGTTCCTGCTCCGGATGGGGCCTGGCTGACGGTGCCCATCCATTTGCCCGGAAGGGTGATGCGTCTTCGGGTCTGGCTGGCGCAGGTGGGGCGAGTGCCCCTATACCTGTTGGACAGTAACGATCCGATCAATGCCCCCAGTGATCGGGGCATTACCGGAAAACTCTACGGTGGTGGCAAGGAGCAGCGATTGATTCAGGAGTTCGCCCTGGGGATCGGCGGCTGGCGTCTTATTGAGGCCCTGAACCTGCCGGTGGAGGTTTGTCACCTGAATGAAGGGCATGCCGCCTTTGTCACCGCGGAGCGTGCGCTCAGTTTCATGCAGCGTAACAATTGTGATTTTCATACTGCCCTTTGGGCCACCCGTGCCGGCAATATTTTTACCACACATACCCCGGTAGCGGCGGGTTTTGACCGCTTCGAGGTGTCGTTACTGGAGAAGTATGGGCGTCGCTATGCTGAGCAGCTCGGGGTGGAAAGAGATGCGTTGATCGGACTGGGGCGGCAGAACCCGGGAGATCATGGTGAAGAGTTCAGTATGGCCTGCCTGGCGCTCCGGTTTTGTGCCCACGCCAACGGGGTGAGCCAGCTGCATGGGAAGGTCAGCCGTGAGCTGTTCAAGGATCTTTATCCGAACTGGCCGCTGGCGGAGGTCCCGATAGGCCATGTGACCAACGGGGTGCATGTGCCTTCCTGGGATTCTCCCTGGGCCGATGAGCTGTGGACCCAAGCCGCGGGCAAGGATCGCTGGCGTGGCGATGTGGAATCCCTGAGCGAGGCGATCGCCGGTTTGGATGATGAGATGCTGTGGAGCCTGGACGGCGAGGAACGGCGGGACATGGTGGAGTATGCCCGTGAGCGGCTGGTGCGCCAGCTGGCGCAGCGTGGCGAGGAGCCTGAGGTAGTGGAACAGTCACGCAACGTACTCGACCCCAATGTGTTGACAATCGGCTTTGCCCGTCGCTTTACCGAATACAAGCGGCCCAACCTGCTGCTGTTCGATCCGCCGAGACTGGTGCGCCTGCTGACCAACGCCGAGCACCCGGTTCAGATTATCGTCGCCGGCAAGGCCCACCCGGCCGATGAACAGGGCAAGTGTCTGCTGCAGCAGTGGGTGCAGTTTGTGCAGCGTCCTGAGGTGCGCAAGCATGCGGTATTTCTCGAGGATTATGACATTGCCCTGGCCCAGGAGCTGGTTCAGGGGGTGGATGTCTGGATCAATACCCCTCGCCGCCCCTGGGAGGCCTGCGGTACCAGCGGCATGAAGGTGCTGAATAACGGCGGGCTTAACCTTTCGGTGCTCGATGGTTGGTGGGCCGAGGCCTATGCCTCGGATTTCGGCTGGGCGATCGGAAATGACGAGGAGCGCAGAGACCCGAAGTGGGACGTGATCGAGGCGGAAGAGCTTTATCGGCTGTTGGAGCAGGAGGTGGTCCCGGCCTTTTACCGGCGCGACGAAACGGGCATTCCCCGCCAGTGGGTGGCGTGTATGCGGGCCAGTATGGCCCAGCTGGCGCCGCAGTTCAGTGCCAACCGCATGGTGCGTGATTACGTGGAACGGTATTACCTGCCTGCCGCCGAAGGCTTCCGCCGGCGGGCCGCCGATAGCGGGAGACTGGCTGGTGAGTTAAGGCAGTGGGCGCAGTTGCTGGTAGCGCACTGGCATGAGCTGCACCTCGGAGACCTGCGCATCGAGCAGCAGAACGATGGGTGGCGGTTTGAGCTGCAGGCCTATCTTGGCCGTCTTTCTCCAGAGCATGTTGCGGTGCAGCTCTATGCGGATGCTCCGATGGGTGAGGAGGTGCCGTGGTGCGAGCCGATGCAGCCCCTGGGAGAAATCCCCGGCTCCATGAACGGCTATCGCTACGGCATCGAGGTGAATACTCAGCGGCCATGGCGGGATTTCACTCCACGACTGGTGCCAGGCCACTCTGCCGCGCGGGTCCCTGCCGAGGCGGCGCAGATTATGTGGTGGTCGGGGCAGGCGGAAGTGGTGGGCGCCTAGAAGAACCTTGTGAACTGGAGGAACAGACATCACTGGCCGCAACTGGGGGGTTACGAATAATGACCGGGGCCGGTCGCCAGAATAAGTTACGAGGCTCCTCATCGTCACGCTTTTCATTTTGCCTGTCAGTCGATAAGCTACTGACATGCCATTAAAATTCACAAAAATGCACGGCCTTGGCAACGACTTTGTCGTGTTCGATGCCATTAACCAGGCTGTGACTCTTTCACCGGAGCAGGTGCGCTTTCTTGCCGACCGTCGCTTTGGTGTCGGCTGTGACCAGCTGTTGCTGGTGGAGACGGCACAGCAGCCGGGGGTCGATTTTCGTTACCGTATCTTTAATGCCGACGGTTCCGAGGTGCAGCAGTGCGGCAACGGCGCGCGCTGCTTTGCCCGTTTTGTGCGCGATGAGGGGCTCACCGACAAGGATGCCATTGTGGTGGAGACCGCCTCGGGTATTATCACCCTCTATATCGAACCGGACGGTCTGGTGCGAGTGAACATGGGCAAGCCCGACTTTACGCCACAAAGCCTGCCATTTCTTGCGGAACAGCCGCAGCTGGTTTACGACCTGGAGGTCGACGGGGATTCGCTGAACATCGGCGCGGTTTCCATGGGAAATCCCCATGCGGTATTGCAGGTGGAGGATCTCGATCGCGCCCCGGTACAGGAGCTTGGACCAAAGCTGGAATCGCATCCCCGTTTTCCCGAACGGGTGAATGTGGGCTTTATGCAGGTGCTCGACAGCGGGTATATCCGTTTGCGGGTCTACGAGCGCGGCGCGGCCGAGACTTTGGCCTGTGGGACCGGGGCCTGTGCGGCGGTGGCCGTGGGGCGGCGCTGGGGTTTGCTTGGCGAGGAGGTCAGGGTGAGCCTGCCGGGAGGGGATTTGGTCATTCGGTGGGCTGGAGAAGGGGAGGACCTGTGGATGATCGGTCCGGCAACACGTGTATTCGAGGGGACAATCGAGTTATGACAGAAAAAAGCGGGGCGACGAACACCGAAGGGGAGATCAAGGAACATGAGGTGGCCGAGTTCCTGCGCAGCCACCCGGATTTTTTTTCCCGTCATGAATATCTGCTGGAAGAGCTGACCATTCCGCACCACGAGACAGGCCAAGCCATCTCGCTAATCGAACGCCAGGTTGGCCTCATTCGCGAACAAAAGCAGCAACTCAAGCAGCAATTGCAGCATTTGACGATTGCCGCCCGCACCAATGAATCCCTGATGCAACGCTTTCAGGCAATGATCCTTCAGCTCATCGATGCAGATGACATCGATGAGGCGGTGAACTATGTCCGGGAAGCCCTGCGGGAGGATTTTCATGCCGACGCCGTTGAGTTGCTGTTGTTCGACTGCCCCGGACGCAAGGAAAGCATTGACCGGGATGATTCCCGACTCAGGGCACTGGAAACAGTAATTGGCGGCCGTCGCACCGTCTGCGGCCACTTCAAGCCCGAGCAGACCGAATTGCTGTTTGGCAAGGGCGGCCAGGAGATCGCCTCAGCGGTAGTGATCCCGCTGTGCGAACCTGATGAGTCCGCTCCCTGCCTTGGGATGTTGGCCATCGGCAGCATCGATCCCAAGCGCTATCATCCGGAGATGGGTACGGTTTTCGTCTCGCATCTTGGGGCGGTGATGAACCGCATCTTTCGCGCCCACCTGGGACAGTAATCGTGCAGGAGACGGCACTCGGCTGGCTGGAGCGGTTCTTTGGCTATCTCCATCACGAGCGACGCCTCTCTGCCCATACCCTGGAAAATTACCGGCGCGATCTCACCCGCCTGCAGGAATACTGCGATAGTGCAGGCGTGGCCGATTGGGCTGCGCTGGATGCGTTCGGTGTGCGCAGCTATGTCGCCTGGCGTCACCGCAAGGGGATCGGCGGGCGTAGTCTGCAGCGGGAACTCTCGGCGATTAGGAGTTTTTACAACTACCTGCTCCGAGAGCGGGTGGTGGGCAACAATCCGGCACTCGATGTGCCCGCTCCCAAGGCGGAGAAGCGCCTGCCGAAGGCGCTGGACGTGGACCAGACCGGTGCGCTGTTGGCGATCACCGTGGATGGCCCCCTGGCACGGCGTGACCGGGCGATCATGGAGATGATCTACTCCTCCGGCCTGCGACTCGCCGAACTGGTCTCGCTCGATACCGATAGCATTGATCGCGCTGATGCTACCGTGCGAATCACAGGCAAGGGTGGCAAGACCCGGGTGGTGCCGGTCGGACGGGCAGCACTCGTGGCGCTGGCCGACTGGCTCAAGGTCCGCGGACAACTGGCGCCACTGGAAGAGCCGGCGCTCTTCGTTAGCCAGAGTGGCCGGCGCATTTCACCGCGCAATGTGCAGCAGCGGCTGCGCCAGTGGGCGCAACAGCAGGGGCTGAATACGCGCGTTCACCCCCACATGCTGCGTCACTCCTTTGCCAGCCATATCCTGGAGTCCAGCGGTGATCTGCGTGCTGTGCAGGAGCTGCTCGGCCATGCGGATATTGCTACCACCCAGATCTACACCCACCTCGATTTCCAGCACCTGGCCAAGGTTTACGACCAGGCCCATCCCCGTGCGCGAAAGCGCAAGGGTTGATCTTCGGGCCAGGCGGCCCAAACCATGAGAAATCCAACATCTTGAATAATGGACTTTTCTTTCATCGGAAGAGTGGTGGATGCTTTCAATTTTCCCGTTGTGTCCCCATATAGCATTCAACGGCAAGAGAGTCCTCAATACCTATAGCCGGCCTAGTGGAGTCCAATTCATGAGCGCAGCGCATCATCTACCTGTCGAGATCAACCTGCATAGCAAGCGGCGGGTACTGGAAATCCTGTTCGATGACGGCGCCCGCTTCGAGCTGCCCTGCGAGTACCTGCGGGTCTACTCCCCCTCGGCAGAAGTGCAGGGCCACCATAACGAGGGGGCTGTGCTGCAGGTGGGCAAGGAGTCGGTCAATATTACTGATATGCAGCAGATTGGTCAGTATGCGCTGAAGATTTTCTTCGATGACAAGCACAAGAGCGGACTCTTTACCTGGAATTACCTCTATGACCTGGGGCAGAACTATGACAGCCATTGGGCGGATTATCTGAGTCGCCTCGAAGAGGCTGGGCATCAGAGAAAGAATATCGGTTAAGCCCGAGAGACGTTGCAGTGTTTGAGAAAATAACCGCATTAACCGGTAACAACGCCATGAACGAATGCAGTACTTTCGTGGGCATGTACGAGCGTCATTTGAGACGTAAGGACAGCAATCCTCTGTTCGGTACCCCCACTCCCCGGTTTCCATCGGATGCCTATGACGAGGCGCGCCGGTTAGATAGTGAGGAGATGCGACGATTCCAGACCGACATGGCACGGGTGATACAGCAGGCAATCAACCTGGACGCCAATGTGGAGAGTGAGGTGGTGCTTGAGCTGCGCTCGAGACTGGATCAGCTTTATGCCCGCTGCAGTGGCCTGGGTGGCAACTGTGGCGAGCACAAGCAGGCACTTCGGCGACTGATCGACGTGGTGATGAATGCCGTGTGGCAGGCGGCCGCCGATGACCCGATAGCGCGCATGGAATTGGAGCAGGAGGAGCTGGCACGCCAGCAGCACTTTTGTCTGATGGAGTACCCGCTCATCTCCGACCTGATGCGTCCGGATACGCCGATCACCCAGGAAGAGCTGATCCCTACCTTGTTGCAGGCAGAGGAGGATGAGCTGGAGGCGGTCTTGTGGATGTTCGAGCCCGCGCAACTGCTGGCCATCCGCAAAGATGCCGAACTCCTGCTATCGGAGCGACGGCAGCAAGGCTATGAGCTGCCGGAGGCCTGGGAAAATCTGGAGTCGATCATCGAGCATCTTGAGAACGATTGCTGCTGACACTAAACGGATTGAGCAATTGAAGCGGGCCTTGCCCGCTTTTTTATTGTCAGTCATCAAGCCAGTTCTTCACGGCATATCGTTGCTATCGGTAATGAATAGTGTTAAAAAACAGCAATAATATAAAAATAAGAATAAATAAAAAGTGCCCGGCTTTTTTCTGCATCTGCTGTAATTAGCACCGAAGGCACAAAAAAATAAACCGGACATCCCGGACGAACCCAAGATGAAGTCCCTGCTAGCCCCTCAGAAGATCATCTCCTTCAGCGCGCTGTTCCTGCTCGGCGTTATTGCCTTTGCCAGCTACCTGGCGACAGACATTCCCTGGCTTGGATTGACTCTCGGCTCTGCCTCGGATGGACAGTCACTCGTTATTCTCGAGGTGGATGACGCCGGGCCCGCGACGGACAAATTGCAGCCGGGAGAGGGGGTGAATCGAATTCTGGGTAGTGGAATCGCCCTTGAAGCGGGTGATCTCATGGAGGAACCGGATGCTCTTTCGGCCTATCGCGACTACAACGCCTTTCTCGCCAGACAAAGTGCCTTGTACCGCGGGCTGACGCAGTCGCAGGTCGCGTTGGAGCTGGAGGATGGCAGGGTCGAGATGCTCTCGCTGCCGCCCCACCGACCGCTCAGTTCACTGCCTCTGCTTTTCTGGTATCAGCTTGCCTGCGGCGGCATCGTGTTTATGGCCGGGATGAGTGTACTGGCCTTTCGCCCACGTGAGCGGGTGACATTCTATTATGCCCTGACCGGGTTTGGTCTCCTGATCGCCTCCAGTACCGCAGCTATCTACAGTACACGGGAACTGGCTCTCGACGGTGATTTGTTCTATCTGCTGTCGATCACTAATCAGCTCGGTTCGTTAATTTTTGCAGGTCCATTCATCAGTATCCTCTGGTACTACCCACAACGGATCCATCGATTTCCGCTCGGGCCGGTGTTTATCGGCTACTACATGTTTTGCTGGGTGCTCAATGTGCTGCAGGTGTTCGAGAGTCTGGACCTGGTAATGCGTCTGCCAATTCTTACCGGGCTGCTGGTCACGCTTTCACTGGCGCTCATCCAGTGGCGTGCAACACGTACTCAGCCGGTACAGCGTGCAATTCTCAAGTGGTTCTTGCTGGCGTGGCTGACTGGGACATCGCTCTACCTGGGGCTACACACCCTGCCCCTGGTCTTGGGTTTGGAGACTGCGATTAGCCAGAGTCTGGGCTGGGGGATTCTACTGACGGTCTACCTGGGTATTGCCCTGGGCATTACCCGCTATCGGCTGTTTAACCTTGATCGTTGGGTGATTACCGGCTGGTTCTGGTTTCTTGGCGGGATTGTGGTGATCGCTCTCGATGGGTTGCTAATTAGCCTGCTGGAGCTTAATAACCACCTCGCGCTGGCTACCGCGTTGGCCTTGGCCGGATGGCTCTACTTTCCACTGCGCCAAATCCTGTGGCGACGGTTTTCGTGGCACTACCGGCGAAGTATTGATTATCGTGAGTTGCTGCCCAGCCTCCTTACCACCGTGCTAAATACCAGACCGAGCGAATTGCCGCGGGAATGGACACAACTGCTGCAATACATTTTTGCTCCGCTCAGTATCGAGCCGACCGATAAGGATGCAACACGGGTAACGATTGGCCCGGAAGGAAGCTCGCTCATCCTCCCTCCTCTGGGCGAGATCCGTGGACAGAAACTTATCTATGCGGACCGGGGCAGCCGGCTGTTCAACGACGAAGACAGGCATCTTGCCGAGGCGTTACACATTCTGTTTAACCGAATTCAAAGTTTCCGCCAGGCCTTCAATGATGGGGTGCTCGAGGAGCGACGCCGACTGGCGCGAGATCTGCATGATGATGTGGGCGCCAAAGTGCTTACATTGGTCTACAGCGCAGAGAGTGAACAGCAGGCGGATGTTGCCCGGGAAACATTGCAGGAACTCCGCGATGTGATACGCAATCTGGAACACGCTCATTATTCACTGAGTCATTCGTTGGGTGAAATGCACCGGGAGACATTGCAGCGCTGTAATGCGCGGGAGATGAAACTGTTGTGGAACTCGACCGGTAACCTCAGTGATTGCGTGCTTGAGCCGAGACAGCAGTCAAATCTGGTACGCATTGTCAGGGAGGCGGTCACCAATGCCTTGCGTCATAGCGATACCGATACGCTGCAGATCGATATCGAGCAGAGTCCGGCTCAGATTAGGTTATATATAAGTAATAACCATGCGCGTCTCGACGAGAAAACGGCGCATAAACCCGGTAGAGGGATGAGCAATATCCAGTCACGCGCCAGGGAGTTGGGAGGTTCAGCCGAATGGCGACTGGGAGAAGAGTCACTGCTTGGCGGCTACACCGTGGTGATCACGATTCCATTTGGGGAGCAGGTTGAAAATGAAGAGCGGATTTATTCTTGAGGATCATCTATCAGCCCAGCAGTGGTTACGTGATGCGCTGGAAATGGCCTTTCCGGGAATAGAGGTACGAATTGCCTCGAACGTGGAAGAGGCAAAAGGCCTGCTGGATCAAGGGAGCCCTGAGGTAGCATTGATCGACCTCAATCTGCCTGACGGTAGTGGGCTCGAGATCATCGAGCGGATTAATCGCGAGACTCCTGCAACCGTAAGTGTGGTGACGACAATCTATGATGATGATGAACATCTTTTTCCCTCGCTGCGGGCAGGGGCCAAGGGTTATATCCTTAAGGAACAGCGCAAGGAGGAAATCTGCCGATTGTTGCAGGGAATCATGAAGGGGGAACCTCCCCTCTCTCCAGCTATTTCTCAGCGAATGATGAGCTATTTCGCCTCGCAGAAGGGCGAAGATGCGAGCGTTTCTGTTGAGAGCCTGTCGCAGCGCGAGCTGCAGGTATTATCGTTAATCGCCCAGGGACTCAGTCTCAGCGTGACCGCCGAGACACTGGGAGTGACCAGAAACACCGTCGCCACCCAGGTCAAGAGTATTTACAGTAAGCTCAATATTACAAGTCGTGCCGAGGCAGCGATCGCCGCCTCGAAGATGGGCATCCTCGATCAATAACACTTGTGGTGCTATGCACCTTTGGCTCGTATTAGCGTGAATAGTACGTGGCTGCTCTGAAATGAATACTACTTCATTTCATTGATTTCGGACCAAAGAGTAGCCAGAGGATGAAACCCAGCAGAGGAATTAATATCAGGACCACAATCCACAGCACCTTTTTGCCGGTACCGGCGTGGCTCTGGATCGTGCTAACAATGGCCCAGACAACCAGGGTGAGAAGTATCAGGCCCAACAGACCGCCAACCTCTATGACCATGGGTGAGCCCCCTTGTGATTAATGACGGATCATTAGTTTAGCAACTGATGTTGCCTTTTCCTCCTTAGGGGCGCTGCAGACTATTGAAAGTAATGTTCCCTCACTCGATATGATGACGGCGTTGAGAAGTGCATAAAATGGCTTCGCCCCTCTGACCGGTGTGTGACGAGTCACGTGATTAATGCTGGCACTTCGGACAAAAAAAAGTGCTGCGCTGTCCGATGACGAGTTGTTTAATTGGCGTGCCACATTGGGGACAGGGTTCTCCTTCCCGGCCATAGGCATTGAGCTTCTGGGCAAAGTAACCGGGCTTGCCGTCTCCGCCAACAAAGTCGCGTAGCGTGGTTCCTCCCTGTTCTATAGCGGCAGCTAGCACCTGTTTAATCGCGTCGGCCAGCTTGTCGTAGCGCTCGTGACTAATCTTGCCAGCGATACGTTTGGGATGGATGCCGGCGAGAAACAGGGATTCACTGGCGTAAATATTTCCAACTCCTACCACAATCTTGCCGTCCATAATGAATTGCTTGACGGTGCTCTTGCGCCCACGAGAGCGCTGGTAGAGATATTCACCGTCAAGATCATCGCTCAGCGGTTCGGGGCCAAGATGGGCGATAAGCTCATGCCGCAGCGGATCGTTTCGAGTCCATAACACAGCCCCGAAACGACGGGGATCGGTCAGGCGGAGTGCCTTGCCATTGGCAAACAGGATATCCACATGATCGTGTTTGTCGGCGGGGAGTGTGCCGTCGATGATGCGCAAGCTGCCTGACATGCCCAGGTGGAGGATCAAAGTACCGTGGTCAAAAGCAAGTAGCAGGTATTTGGCGCGGCGAGAGACGGCACGGATCGTGTGGCCGGTGAGTTTTGCCTTCAGCCCGCGGGGCACCGGCCAGCGTAGTTGGTGGTGACGGACGATGACGTCACTGACTGGTTTGCCTTTGATATGGGGTTCGATACCGCGGCGGGAGGTTTCGACTTCGGGGAGTTCGGGCATTTGGGTTTTTTTGATCGGAATTGTGTTTAAAGGGTTAAGGTTACAGGGTTGTTGAAGAGTCGCGACAGCGACACAAAACCTATTCCTTAACTGCTGCCTTTTCCAATTTCGGCAGCTTCAACAACTCTTCCGCGCTACTCTCCGCCAAATGATATTGAATCCCCAGTTCAGGTCGGGCCAACACCAGGTCAGGGCTGCTGGCGGTGAGGAGGAAGGTAAGCGGTTGCTCCCTGTCCTTGAACTCTATGATGATGGTCTCGCCGATCTTGCCGTCATACGGTTTGACCTGAATGGCGCTGGCGAATTTCCAGGCATCGATCAGCCGAGTGATTTGATCTGCGGAAAATGCCTCTGGTTTGGGGTCGATTTGCCACTGATCATTCTTCCAGCGAATAGCCAAGTCTGGCAGGGTGATGGCACTGACGCTACTGCCTTCTGGCAGCAGCTCCTGACGAATGAAGGTGGTGTAGTTGCCGATAAGGTGGTAGTAGAGGGTATCGGTGATGAGGTGTACTCGGTCGCCGACCTGCACATAGCGTCGCTGATCGAGTGCGGTGTTATCCCCGAAAGCGATCTTTACCTGGCCATTCAGGGTAAGAGTCACCCGCGGAGTAGCCAGGCCGAAGCTGGAGAGGTGCTCGCTGTCGGTGGGGTAGTTGCCGAGGCTCTTCACTTCGGTGATACCCAGCAGGGCATTCATACGATAATCGCTTGCGGCTATCGCAATGGGCTCGCTCATTTGCCACCGTCCCTGTGAGTCAAGCGCGATTGCCACGGTCTCCTGCCCTTGTCGTTCGATGCGGATCTGCCTGACGACATCGCGGTTGATGTCGAGCAGTAAGGGATCCTCTGTTGGCGCTTCAATGCCCGGCTCGTAAATGACGAGCAGCACGAGTATGCCAATAAGCAATAGCAGACCGATGTTTAGGAGGTTTCGTTTGTTCATGGTCGTCGTTTTGAATGTGTTGTCATCGTCTCGTAATTCTTTGAACAGGCAGTACGGGATAAACCTTTTCAACCTTACCTTTTTCTTCTCCGCCACCAGATGGTCAGGCCGCTACCGAGTAGTAGGCCGGGGATGATGAGGAGGAAGCCAAAACCAATGGCCGCAGACAGCGCCGGAGTGATTTCCAGTTGGGTGTCTGGCGCGGTACGCGGCGCGATGGTCATAAAGGTGTCATCATGACTCAGCCAGTTGAGCAGGCGATCGCCCAGCTCCTGGTTGGCGCCATTGCCGATATAGGTGTTAGAGAGAAAGTCACCGTCACCGATCACCGCGATGCGCTGGGTGCGGCCAGGTTCTACTGTCTGATCCTCTGATTTTTCACCGCCTTTCTCGCGGGTCAGCAATACACCGAGGGTCAACGGGCCGGCAACATCACTGTCAGCATCAAAGTCGATAGAGCCCTCGAGGGGGCCGGTTTCGGACCAGCTGCGTGGCAGGCTGCGCAGTAGGGCGGTTGCTTGCCAGCCGTCCTTGTCGTGATTTTCGATGGCATGGGCTTCGGGGAAGAGTGTCAACGTGGATAGCTCTTCGCAAACCGGGTGTTGCGGGTATTCTGCGACCACGATGATCGCCGGGTTGCTGATACCGAGCATTTGCCCGGTGGGATCGACCAGGGTGCCAGGCAGAAACTCCAGGCCGAGTTGCTCCGCCAGCGGCTCGAGTCCTTTCAACCCGCCAGGCTCACTGAACCACAGCAAGTTGCCGCCCTTGGCCACATACCCCTGGATCAGGGCGACCTCGCCAGGGAGAAGATCGATCTGGGGCCCGGCAATCACCAGTACGGCGGTGTCCTCGGGGATGACCGCATCAGTGCCGAGCTTGATGGTGGAGAAGACAAAGCCCTTCTCCTGCAACCGGTTGCCCCATTGGCCAAGATCAAAATTGGCCTGGCCGTTGATACGCCGTTCGCCATGTCCGCCGAGGAAGACGATGCGGCGCTCGCCACTGCGCAGCAGGCGCTGCAGGGCGTTGCTCAGTGCCTGCTCGCCGATGCTTCGGAGGTTTTCTTCGCGGCCCTGGTAGCTCACAACCAGTTCGCCTTCGACGGTGATGCCTTGCTCGCGCACCCGCTCGGGGGATTCGTCGGGGTCGACGAAGTTAAGGGCAATATCCGGCTTCAGTCGTTGGTAGCGGGAGACCAGCTCGGTGGTGCGCTTGCGCAGCCCAGAGACATCGTCAGGTCGGCTGAAAGAGGTGATCGTGACCGGCCCATCGAGTTTATCCAGCAGCGTGGCGCTGGCTTCGGAAAGGGTATGACGCCCACTGGTGGTCCAGTCGGCCTGATAGTTGTAGCGGGTGCTGAGCCAGGCCAACAGGCCGACCACGGTGAGAAACAGGACCACGAAGGTCCAGGTTTGCAGTCGTATCTGGCGAAGACTTTTTTTGCTGACTTCCATCGTTCTTCGAATCCCTATGTTTTACTCAGTGCTGCAGCCGGTCGGCATCCAGGCGACGGATGCTCAGGATCAGGAAGGTGGCGATAAACAGCAGGTAATAGAGGATGTCGCTGCTGTTGAAGAGCCCCCTGAGCAGGGCTTCGTAGTGACGCTGCAGCGAGAGGTAGGCAAAGACGGTGCTCCCCCCGGCAGACTGTCCGCTGATTTCGATGATCCACAGCAGCAACAACAGGCCGAAGGTGCTGACAGCCGCGACGGTAGGTTGAGCGGTCAGCGTTGACATGAACAGGCCGGCGGCAGCGAAGGCCGCGAGCATCAGCACCATCCCGAGCAAGACGGAGGCGAGCAGGCCGAAGTCCAGGGTACCGAGGCTGAGGAGGGAGAGCGGCATCAGAGTAGTGAGGCCCAACATAACGATGAGAAAGCCGAGAATACCAACGTACTTGCCGAGCACGATTTCAGTCATCGAGACGGGCGCTGAGAACAGCAATGGCAGGGTGCGCGAACGACGCTCCTCGCTGACCAGACGCATCGTCAGCAGCGGGATCACCAGCAACAGGATGATGGTGGCGCTGGAGAAAAGTGGGGCGACGATGACCTCGGTGGCCCCTGGCGGATTTTCCATCATGGCGATACGCGCCTGGTAGGCGATATAGACATCGAGCTGACCAAGGAACAGCCAGGCGAGAATGAACTGCACCACTGCCAGGATGGTCCAGGCCAGTGGCGAGAGAAACAGACTGCGCAGTTCACGCGCGGCGAGAGTGGCGATCATCATACGGCCTCCTCCTTCTGTTCCTTGGTGGTGATGTTGACGAAGACATCCTCCAGAGAGAGGCGCTCGGGTGTCAGTTCGTAGAGGCCCCAGTTCTGTGCCACAGCCCGTTCGACCAGTGCCTCGGCAGGGTTTTGCTCCGGCTCGTGGCTGAGACGCAGTCGACCGTCTTCCAGGATTTCGGCGGCTTGCACACCGGTAATCGCCTGTAATTGTTCGAGTGCCGGCGGTCGACGAAACGCTGCAACCAGGCTGGAGGTCTGCATTCGACGGGTCAGTCCCTCGATGCTGTCGGCGAGGACCAGTTGGCCTTTATTGATGATCTGCACCCGGTCACAGGTGGCCTGTACCTCGGGCAGGATGTGGGTGGAGAGGATCACGCTGTGCTCACCACCGAGCTCGCGAATGAGTTTGCGGATCTCGCGGATCTGGATGGGGTCGAGTCCGACGGTGGGTTCGTCCAGGATCACCACATCCGGTGAGTGGATGATCGCCTGGGCGATGCCGACCCGCTGCTGGTAGCCCTTGGAGAGATTGTTGATAAGCCTTCTGCCCACCTCGGTGAGTCCGCAGCGCTCTTTGGCCTGCTCTACCGCACGATTAATCTGATGCTTGCTGATGCGGTTCAGACGGGCACAAAAGGTAAGATACTCGTCGACGCTGAGTTCGCGGTAAAGCGGTGGCTGTTCCGGCAGGAAGCCTAGCGCCAGCTTGGCCTCCTTGGGGCATTCCAGCATGTCGATGCCGTTGATGGTGATGCGGCCGGCGCTGGGCGCAAGGTTGCCAGTGAGCATCTGCATTGTGGTCGATTTACCGGCACCGTTGGGGCCGAGAAAGCCTAGCACCTCTCCACGTTTTACCTCGAAGCTGACGTTGCTGACAGCCAGGTTGTCGCCGTAGCGGCGTGACAGGTGTTCAACCTTGATTAAGCAGTCGTTTTCCATGACACCCCTGTTCTTTTTGTTGCTCCGGTCTGGAGGAGCCGTGAGATTATTAAAGTTGTTTTCGGTATCATACGCGCAAGTAACAACGGTTGCGCTCTACTGTATAAATTGATTTCCCGCTTATGCAAAAGTTCCGAAAGCCCACCACAACTGTGACCCGAGACGTTTAATGCTGTTAGGCGTAGATACCGGCGGAACCTTTACCGATTTTGTGCTGTACGACGGTGAAGGGCTTCGTGTGCACAAGGTGCTCTCTACCCCGAATGCGCCGGAGCAGGCGATCCTGCAAGGTGTGCGCGAGCTCGGCATTGAGGGTGAACTGATCCAGGCGCTACAGATGGTGCATGGTTCAACCGTGGCCACCAATGCCGCCCTGGAAGGAAAGGGTGTGCGCACAGTCTTTGTTACCAACCGCGGCTTTAGGGATCTGCTCACCATTGGTCGTCAGGCACGGCGAGAACTCTACAACCTGCAGCCGGCGCCGATCAAGCCACCGGTGCCAACAGAACTGTGTCTGGAAACCGGTGGCCGCCTCGGTGCCGACGGCGAGGTGGTTGAGCCACTGACAAGGGCGGATCTGCAGCAACTGAGGGAGGAGTTATTGCGGCTCAAGCCTGAGGCGGTTGCGATTAACCTTCTGTTTTCCTTTCTGGATGACGGTTTCGAGAGCGAGATTGAGGAGGCAGTCCCTGAAGGGATCTTTGTCTCCCGTTCCTCTGCCATCTTGCCTGAGTATAAGGAGTATGAGCGGGGTATCGCCACCTGGCTTAACGCTTGGGTGGGGCCGCTGGTGGAAGGTTACCTTCAGCGCCTGGAGGCAGGGTTGCCCGGAGCCAATATCTCAGTGATGCAGAGTTCCGGTAACACCATTGAGGCCTCACTGGCAGGACGTCAGGCGATACACATGCTGCTCTCAGGGCCGGCCGGCGGCCTCTCGGCGGCCAGGTCGGTGGGTGCCCTGGCAGGTAGGGAGCGGCTGCTCACCTTCGATATGGGGGGCACCTCGACCGATGTGGCATTAATTGATGGTGAACTGCAATTGACCGCCGAGGGGCATATCGGCCACTGGCCGGTATCGGTGCCGATGGTCGACATGCACACTATCGGTGCCGGCGGCGGTTCTATCGCCCGGGTCGATGCCGGGGGGGGGTTGCAGGTGGGGCCTGAGTCGGCCGGTGCCGCCCCAGGACCGGCCTGTTACGGTCGAGGCGGCAGGGAGCCGACGGTGACCGATGCCAATCTGGTGCTCGGGCGTTTGCGGCCTGATGCTTTCCTGGGAGGGGGGATGCGTCTCGACCCGGCCGCGGCAGAACAGGCGGTGATGGGGGTTGCCAAGCAATTGCGGCTCGGCCTGCACGAAGCGGCTGAAGGGATGATTCGTATAGCCAATGAGCACATGGCCCGTGCGCTTCGGGTGATGTCGGTGCAACGTGGAATCGATCCTCGCCCGCTGACCCTGACCTCTTTCGGCGGTGCCGGCGGCCTGCATGTATGTGCGCTGGCCGAGGCGCTGGGCATGCGCCAGGCGATTGTGCCGGTACATGCCGGGGTGCTCTCCGCTCTGGGCATGTTATGCGCCCCACGGGGTCGGCAGCTCTCGCGAACTCGAAAGGGACTGTTGAAGCGTATGACGGTGGCAGAGATCGAGGGTCAGTTGTCGGAACTGAGAATCGAAGGTGAGCGCTCACTTCTTCAGGAAGGTGCTGTACAAGCCGAGATTATTGCCCGGCCTAGCCTGGACCTGCGCTATCTGGGGCAGTCCTATACCCTGACCGTTCCCTGGCGAAAAGAGGAAGGCGTGGAAGCCAGCGCTGAGGCTTTTCACCTTGCCCATCAGGAGCGTTACGGTCACCGGCTCGACCTGCCGGTGGAACTGGTCAATCTGCGCCTGCAACTGCAGGGGCCTCAACCGCAACTCCCCCTGACAGAGCAGGAAGGCGGTGCGAAGGTCGAGCCCGTGGATTTCACTACATTGCATGGAATCGATGAGGCGGTTCCGGTGTGTTCGCGGGAGACGTTGGCGCCCGGGCAGGAGCTGGATGGGCCGGCTTTGATCACTGAGCGGGTTTCAACGACCTGGTTGGCACCGGGCTGGCGATGCCAGGTCGACCCCTACGGTAATCTTGTCCTCCACTCTCGCCTCTGATTGTTTATTTCTGTAAGGCGGGTAACTTTTTCTGCCTGTTGCGGTCTTAATATGAGTCTTGGCAGGGGCACCGGTTGTTAGGCCAATTCCTGCCAATTACCCTTCATTATTAAGAGGTTATCTTTTGGAACTCACCGGATTGCTTTCCTCCTCCTGGCTGGAGGTTATTCTTATAACTTTGGGCATGACCCATATCACCATTGCCGCCGTGACGATCTTCCTGCACCGTCATCAGGCCCATCGCTCTCTGGAACTTCATCCCCTGGTCAGCCATTTCTTCCGTTTCTGGCTGTGGATGACCACTGGCATGGTGACCAAGGAGTGGGCGGCGGTACATCGCAAGCACCACGCCAAGTGCGAAACTGAGGACGACCCCCATAGCCCCCAGATCAAGGGCTTACGGGAGGTGCTGCTGCGTGGCGCCGAACTCTATCGGCAGGAGGCTAATGACACAGAGACATTGGAGCGCTATGGCAAGGGCACCCCGGACGACTGGCTGGAGCGCCGCTTGTATAGCCCTTACCCCTACCTGGGTATCGCGCTGATGCTGGTTATCGACCTGGTGCTGTTCGGTCCGATTGGTCTGAGCGTCTGGGCGGTGCAGATGATCTGGATCCCCTTTTGGGCGGCAGGGGTAATCAACGGCGTGGGTCACTATTTCGGTT
>JBFEWO010000061.1:0-14914 GCA_041546305.1 Thiohalomonadaceae bacterium | reverse complement strand
TAGAGCACGAAGTCGCCATAGCGCTCTACCATGAAGTCAACGATCTCTTCATTGCTTTTTCCTGCCTGTACCATCTCATAGGTCTGGCGGCGCAGGTCCTGGGCCAGTTCGGCGTTGGAGTCGGCCAGATTCTGGTTTTGGCAGACCAGGCAGCGCAGCTCTTCGGTGAGCGTCTGGTATCTCGCCTCGTCCTCGGGAGTATTGAACGTGTGGGTTTCGATACGGGCATGAAGGGTCGTACTAATGGCGATTAGCACTATGCCAAACCATCGCATCATGAGGCTTCTCCTTTGAGCTGACGCACCAGTGGCAGGATCTTTTCAGCAACCGCCTCCTCGGTGACCGGGCCAATCTGTTTGTAGCGAACCACTCCCTTTTTATCGATGACAAAGGTCTCCGGCACCCCGTAAACGCCCCAGTCGAGTCCGGCCCGTCCATTCGGATCGGAAACGGAGACAACATAGGGATTGCCTAGCTTGCCAAGCCAGCCGAGGGCTTCGCGTGGCTGGTCCTTGTAGTTGAGGCCGACGATTTCTACCTCGCCGCTATTGGCCAGTTCGGTGATCACCAGGTGCTCGGCACGACAGGAAGTACACCAGGAGGCCCAGACATTGAGCAGCCACACCTTGCCTTGCATATCTCGGGGGGCAAAGGTGGCAGCCGGATTGTGCAGGGTGGGCAGTTCAAATGCCGGGGCTGCTTTGTCGATAAGCGGTGAGGGCACCTCCCTGGGGTTGAGGGTCAGCCCGATGCCAAGGAACACCACCAGGACGGCAAAAATGCCAAAAGGGATCAGAAAACGTTTTTTCATGCGCTTTGCTCCATCGTCTCACGCGCTTTTCTCGCCAGCCTGAAGTAGCGCCGGTCACTGGCGGCGAGCAGCCCGCCAAAGGCCATCAGCAGACCGCCAAGCCAGATCCAGCGAACAAACGGTTTGTGATAGATACGCAGGCTCCAGGCGCCGCTGTTGCCAAGCGGTTCGCCGAGCGCAACGAACAGGTCACGGGTGATGCCGGCGTCGATACCGGCCTCGGTCATCGGCATGCCGCTGCGGTAATTACGCTTTTCCGGGTGGAGTGTGGTCAGCGGAGTACCCTCATCGGTTACGCTCACCGTGCCACGGTAGCCGGTGTAATTGGGGCCAGAGAAGAAGTTCGCCCCTTCGAAGGCGAAGGTATAGCCGCCCAGTTCATATCCCTGGCCGACTTCGAGGCGGATATCCTTCTCGCTGCTGTAAATGGAGGTGAGGGTGATACCGACAATAAATACACCGATGCCGAGATGACCCAGTACCATGCCCCAGCGTCCGCGTGAGGCACCATTAAACAGATCGCCAGGCCTCATCTGATCCTTAACCCACGCCAGGGTCGCCAGTGCCACCCAGAAGGCGACGATCATGCCAAGAGCCGCTGCCCAGCTGAATGAGGGGGTCAGCCAGAGGGCATAGGCGGTGCCGGCGACCACACTGGCAGCGAGCGGCAGGCGCAGTTTGCGCCACAGCTCGGTGGCGTTTTCCTGGCGCCAGTGGACGAAGATTCCGACGCCAACGAGCATTGCCAGCGGCAGGGTCAGGGGAATGAATACGCTGTTGAAATAGGGAGGGCCAACCGAGATCTTGCCAACACCCAGGGCATCGAGGATCAGCGGGTAGAGGGTACCAAGCAGGATACTGGCCGCGGCGACTACCAGCAGTACGTTGTTCAGCAGCAGCCCGGTCTCTCGCGAAACAAGATTGAAGCGCACGGTGGAACGGATCTCACTGGCGCGCCAGGAATACAGCAGCAGGGAGCCACCGATGACCACGCCGAGGAACAGCAGGATGAACACGCCGCGCTCCGGATCGGTGGCGAAGGCGTGGACCGAGGTGAGCACGCCGGAGCGTACCAGGAAGGTGCCGAGCAGACTCAGGGAGAAGGCGAAGATGGCCAGCAGCACGGTCCATGCCTTGAAGGCGCCGCGTTTCTCGGTGACTGCCAGTGAGTGGATCAGTGCGGTGCCGACCAGCCAGGGCATGAAGGAGGCGTTCTCCACCGGGTCCCAGAACCACCAGCCGCCCCAGCCCAGTTCGTAATAGGCCCACCAGCTGCCAAGCACAATGCCGAGGGTCAGAAAGACCCAGGCCACATTGGTCCAGGGACGGGACCAGCGTGCCCAGGCCGCATCGAGCTGACCGCCAAGCATCGCCGCAATGGCGAAGGCAAAGGCCACGGAAAAGCCCACGTAACCCATATAGAGCATTGGCGGGTGTATCGCCAGTCCGGGGTCCTGCAGGAGCGGATTGAGATCCCGGCCCTCCATCGGTGGCATCGGCAGGCGCTCGAACGGATTGGAGGTGAGGAGCATGAACAGCAGAAAGCCCACACTGATCATTCCCATGACACCGATGACCCGGGCGACCATGGCATCAGGCACACTGCGGCTGAACAGGGTCACCGCCACGGTCCAGATCGATAGGGTCAGTGCCCACAGCAGCAACGAGCCCTCATGGGCACCCCAGACCCCGGAGATAAGATAGATCGTCGGCAACGCGGTATTGGAGTTGGCGGCCACATACTGCACCGAGAAGTCATGCACCAGGAAGGCGTAGGTGAGGCAGGCGAAAGAGATTGCCATAAACAGCAGCTGTGCCTGAGCGGCCGGTTTTGCCACCGCGATCCAGGAAGCGATCCCCTTATGGGCGCCGATGACGGGAAGTGTGGCCTGGATCAGCGCCATACACAGGGCGAGGATCAGGGCCATGTGGCCTAGTTCCGGGATCATGGCTTGCCTCCTGCATTCGTGGCCGATTTTTCCAGCGCGGCGGCTACCTCGGGGGGCATGTAGTTCTCATCGTGCTTGGCCAGGACTTCCTCGGCGATGAATACTCCGTCCTCTCCCAAGCGTCCCTGAGCGATCACCCCTTGCCCCTCCTGGAACAGGTCGGGAAGAATGCCGGTATAGGCCACCTGGACGCGGTTCAGGTTATCGGTGACGGTAAAGCGCACGGTCAGCTCCTCACCCCGCTGCAACGAGCCCGGCTCGACCAATCCGCCAAGACGAAATACATGTCCTTGCGGTACCTTGTTTTCAGCGACTTCGGTTGGACTGAAAAAATAGGAGAGGTTATTCCCCAGGGCATTGAATACCAGCACTGCCGCCAGTGCCAGCACGGCCACCCCGATGCTCAAGATTACCAATCGCTTGTGTCTTGCTTTCATTGCTGTCTCGTTTCATTCATGCGGATGAGCCGCTTAACCCGGCTGATGGCAGCAGTCTTTCGCCGCCGCAGCAGGAGAGGTTCAATGGCCATCAATAGTGCCGCGACACCAAAGGAGGGCCAGACATAGAGGGCATACCCGCCCATTTCAAAGAAGGCTTTCATGACTGTGAATTCTCCGTGATCATCTGTTTCACCCAGCCGCTCTCTCGTTCGCGCTCAAGAATGATGCAACGCACCCTGGCCAAAGCCACGGAGATGGCGTAAGCCCAGAAGCCGAGCGTCATGATCAACATGGTGTAGAGCATGACCTCGCTCATACTGGAACCGGCACTGACGCTCACCGATGCCCCCTGATGCAGGGTGTTCCACCACTTGACCGAATAGTGAATGATGGGGATGTTGACGGCGCCAACCAAGCACAGAATGGCGCTGGCCCGATCCGCACGACGGCTATCTTCAATGGCCGAGTGCAGGGCCATATAACCGATATACAGAAACAGCAGGATGAGCTCCGAGGTCAGGCGGGCATCCCAAACCCACCAGGTGCCCCACATCGGCTTGCCCCAGAAGGCGCCGGTCCACAGCGCGATAAAGGTGAACAGTGCCCCGGTCGGAGCCAAGGCGGTGGCCATCATCGCCGAGAGGCGGGTATTGAAAACCAGGCCGAGAAAGGACCAGCCCGCCATTACCAGATAGATCAGCATCGACATCCAGGCCGCGGGTACATGGATGAAGATGATGCGATAGCCTTCGCCCTGCTTGTAGTCGGTCGGGGCGATGAAAAAGCTCATGTACAGACCGATGACGATCAGCACCACTGCAAGCCAGGCGAATCCACGAGACATCTGCCCGGCAAGCGGATAAAAGGTGGCAGGGGATGAGAACCTGAACCAGTTAATCAGTTTTGAACTCATGGGGACTCTGTCTCTTCTTGATGACCAATAGAACCAGCGTGCCGGGAATAGTTCCCATGGCCGCCGCCGGATTCGGAAGGGAAGGTTACCGCGTGTTGTAGAAAACCGCCGCTCTTCGCCCCACAAAACCGTCTGTTAGTGGTTCGCCCGTTGCCTCACTCCGATGAGATACGCAGCGCGAGTGCTGTCGCCAGCGGGGCGAAGAACAGGGACACCAGCAAAATGGCGGAGAGCATCAGGAGGTGTCCCGCTGAGCCCAGCCCTGAAACACTGGCTTCCACCGCTCCGGCACCGAAGATTAGCACCGGAATAGTCAGCGGCAAAACCAGCAACGAGACCAGCACGCCGCCACCGCGCAATCCCAGGGTGAGCGCCGCCCCAATGGCACCGATAAGACTCAGCACCGGTGTACCGAGTAACAAACTGAGCAGCAGTACCCCGAGTGCCTGCAGGGAAAGGTCGTACTGCAGCCCGAGCACCGGCGCCATCAGCACCAGCGGCACACCGGTGATTAGCCAATGGGCGAACACCTTGCCCAGCACCAGCAGCGCTAACGGATAGGGGGTCAGCAGCAGTTGCTCCAGCGTGCCGTCGGCATGGTCGATGGCAAACAGGCGCTCCAGTGCCAGCATTGAGGCAAGCAGGGCAGCGACCCAGACCACACCGGGAGCGATAAGACGAAGGGTTTCCGCTTCGGGTCCGATACCCAGCGGGAACAGGCTGACGACGATAATAAAGAAAAAGAGGGTGGAAAGCACATCGCTCTGGTGGCGGATGGCCAGGGTGAGATCCCGAACGATGACCACGCGGAGTATGTTAAACATGCCCATCCTCTCCAGCGCCGAGTCTCAGTTGTTTGACCTCACCGAGTGCCACTTCCTGATGGGTGGTGAGGACCACCAGGCCACCGTTGGCAAGGTGTGCCCCAAGCACCTCCTGCAATGCAGCGATCGCCTTGCTGTCCAGCGCACTGAAGGGTTCATCGAGGATCCACAATCGGGCCTTGCTTACCAGCAGGCGAGCGAGGGCAACGCGCCTTTTTTGACCTTGGGAGAGGTGTTTGCTCGGCAAATCCTCAAATCCGCGCAAGCCCATCTGCTCCAGTACCTCCCATGCCCTCGTTTCCTCGAGGAAAATCCCATCGAAGGCCGCCGCCGTTCGCAGATTCTCCAGGGCGGTCAGATCATCCTTGATCCCGGGCTTGTGGCCGAGATACAGCACATCTCTGGCATACTCCTCCGAAAGCAACGTAATCGACATGCCGTTCCACAGGACCTCCCCCTCCGCCGGCTGGAAAAGACCGCAGAGGGTGCGCAGCAGGGTGCTTTTGCCGCTGCCATTTTGCCCGAGCACATGGAGCAGCTCTCCTGGGGAGAGGTGCAATGAGAGACCGCGAAACAGGCGGCGGTCTCCACGGATGCACTCCAGGTCTTTGGCTTCAAGCATGGCAATCAGATCGTCAGTATCAGGAGATCAATCTTTGCGAGGTCAGTCAGCAAGTAATGGCCAGGGGGGTGTTCATCACCCTGGAGACCTGACCGATAACCTAGAACTCATAGTGGTAACCAATGCTGCCATAGGTACCCTTGGTGCGTTCGGTCACATCCGGCATCTCATGGTTGGTCCACTCATTGCCGATTTCCGCTTCGAAGGTGATCTTGTCCCAGCTATATTCAGCACGAACGGCCGGACCCACCACCACCTGGCTCTGGTCCCCCGACTTCCACTTACGCTGACTGAGCATCAGGCGTGGATAATAACGCCAGCGTGTACCGACAGGCAGGCGGCTGCTGGCATAAAAGGTCGTACTGGTGACACTGGTACCGTCTGAGTAGCGCAGACCGCCGGAGGTGATGTCATCGCCGGTGATCACCCCCGTGCCGATCGCCTGGAGGTTGATGCCGTAATCGGTGGTAGGCCAGATTGCTCTGACATTATAGGAAGCCGGTACCGTGGTGGTATGACTATAGGATAGATCGGCGGCCAGGCGCAGGCGTTCCGTGAAGGGGTGGGAGATACCGAGTGTCCCCGATTGGATCTCACCGGCACGGTCTCTGGCCATTTGGTAAATCGTGTCATCGCTGTAGAGGGTGCGCAACTGGGCGATATCCTCTACAGGGAGACTATTGGGACCAATCGTTTGCCCGATTAAGGCATTTTGCGTGCTCAGCATGGGAAGCTTGCGTACATCGAAACCGGCATTAAGCGTCATCCCATTCTTTGCAGTCCAGTTGGCCAGCAGCGTGCCGATATTGAGATCTTCATGAAACACATCGTAGTCGGCCAGGCTCAGAACCATCAAATCCTGATGAAAATAGCGCATCTCCCCGCCGATCGCACGGCGGTCAATCAGGGTGTCCACTGTCTGCTCCAGACCATAGAGAGAAAACTCCCAGCTCTTGGCGTAGGGGCCCAGGTCTAGAGCAACCCCGGTAAGGGTGCGGCTGTCGTTGAGCGGATCGCGGCTGTTGTCCACCGGATAACCAGCCACCACCGTGGCCTCAATACGTTTGCTGATGTTGTAGCCGAGTTTCACCCCGTCAAACCGCCCGAGGACACCGTCCCGGCTACTGGTCTGGCGTCCGGCTCGGCCCCACCAGCCGATACCGCGGTCATGGTGTTCCACGAACAGGGAACTGACTCGGGCATCGTTTCGATCGCGATCATCCACCAGATCAAGGTAATGGCCAGCGGTTACACGCAGGCGGGTATCGGAGCTGTCACTGCGACGCAGGGCGTTGATATCCACGTCAGTGGTGAAGGCAGAGGCCGTGGTTTCCGCCGAGATACCATCAACGCTAAAAACATCGCGCAGGTAGAACTGGGAGAGACCGCCGTAGACCTCCCATTCCACTTCCCCTTCTTTGCGGGCCTCGCGCAATTCCTTTTTCTCTGCCATGGCAGCGGTTTCCAGACTCACCAGGCGCTGGCGCACACGCTCGCTGCCCTCACCGCTCGGATAGCGCTTCAAGTACTGAGCGTAAACCGAGCGTGCCTCAGTGAGCTGGCCGGCGCGCTCACGCGCCAGGCCGAGCAGTTCCAGAGCTAGTCGGCTGCGGCTGTTGGCTGGTTGGTTCAACACCTGCTGGTAGAGGTTGATTGCACGGGCATAGTTGCGCTCATCGACAAGTTCCTTGCGGGCCTCTTCCATCAGCGCATCCACCTTTTTTTCCACTGCCGGGGAGGCGAGCGGCTCCAGCTCCATTTGCGGGAGTTGCTGCTGCGCAGCTTTGTCGCCGACAAGCGTTACAGTAATACCGCGATAATCACTGTGTGCCTCGACCTGATATCGCACCGGGTTGCTGAAATTTAGTTCCAGGCGTGCACGATTCGCGGTTTCTTCCCGATAGCTGACTGTGGTGAGCGGGACCTCCGCCGTGGGCGTAAAGCGCACCTGCTGTGGTTGAGGCACCTGGACGCCGTTGCTTGTGGTACCCACCAGCCGCAGGTCAACGAATAGCTGTCGGCTTTGCTCCTTCGGGGTATGGCCGAGATATTGGGCGGCCCGGGTGAAACTGATCCGGATCGCCGAGCCCTGCGCTGTGCGGCTGATACGCACATCGTCGATGATGCCGTATTCCTGGGCTTTGAGCGGCGCAGCCGCGCTCATCAGGCAAAAACTCAGGGCGAGCAGGCGGCCGGCCAGCCGGCCGCAGCGCTGGCTTAATACATTCATAAGAGATCGTTACCTCGGTCTATCTGGTCAGTCCCAGTTACCACTAGTAAGGGAGTTGCGGTGCTCGTGGCAGTTCTGGCAGTGCATCTTGCTTTGAATGCTGCTCGCACTGTGTTCTTTCAGGTAGTCGTCATAATGACAAGCGGCACAGGATTGGGCGTAGGCCGGCCAGTCATAGGCATTTGCAGCACTCTGCGGACTGCTGGAATGACACCTGTTGCAGCGCATGCTCCAGCCGTGGCGTGGGTAGTAGCCGGAGTGGTTGTAGTTGGCCGGTACCCAGGCACGGGTGCTATGGCAGAAGTTACACTCCTGAGTGGTGGCAAAATGGTTGCTAGGTTTCCCGGCGACCACAACATTGTTGTGGCAGGTGCTGCACGGTGTGGTGAGACCATTATGGTTGACGTGAGCCGGTGTCCAGCCACGGGTGGTGTGGCAGGCGTCACATGACCAGGTTACCAGCGGAGAGAGCTGGTGGAGCTGATTACCGGGCCTTCCCGTTGCGGTCGTGCCATTATGGCAGGTGGTACATGTGCCGGGCACGACATTGATGTGCCGGAACCAGGCGGGTGTCCAGGCATTGGTGCGGTGACACTGATCGCACTGGTGCGCGGTGGCAATATGCGAGGCGTGTTTACCCGGTGCGGTGGTGCCATTGTGACAAGTTGAGCAACTGCCTATGACTGCTGAGTGGTCGATTCTGCGCACGGGTTCCCATTCGCGGGTGCTGTGACAGGCTTCGCACTCGTTGCTGCTGGCGATGTGGCTGGCCGATTTGACGCTACTGGCGGCGATCTCCTGTTGGGTATGGCAGGTGGCGCACTGACGAGGGGTGCCACGGAAAAGGCCGGAGCGGTGGCAGCTCTCGCACTCTGCCGTACGATGCCCGCCGGTGAGGGGAAAACCGGTGGAGAAGTGATCAAAGTCGCTCGTCGATGCTGCAAAGCTCACTGAGGGCAGCAGCAACAGTAGCGAGAAAAACCCAGCAGAAATGATCCTGGCAGTAGCATGGAGCATCGTTATTTCCCCCCGGGGCCGCGCAGGCCGTTCATTTGTACATTCTTGAATTTTTTCGTGGTATGGCAGCGGTTACAGTTGCGACCGAAACGGCCGTGATGCACATCATCGGCTTCGTGGCAGCTGACACAGGCAGTCGGCGTTTCGTCGGCAGGCGGATCACGGTGACAGCCGTTGCAGGCGAGATCCTTGTGGGCGCCTGTCAGTGAAAAATCGGTCTTGTCGTGATCGAAACGCCACAGGCGCCAGCCATTGGCGTTATGGCAATCGCCGCAGGACTCACCGAGTCCGCCCTTGTGCGAGTCATCTTTTTCGTGGCAGTCATTACATCCGGAGGGCAACGAGGCATAACGGCCCTCGGTATGACAGCTCTCGCAGGTGGCCAGCGCGTGCAGGCCGTACAGCGGAAAACGGGTCAGATCGTGATCAAAGCTGACCTGTTCGCTCCAGCTCTCGACCTTGTGGCAGTTGTCGCATTTTCTGCCGAGACTGCCCTCGTGAATATCATCTGTCTTGTGGCAGTCAAGGCAGGCCCGCACCGGAGCATCCTTCTCCACGCCGCCGGCATGGCAGGCGTTACAGGTGGCTTTGCCATGGGGCCCACGTAGCGGGAACTTGGTGTCCTTGTCGTGATCGAAGGAGGCTTTTCCCCAGTCCCGGGTGGTATGGCAGTCCTGGCAGCGCTTGCCGTTGCGCCCCTTGTGGGGGTCGTCTGCCTGATGACAGTCGTTGCAGGCGGTGGACTGTTTAGAGGCATCCTTACCGGGAAGGTGGCAGGCACTACAGGCCACCTTTTCGTGTGCCCCACGCAGTTTGAAATCGGTCTTGTTGTGATCGTACTTGGCCTTTTTCCACTCATCACTGCGGTGGCAGTTGTCGCACTTTTTGCCGTAACCGCCGCGGTGCACATCGTCGCCACGGTGGCAGGAGAGACACTGCATCGGCGTATCCTTGTACCGCTGGTTCGGGTGGCAGGCGGCACAGATGACCTTTTCGTGAGCATCGACCAGTGGAAAATCGGTGGTGCTGTGATCGAATTTGCGCTCGGTCCAGGTGGTGGTGGTGTGGCAGTCGGCGCACTTTTTACCGAAGTCACCCTTGTGCACATCCTGCTCTTTGTGACAGTCGATACACAGGCCGGGCGCCTCGCGCCAGGGCTTGTCCTCTTTATGGCAGCTGCTGCACTGGACGCGCTTGTGTGCGCCATCGAGGGCATAGTCGGTCTTGGAGTGGTCGAAAAGCTCCTTGTCGAGCAGTACCACCTGCGCATCACGGCCCTTGTGGTCTGTATGACAGGAGCTGCAGGAGGCATCACGAACCTCGGGGGCACGACCATGATAGCCCTTGCGTGCCTTGACGTCGGCCTCGACCTTGTCGTGGCAGTCCAGGCACAGCGCATTCTGGGTGGTTTTGCTGAAGCGCTCGTGGCAGCTGGTGCACTCGCTCTCTTTCTCGGCGTGTCCCTCGATGAGCTTGCCCGGCATCAGCAGTTTTTCAATGCTGGCCGCCGACACCGGCAGGGTGAAGGCACTCAATACCAGTAACAGGGAGGCCCTGCTTTTAATACATGTGAACAGCGATAACATGGACAATCCCGGACAGTACCATCATGAGGAAGAAGGGAAGATGAACGACATGCCACAGCGCGAAGAGTCGTTCATAGAAATGGAACTCCAGTACCTTGCGGGTGGCATCGAAATAGTTGTTCAGGTAGTGCATCGCCTCACGCCGCTTCATGCGGGTGGTCTTGCGGTCCCACTGTTCGCTGACTGCGGATTTACGCAGCGCGGCCTTGATCCTTCGGCGCAGTACCCAGTGATGCCACCAGGCCGTCGTACTGTATTTCACCCAACGGCCCATGCTGTGGAGCAGGCCCGCGGAGTGGGTCAGGGCCATTTTTTCGATCACTTGCAGGTGAGAGGTAAACTCCTCGCTTGACTCGCCCAGCCAGGAGAGGTGACCACGGCTGTCACCGACCACCTCACCGAGTTCCTGCAGGCTGGCCTTGCGCCCGTACAGGCCATAGTGGATGCGGGTGTAGAAAAAGCGCCCGATAATGCCGCTGCCGGCAACAAGCAGCATACAAAAGAGCGCCACATTACTGTTTAGTGAGCCGAGCCCGAAGTTGGAGTGGAATAGGATCAGGGTAGGACCGAGCACGCCGAACACCATGTGGGTACGAAACCAGTATCGGATTGGTCCCCAGTTACGGATGGCGCGCCAGTTCTTGCGTAGTGGGTAGAGCAGGAGCAGCAGCATCAGCGAACCACCAACGATCCCCAGCGCATAGCCCAGGCCTTTCTCTGCCGTGATATAGTGCTCCGTGCGCAGCTGCCAGCCGCGATAGAGGAACCATCCGACGATCGAGAAGAAAAGCAAACCGGCAAGCCGACCCGACAACGGGGTTGTGAGCTGCTCGGGGTGCTGCAGGGGAGTCGAAGGAGGTGTACCCGACATATTTACTCCATTTTCTTTTTTGGTTGTCCGAAATACTAAGGGGTCAAGCTTAAACCTAACTTAAGCGCTATTTAAGCATGATTTGCGATTATCCTCCCAGAACACCTCACCTTTATCTGGTGTAGTGATCACTATATGGTGATGTGCAGTTCACGTTTTCAATAAAAATTCAAGAGGAAGAGTGATGGATAGCGGTGAATGGTGGCTCTGGGGTATCTACGCAGCCCCTTTTCTGTTGATTTGGGGATGGCATCTCCGAGCGGTCAACAAGCGTGAGCGCAAAGCGGCCAACACACTGTCTGAAGTGACGAAAGCTGGTCTGACGGAGCCGGCGTCATTGCATCCCGTTATCGATCTCAATCGTTGTATCGGCAGCGGCTCCTGTGTGACTGCCTGTCCTGAAGGCAATGTCCTCGGGATGATTCGTGGTAAGGCGCATCTTATCGACCCGACCCGTTGCATTGGCCATGGGGCCTGCAAGGCCTCCTGTCACCGTGACGCCATCTCGCTGGTCTTTGGTACGGCCAAGCGTGGCGTCGATATTCCCAACGTCAATCCCGATTTTCAAACCAACGTCCCCGGTCTGTTCATTGCCGGTGAGCTCGGTGGTATGGGCCTGATTCGCAACGCCGTGAACCAGGGCAGCCAGGCGATGGATTCCATAGGCCGCCTCGACGGCCTCGGCCGGTCTGACCGCCTCGATGTCGTCATTATCGGGGCGGGTCCGGCCGGCCTCGCCGCCGCTCTCGGCGCGATAGAAAAGGGGCTCAGCTACAAGGTGCTGGAGCAGGATACGCTGGGCGGTACCGTGTCGCACTTCCCGCGCGGTAAGGTGGTAATGACCGCGCCGGCCAAGCTGCCCATTGTCGGCAAGGTGCGGTTTACCGAGGTCTCCAAGGAGGAGTTACTGGCCTTCTGGGAGAAGGTGATTGCAGACACCGGAATCCAGGTACAGACCGGTGAACGGGTGGAAGATGTCCTCCGGGAGGACGACGGTTTTGTGGTCAAGACAGCCGCGGGTGAGAGCTACCGGGCACGGGCCGTATTGCTGGCGATTGGCCGGCGAGGCACCCCGCGAAAACTGGGTGTGCCGGGTGAGGAGCAGTCGAAGGTGGTCTATCGGCTGATTGACCCTGAGCAATACCGCGAGAAAAAGGTCCTGGTGGTCGGCGGTGGTGACAGCGCCCTCGAGGCGGCGGCCAGTATTGCCGATGAGCCCGGCACCACGGTGACTCTGTCCTATCGTAGCGAGGCATTCAGTCGCGCCAAGGAAAAAAATCGCAAACGCGTTGCCGAAGCCGAAGCGGCAGGAAGACTGCAGCTGTTGATGCGTTCCAATGTCACTGCCATTCACCCGGACCGGGTGGAGCTTGAGCAGGGTGGAAACACCATTACCATCGATAACGATGCGGTGATTGTCTCCGCCGGTGGTGTACTGCCCACGCCCTTCCTCAAGCGCATCGGTATCGACGTAGAAACAAAATACGGAACAGCATAATGAAGAACCCTTTCCATCGAAAATCAGCCATTTCACTTATTCTTGCCTGCCTGATGTTCGGTGCCGGCCCGGTTTCGGCTGTAACTATTGATGACGCGATGACCGCGGCAAAAATGCGCGATTATCCGAAAATGGCAGCAATCCTGAAAAAATTGGCGGCCGCCAATGATGCTGAAGCGCAATATCAGCTGGCGAATCTTTATCGTAGCGGCAGGGGCGTGAACAAGGACTTGGACGCGGCGGCCTACTGGGCACGAAAGGCGGCGAAGCAGGGGCATCCCAAAGGGCAATATCTGCTGGCCGGATTATGTGAGAAGGGGGTTGGCTGCAAAAGCGAGAGTGAGGCGGAGAAATTGTATGCCGCCTCTGCTGCCGAAGGTTATGCCCCTGCCAAAGAGAAACTGAAGAACGTTTCGGATACCGCCGGCGTAGAGATAGGCACGGATGCCCCGGAGCGGTTGCGCACAGCAGCACGCCGCGGGGATGTTCGGGAGATCACACAATTGTTGCAGGCAGGCGTTACTGTGGACAGTGCCGACAAAAATGGCCGTACGGCACTGATCGAGGCGGTGGAAAACGCCAAGACTGAGGCGGTACGCTCCCTGTTGAAGGCCAGGGCCGCCGTGAATCATGCGGACAGCTACGGTGATACCCCGCTGCGAATTGCCGCTCGCACGGGCGAGGCAGAGATTGTCGAACTGTTACTTAATGCCAGGGCCAAGGTTAATGCAGCCGATCGCTTTGGTAATACAGCGTTGTTGATTGCCGCTGACAAGGGGGATGTCAACGTCGCCCAACGGCTGTTGTCCTCCAAGGCCGATCCCAATCAGGGCAATCGCGATGGTGATACACCACTGGCCATTGCCGAGCGGCATAAGGACAAGGCGATGATCGAGTTGCTCAAGCGTGCCGGCGCTAAGCCGACCAAGGTGGTCAAGGCAAAGCGGGCCGATGTGCCGCTGGCCATCACCGGCGATGAGGCCAATCTCTACAAGGGCTGGCCGCCGTTGATGATTGCTGCCTGGCTAGGTCACCCCGAGCGGGTGAGTGCCTTGCTGGCAAAGGGGGCCAAGGTCAACGCCACGGACCAGGATGGGCATACCCCGCTCACCCGTGCCGCCTGGCGCGGCCACAGCAAGGTGGTTGATCAGCTGCTTGCTGCCGGTGCCAAGGTCGATCAGGCGGACAAGAAGGGACGCACCCCCTTGTTCTGGGCAGTCACTGACAAGGTCAATCCGGACGTGGTACGTAGCCTGCTCGCAAAGGGAGCGAATCCCAATGTGGCAGACAGCGAAGGGCGTAGTGCGCTCTCCCTGGTGGCGGAATCCGGGGATGCGGCGTCTGTCTCTTTGTTGCTGTCAGCAGGGGGGGATCCCAATCAGGCCGCAAAGGATGGTACGACGCCGTTAATGCAGGCGGTGAAGAACAAGCATATCGAGGTGGTATCACGATTGTTGGATGCCGGGGCCAAGGCCGGTATTGTGGATAAGGCCAAGCACACTGCAGTTTGGTATGCCGCCGATGCCGGTAGTGCCGAAATACTCAAGCAGTTGCTTGCCTTGGGGGAGGGATACTCCGCAGCAGACAGCAAGGGCCACAATGCCCTGGTGCGCGCGGCGTTGAATGGGCATGTGGAAAGTGTCTCCCTGTTGCTGAGTGCCGGCGCCAAACCCTCGCATGTGACGACAGACGGAAACAGCGCGCTGACACTGGCGGCCCAGCAAGGTTGGGTTGAGGTCGTCAATCGTCTCCTCAAGGCGAAAGCGCCGATCGATCACCGCAATAATAATGGTAACAGTGCCCTGATGCTGGCAGCGACGCGGGGACAGAGTGCCGTGGTCGAGGTGTTGCTGAAGGCGGGAGCCGATCCCTATCTTCGCAATAAACAGAAATTGACCGCACGGGAAATCGCCCAGGAGGCAGGGCACAAGGAAACGGTCGAGGCGTTTGACCGCCATGGTGACAAGAAAAAGAACTGGATGAAATTGATCACAGGCTGAGCATCCAAATGTCGAGCAGCCATGGATGGCTCAGACTCTGAAGTTCAAAGTTCAAAGTTCAAAGTTCAAAGTTCAAAGTTCAAAGTTCAAAGTTCAAAGTTCAAAGTTCAAAGTTCAAAGTTCAAAGTTCAAAGTTCAAAGTTCAATGTATTG
>JBFEWO010000122.1:0-8400 GCA_041546305.1 Thiohalomonadaceae bacterium | reverse complement strand
GTGCTCACCCTCGCCGGTGGCGCGATCTTCGGTCCGGTCTGGGGTACCTTCTATAACCTCACCGGCGCGACCGTCGGTGCGACACTGGCCTTTCTCGTCGCCCGCTACCTTGCCGCCGACTGGGCCGAACGGCACTCTCACGGCCGGTTACAGCAACTGAAAACCGGCGTTGAGGCCGAAGGGTGGCGCTTTGTCGCTTTCCTGCGCCTGGTGCCGCTGTTTCCCTTCAATGCCCTCAATTACGCCCTGGGGCTGACGCGCATCAAACTCACCCATTACATCATCGCCAGCTACCTCTGCATGTTCCCCGGCGCGGTGGCCTACACCTGGCTCGGGTATGCCGGCCGCGAAGCGGTCGCCGGCAGTGAGGGTGCGATCCACAAAGGCCTGCTGGCGCTGGCCCTGCTGGCAATGGTCGCTTTTCTTCCCCGGATCATTGACCGGCTGCGCCGCGGACCAATGCTGGAGGTTCAGGATCTGAAAGAGCGGATGGGTGGTAACACTCCGCCGCTGGTGCTGGATGTGCGTAGCCCGGATGAGTTCATTGGTGAAAGCGGACATATTCCGGGGGCCGTGAATATCCCACTGCCGGATCTCAAACAGCGCATCAGTGAGCTGAGCGAGACCATGGAGCAGCCCATCGCCATCGTCTGTCGCACCGATGTGCGCTCCGCAAAGGCCGCAGCAGTACTGGCCAAGCAGGGCTTCACCAACCTTCAGGTGGTGCATGGTGGTATGGCTGCATGGAATGCACAGCACTACCCCATTCAACGCTGAGCGGGAAAGTCTCCGCCTCTCTTTCCACTCCAACGTTTGCACACTAAGGTTTTTCCATGCACCAAATGCTGAACTATCTCAATCCCGGCGCCAGCGATTTTCCTCTGATCCGCCGGGACGCGCTTCAGACGCTGCAGGTTAACCTCGGCTACCTGTGCAATCAGCAGTGCCTGCACTGTCACATCAACGCTGGTCCCAAACGGACCGAGATAATGGACAAGAAAACCATCGAGGCGGTACTCTGCTTTCTTGAGCAACATCGCGTGAATACCCTCGACCTGACCGGCGGTGCCCCGGAACTCAATCCGCACTTTCGCTATCTGGTCAGCCGCGCCCGGCAACTGGGAGTGCACGTGATCGACCGCTGCAATCTCACGATCCTTTCGGAGCCTGGACAGGAAGCGCTCGCCGAATTCCTGGCCGCAGAGCAGGTAGAGGTGGTGGCTTCCCTGCCCTGCTATCTGGAGGAAAACGTCAACGGCCAGCGCGGTAAGGGCGTCTTTAGTGCCAGCATTGAGGGGCTGCGTAAACTCAACGCCCTTGGCTATGGGGATCCCGATAGCAGTCTGGTACTGGACCTCATGTACAATCCCACCGGCCCTTTCCTGCCACCACCACAAACGGTATTGGAACAGGATTACCGACGTGTACTCGGTGAACAATACGGAGTCCGCTTCAATCACCTCTTTACCCTGGTCAATATGCCTATCCAGCGCTTTGGGAGCGCACTCGTTTCCAATGGCCAATTCGATGAATACATGGCGCTGCTGCGCAATAGCTTCGAAGCACGGAATCTGTCACAGGTCATGTGCCGCAGCCTGATCAGCGTCGACTGGCAGGGCCATCTCTACGACTGCGACTTCAATCAGGTGCTGTCACTACCGTTTGCCGGTGAAAAAGAGCCTGTGCATATCAGTGAGCTTGAAGACAGGCAGTTTTCTGGACTACCGATTGCGATCGCCGATCACTGTTATGGCTGCACCGCCGGCCAGGGTAGCAGTTGCGGTGGTGCCCTGGGATCATGAACGAAACATGGTAAAAGCCTTCAACGGAGTACTGCTGATCTTCGCCAAGGCACCACTGCCAGGTCAGGCCAAGACACGCATGATCCCCGCGCTTGGCGACAGTGGCGCCGCCTCGCTGCAACAGTTCCTGCTCACCGCTACCCTCGCCACAGCAGAAAAGTGGCAAGGCTGCGCGATACAGTTGTGGTGCACACCTTCCACCGATCACCCAGCCTTCCTTCGATGTGCAGAGCAGCACCCTCTTAGCCTGCACCCCCAACAGGGCGGTGATCTGGGTACCCGGATGGCACATGCCTTTGAAGTGGCGCTCCGGGAATACGACTGGGCCATCGTCATCGGCACCGACTGCCCTGACCTGACTGCCGCGGATCTTCAGCATGCGGCAGAACTTCTGCGTCAGGGGGCGGATGCAGTGATCGGCCCGGCTGCCGATGGCGGTTACTACCTGCTTGGCTTGCGCCGTTTCGAACCCGGGCTGTTCAGTGATATCGAGTGGGGTGGAAGCAAAGTACTGGCCGAAACGCTTCAACGGCTACGGCATCATGGTATGCTCACCCGCCAGCTGGCCGTTAAACACGATCTTGACCGCCCGGAAGACCTGAAACGCTTCCCCCAGCGGCTGCCCATTCAATTTATCAAAGGATGCTAGTAATGCAGTGGCTGGACAGAATCCCGCTTTCAACGTTAGCGATTGCCGCCCTGCTGTTGGGTCTGGCCCCTTTTACCCCCGAGCCGCACCTGTGGGAAAAACTCAAAATGCTTGCCGATGGCACACTGGTTCGCCCCATCGATATTTTTGATCTGTTCCTTCACGGCACACCCGCTGTTCTACTCGGCCTTCGGCTGATTCGGATCGGGATGAAAAAAGGTTCCGCTTAATACTGCACTCAGCTTAATAGTTCACCGTGACCTTCCCGATCCAGTGGCGCTTTCTGCGTGCCAATCCCTCTTGCACGGACTCATCAGTAAACTTTTTTTCCTCGGGTGTTCTCACTATGGGTTCATCCATTGAATTGGTAACGACCACCCCATAAAGGTGGTCATCGATTTCGGCCACTGCCGCAGTCAGCACACCGCAATTTCCACAAATCAAAAAATCCACGACGCCAGAGGAGAATCTGTACTTTTTAAGAGCCTCCGGAACCTTCACTTCAAGCACCAGTTCGCCCGACGGATCCGAGGTATAAACGGCACCATGTCTGCGGCAAAAAGAACAGTCACACCGCCGCAGAGGCAACGAATCCGATGCCTGTGTTGTCGTGAATCGATAGCGGATATTTCCGCAGTGGCATCTTCCGGTAAATTCACTGGTTTCCATAACACTCCCTCTGCTTAGTGTCTTTCCTTCGTCATGGATCACGCTTGATACTATCGCTACTTGTGACAGAGGTACATCCACCCCAGCCGCTTCTCTTTGAGCTGGGAATCACCCAGGCCGACTGCTATTCTTGCGACACTCAGACACCATAAGGGAAGAAGCATGCCCCGACTGTTTATCGAAAACTACCCGCCGTTGGAAAAGGCTGAAAGCGCGAGGATGATTGCGGGTAAGTTTCTTCAATTCCGCTGGCAGGGTAATGAATACTTGCTGTTTGCCACCAGGGACGAACATCAGTTCCACAACCAGATGCTGGCGCACTTTCTTTCCGATCACCACATCAAGCACCATTGGCGGGATTCGGAACATCTGGAATTCCCAGACACGGAGATAAACGTTATCGGAGGAGGTCGATTCCACTTTAGCGCCGATCCGACGCAGCTGGAACTCTGGGACAACTCCATGGCCTACGGGCGGTTCGATGAGAGCGGACTGGCGGAGAGGCTCAGGGGCAGTGGCCACCCCTTCGGCAGTGGTGAAATCGTGATACGCTGAAACTTGGACGTTATCGTGCCCACTTCAGGAGTCGACCGCATGCCAACCCTGTAACAGGAAGTTCTCCACGATCCACTCATAGGAGTAGTCGTAGTCACGCTCCGAGACCGGATATTCGTCCTCCGCCCGGCACAGGAAGCGCTCGTCGTCCACATTCCAGATCACAAAGGTGAGCGGCCCCGAATACCAGCGCCCCTCGTTGACTTCCATCCCCACCTTAGGCGCCTCTTCGTTTTCCAACTCATAGTAGAGCACGGTGCAATCCGAAGAGTGATCCGGCTCGCGCCAGACCCGTTTTTCCACGCGACACTGATACATGATACAGAGACTCCCTCGCGGGGGGACATTTGCGACAGGCATGCCCGGCAACCTCACCTACAGTGTGTAACACCTTAGGCCATACTGCAAACACAGCCACAGCAGGTGACACTAAACGACCTCGGCAATGGAACAGTGCGGTGCTAACTACTGGAATTTCCTGCAGAATCCGCGCACACTGAAACCAGAACACCTTTTGCACGCGGCGAGCCTATGCACGCAATTCTCTTCGACATGGACGGCGTTCTCTATGAGGGCGAACAGGCAATCCCCGGCGCCAGGGAGGCCATCGCCTGGTGTCGCGGCCAAAATATTCCCCACCGCTTTCTCACCAATACCACCTCGCGTCCGCGCCGGGTACTGGTCGACAAACTGGCCGCACTGGGCATTGCCGTCTCCGTCGAAGATATTCTCACCCCGCCAGTGGCTGCCGCGAGCTGGATCAAGCAACACATTGAAGGCCCGGTCGCCCTGTTCGTCCCCGAGCTCACGAGCGAAGAGTTCGCCGGCCTCACCCTGGCCGACAAGGGGAGCGAAGATGTCGCGGCTCTGGTGCTTGGCGATCTAGGCGAGGCCTGGGACTTCGCTACTTACAACCGCGCCTTTCGCCTGCTGATGCTGAACCCGAACGCCCCACTGATTGCCCTCGGCCTGACACGCTACTGGCAGGCCGATGACGGCCTGCGGCTGGATGTGGGCCCCTTTGTTAAGGGCTTGGAATATGCAACTGGGAGAGAAGCCGTGGTGATGGGAAAACCTGCTACACCGTTTTTTGCCATCGCCCTTGAACAACTTGCAGCTTCGACCGAAAAAACAGTGATGATCGGCGATGATATACGTGGCGATATCGACGGCGCACAACAAGCAGGCATCAACGGGATACTGGTGCGCACAGGCAAGTTTCGTCCCGACGACCTGGAACAGGGCATCGTCCCATATGAGATATTAGATTCAGTGGCCGCCCTTCCCGCCTGGTGGCGTCAGCAGGGATGGTGAAATATATCATTCTTCTGGTGAAGTGAATTTTTTCCCCATACATATCGACAATTGAGCGCAGAACCACCTCCCACGGGATTGGGTTTGTCCACTACGCCAGCATCAACTGCCCCTAGTTGCTCGTAAAATCGTCTCGCTTTCGAATTATTTTCCATAACCCAGAGATAAATGGCATCGCGAGGGAAATTTGTCTCTAACCATACAAAGGCATCAGCCATGAGCTGTGTTCCGATCCCTCGCCGCTGTGAACCCGGTGCAACATGCAAATTGTCGATTAATGAACCCCAAACAGCATCTTCATGCCCGTAAGCACATATGAATCCCCTGATTACTCCTGCCTCCTCTGCAACACAAACGAACTGGTCGGTGCGGTTGCCTTCTAGGCGCTCATTCCAAACACTTCTTCTGTTGGATACCGCGTCATTATCGAGGAACTTGTCATCGAAAAGTCCCCGGTATGTTCTCCTCCAACTCTCCGCATGCAGGAGTGCTATTTGTTCTGCGTCTGACTGTTTTGCTTCCCTGAATTTCATACACCACCTTTTAAACAGCCTGCGCCGTCATTAGCGCAGACCAGGTTGAATGAGCGTTATGCCGGGACTTGTCCAGCGCAACTAAGAAGTGGGCAGCAAGCCAGACATTGCCATTCGTATGTATGCCAGCAACGGTCCATCGACAAACGTGCCCTCCATGAGTTCGGGCTCTTTCTCATGTGCAGCCCGAATCTTCGCCTGTGTCTGCGGATTATCTCCTGCATAGGAACGGAACAGTTCCAGCCACCTTTGCGCCAACCGCAGTATGTGAGGATCATTCTCAGCAGTGCCATCCTCCATGTGTTGTCGGATTTCTGCGATCAACGGAGGCCATTCTCTACTGCGTTTTCCATAGTTTTCGCGCATAAACTCAAATTCTGATGGCTCCAGATACTTTTCGTAAATCGCCAATTTCGATTCAGCAAATGCATGCTGCACATAGTCGACAACCTCCTCCGTGACCCCTGTGTTGGTCTGTATAGCAGGCTCACCATAATGCATCGCATTCAGCCTCACAACCAAACGAGGGTCGCCGTTTGTATCACGCACCAACATTGTCATCCAGCGTTTCGAGAGTGCCTGAGCCTCAATGCTCTCGGCAGGAACTCCTGCCACCATTAATTTACGGACGGATTTGATCAGTTCATTCCATTCGGGTGCTGTGGAGTTCTCACCAACATCAAGTAACGGCAGGTTGTTTAGTTCATCGGTAGAAAAGTATTTGTCGTACATTGTCATCATCTCCAAGGTAGTTAGCCAATCGGCAAACCCTGGCTCTTCCCCATGCATCAACTTCGCCTGCAACTCAGACAAACGATCATACAACGCCTTGCCTTGTTCGATTTGTCTTTTCAAAAACTCAAGCTGCTTCTCCACAATCGATACCAGAGACGACCCTTGATTTGCCAGGACGGTGCCGATGTCGGACAACGACAAACCCAGTTTTTTCAATGCCTGGATTTGGTGCAATCGTGCGATGTCGTCTCGGCTATATAGCCTGTAACCGCTATCAGAACGGGCAGAAGACTTGAGCAAACCGATGGAGTCGTAGTGGTGGAGTGTGCGAACCGTAAGTCCGCAACGACTGGCGAGTTCCCCGATCTTTAACAGCATTGTTCTGCTCTCCCTTCATGCTTGACATCAAAGTTAGCGCCTGACGTTGCGTGAGGGTCAAGGGCTGGAGAGTTCAACTCTTAGGTGTCTATGGCTAGAGTGTTTTTCTGAAATGATTAATCCCGTCCGTGCGATGGGATTTATAAGTAATTAAGGGGCTCTGATTCCCAATAGAATGAAATACGAGGAGTCCCAAGTAAGAAAACCCTTGGTAATCGTGCCATATATCATCCTTGATAGCCTTCATAATGAACAGGGAAGTCTAATTTACCTCATTAGGCCAACTAGTTTTTACTCTGACCCCAATTATTTACCCCAATTATTTCGTTAGATGACATTCAGCACCACTATTAGCAAAACAGTAACAACGGTTGTTCCTATTGCAAACAACACTAGCTCAGAAATCTTCACCAGGTCCCTGAATTGCACTGATATATGATGAGGCTGTGGGTTCATATCCCGCCATGCCTGGGCACGTCGAAAGATGCGCGCGCCGAAAACGAAAAGGGCCGTAAATGCGACTGTGATCGGGATGCCAAGCTGTGGACCAGCCGTAAGGAATGCTGTGACTGCAAAAAAAACCATAAACAGCACAAGAAAGACAATTCCAATGACATGATTAGTAGATATCTTCATAAGGCATCTAACATCTTAGTAGAAGGCAGTCTGCGGTCCGATCGCATATTAGGCCTCTAATACAGCAGACTACCTTCAGATCAAAAATATCCGCATTACATACCGCAAACTGCAGTCCTATTACGTGTTCTGGGGCTGCGGCATATTCCGCTGTGGGGAGAGATAGTGCTGGCCCACCTTTCCCTTTGCGGAACCAACAACTTGTCTTCAATCTATCATAAGGAAGTGACTGATCTCCACCTCGAAAGAGTAACGCTTTGTATGTGATATACAGGCAGTTTGCCTTCGCGCCAAACTATTTCATATTCGCACTGAGCTTAGCGGTTTGTGCGGAATAAATATTCCGCAACCGAGATAACGGTATGGGCCGAGTCCATGCATCTGCAACCGGAATGACTCTTCTAATGAGAGGTCTTCTACACTCAATAATCTCGTGCACAGGCGCTGTTGCGGGGTGCGCAAGGTGTGCGTCAGGCCAGGCAGGATCTTTTTCGGTCTCACCCCCATGTCCTGCATCTCCTCGGCCAGCCTATGCACAAAAATCTCTTCGGTTTCCTCTTCACCAATGACGACACGCCGAGAGAATAGAGATCGGCTGCGGCTGAGTGGTAATTGCGTGGCTTCGCATATAATCATGCCGTGTTGCCCTACCCGGAGGCGCTTCCCCTCCAGCGTTCGTGTTTCGGCTACGCGTTCGACTGGCAGGCGCAACACCAGTTTGGTCCTGCGCGACAAATGGAGTAAGGCGTCCGGCTTATCCGGACGCACCCAGCCGTGGGCGGTCTCGGCCACATGCAAAGGATGGATACCGGCCAGCGGGTCCTGCTCCAGCCAGGGTAGGTGTGGCGCCAGGGCAGCATATAGGTCATAGGCATGATCGACCGGCAGCGCGTGGCACCGGATGGAAAATACCAGATCGACCACCGTTTCGGGGATGGAAATGCCCTCGTCTTGCTGTTCCTCTTCCCAGTGCACGCCTTACCCCTCACGATCACATTTCTCTATTCCCCAGCTTAGGTGCCTTTGGCAACGACGCAATCTGACATCATCGCAAACGCAGCAAGCTCAGTCCGAGTGCAGCAATCCCGAGCAGGGACATCATCCCGTACTCGTAAAGATGCGAGGCGAT
>JBFEWO010000014.1:0-32362 GCA_041546305.1 Thiohalomonadaceae bacterium | reverse complement strand
GGTCAATGCGGAAGATGAGGCGGTGGTGGTACCGCAACAGTTTGTCGAAGGTGGAAAGATCGTTCTTAACATCAATCCTTCTGCGGTACAAAACCTGCAGCTGGGTAACCAGCTGGTGGAGTTGGATGCCCGCTTCAGCGGCACGCCAATGCATGTCAGTGTACCTGTGATGTCGGTTCTTGCCATCTACGCGCGAGAAAACGGCAAGGGCATGGTCTTTACCGACGAAGACGGTGGAGGAGATGAACCCACGCCTTCACCCGACGAAGACAAATCAAAGCGGCCGACTCTCCGAGTCGTTAAATAGCATCATGGTAGAGGCCTAGGCGGACTTCTAGTGTTTTACTGAGGCGTTGCCGACCGCTTCACCAGTGTTGCATGATACAGCGCTTCATCCTCATTACTGTGTAGACAGGCTATCACCCTTTCAAATCGTCCCTCGAACTTTCTCATTACCCCGAGCGCGATTCGTGCCGCCTCAGCCTTGGGGTAACCGTACACGCCGGTGGAGATTGCAGGAAAGGCAATGGTCTTGATGCCATAATCGAGCGCGACTTCAAAACTTCGGCGATAACAGGAGGCAAGCAGACCTGCCTCGCCATAGATACCTCCCCGCCACACCGGTCCTACAGTATGTATTACGAATTGCGCAGGGAGTTCAAAGCCGGGTGTAATTTTGGCATCACCGGTGGCACACCCTCCGAGCAGACGGCATGCCTCTAATAGTGCAGGACCTGCGGCGCGGTGTATGGCACCGTCAACACCACCGCCGCCCAGCAAGGAATTATTGGCGGCGTTAACAATGGCGTCGACCTCAAGGGTGCTTATATCGCAGCATATGATTTCGATCATTGGCCCCACCATGCTGAAAAGCATATTGCCATTTTATGCAACAAATCCTAGATGTTCGGTATTTTTTTTCCGGGATTGAGGATGCCGTGTGGGTCGAATTGCTTTTTAATGTGTTGCATCAGTTCCAAGGCGATGGGATCGACCTCCAGTGGCACGAAGTCACGTTTGACCAGGCCGATGCCGTGTTCACCGGAGAGGGTGCCTTGCAACCTTAGCACAAGGGAAAATACTTCAGTGAGGCAGGCATCGGCGCGCGCCATTTCCTCTTGATTGTTAGGATCCACCAGCAGGTTGACGTGAATATTACCGTTACCCGCGTGCCCGAAATTGACTATCCTGATGGCATATTTCTCGCCAAGCAGCTGCAGACCTTCAATTAACTCCGGTATACGGGAGACAGGGACGACCACATCCTCATTGATTTTTTTTGGTGCCACCCTTCTTTGCGCTGGCGAGAGCGCCTTGCGTAACGTCCACAGTGAGGCCACCTGTTCCTTCGTCTTGGCAGTTAGCACTTCAAGGGCACCGTCACCCTCTGCTGCACGTGCCACAGCGCGAGCAGCGCCATCGACACAATCGGTAGGCCCGTCTACTTCGATCATCAGCAGAGCCCCGGCGTCGGCCGGTAAATCGTTCTTGGAATAGTCACGGATCATTGCCAAGGCCTGTCCATCCATGAACTCCAGAGCACAGGGTGTAACCGGCTGGGCCATAATTCGGGAGACCGCCCGGGCAGCGCTTGCCATGTCACGGTAAAGCGCACGCAGGGTGAGCTTGCTTTCGGCAATCGGGGTGAGCTTAAGGGTCGCCTCTGTGATCACCGCTAGGGTGCCCTCGGAACCGATGAGCAGCCGGGTGAGGTCATAGCCGACCACGCCCTTGGTGGTGTAAGTGCCGGTATGAAAGGGCCGACCGTCCGCAGTGACGGCGCGAAGCCCTAGGACGTTTTCCCGTGGGGTGCCATATTTGACTGCCCGAGGACCGGCGGAATTACATGCAAGGTTGCCACCGACGGTACAAATGGCGGCGCTGGTCGGATCCGGGGGCCAGAAAAAGCCATGTTCCGCGGCGGCCTCCTGGACTTGCTGATTGGTGATACCGGGTTCAACAACCATAAGGCGATTGTCAGGATCGATCTTGATGACACGGTTCAGTCGCTCAGTGGAGAGCACGGCTCCATGGTTGACTGGCACTGCTGCGCCCGCCGTGCCGGTACCACTACCGCGTACTACCAGTGGTACATGATGACTGTGACACAGTCCAAGCAGGTCGGCTACCTCCTGCTGGTTCTCGGGGATCACGACAACGCCGGGCAGGGCATGCTGGCGACTGTTGTCATATCCGTATGTCCAGCGCTCGGCATCGTTGAGAAGCAATTGCCGTGGTAAAAATGTTTGTTGCAGTGCGCTCAGAAACTCGAAAGGGAGAGGCTGTTCCTCTTGGCTCATGCCGGTGTTTCATCCCCGAAGAGCTGGCGATCGATGAGATCGCACAAACAGTGGATCACCAGTAGGTGGACCTCCTGGGTGCGCGCGGTGGAGTCGGATGGGATGCGGATCTCGATATCGGCTTCAGTCATTTGTTGTCCCATTGCGCCACCATCCTTGCCGGTAAGTGCAACTACATGCATTCCCCGCTCGTGTGCTGCTGTGATGGCCTGTATGACATTGGCGGAATTACCACTGGTGGAGATAGCCAGTAGTACGTCACCCCGCTGTCCAAGTGCCCTTATCTGTTTGGAAAACACCTCCTCATAATGATAGTCATTGGCGATGGAAGTCAGAGTGGAAGTGTCTGTGGTTAGTGCCATGGCTGGCAGTCCAGGGCGCTCGCGCTCGAAGCGGTTAAGCATCTCGGAGGAGAAGTGCTGTGCATCGCCTGCTGAGCCGCCGTTACCACAACTGAGTACTTTCCGTTCGGACAACAATTGGCGGCTAATGAGTATTGCCGCTTCGGCAATGGCCGGTGCCAGTGCCTCCATCGCTTGCAGTTTAAGTTCGGCGCTGGCCTGGAAGTGGTGTTTAATTCGTTCCTGCATCATGTTGCATCAGTCCAGTTGGAAGGCATTTTGTATCCAGTCAAAGATGAGTGCCCCATCAGCACCGGGCTTTGCCGCAATCACATCAAATCGACACGGGCGTTCGGAGGCATTATTACACTGAAGATAATGCTGTGCTGTGGCCAGGAGTTTTTGTTGCTTTCTCCGGTCAACGCTCGCCGCCGCACCGCCGAAATCATTCTGGCGGCGGAAACGTACCTCGACAAATACCAGGCAATCATGGCTTTGCATGATAAGATCGATTTCGCCGTTGCGACAGCGATAGTTGCGCGCGATCGGTTTGAGACCGTGACGGCGCAGGTAGTCTGCAGCCAGCCTTTCGGCTTCTTGTCCTTGTTCAATCCGGTGTTTGCCATCCACGCTGGGTATCATCCATGATACGTTCCTGGAGCAGCTTTGGCTGTCCCCGTTCGAACTGAGCCCACAACAGTTGACGTATGATTCGACGGTCAGCACCGATATGGAGACTGCCGGTTTCGCCCTGATAGCGTTCATACGGATAGCGCTCCAGCATCGACACCAGGGAGACCAGCTGATAGGCATCGATGCCCAACGCCACCAGGCGCTGCAGCTGTTCGCGGTGGGCTTTCAGTTCGGCCATCTCACGCAGACCCTGCTGGGGGCTATGGGCATCCAGGGTCCAGGGCATGTCACAGAACAGGATGTCGTTCATGTCGCGGTCTGCATTGCGGTCGACGACACCGCTATAGAGATGTGAGGTGGCCAGGATTGGCAGGTCGCCGGCATGGTGGAACTTCAGTTGCGGTCGCAGCAGACGTGCCGGCTGAGGTGAAGCGGCAAGAAAGACGAAGTCGATATCCTGGCGGCGGCGCGGCACGAATTCCATGCGTTTACCCACCAGCTGCTGGACGCGGGCCTTGCGTAACTCGCTGTCATCGATCTTCAGCAGCGACTTGATGGGGCTGGAGAAATCGTTGCTTTCAGGGTTGTAGCGACTTATGGCCACAATCTGTCCGCCAAGCGCTTGCCAGCGCTCGGCGAAGGCATTGTGCAGACGCTCGCCCAATGATGACTCGGGCACCATGACCGCCGCCTTTTGATACCCTTCCAGCCATGCTCGTTCTGCGACTTCACGGGCTTCATCCTCCGGCGCGAGTGCGAACTGGTAGAGGTTCGGGTTGTCGGTGGTTTCGGCATAGTTAAGGGCGAGGGTCGGTACTGGCAGCTCACGCTCGTGCGCCAGCTCGGTCACGGCAGTCTTGTCCAGTGGACCAATGACAAATTCCGCACCTTCTTCAACGGCCTGTTGATAGGAAACCAGGGCTTGTCCAGGTCTGTCGCCAATATCGTAGACCCGTAGAGTAATCGTGTCTCTTTGTGGGTCCTGGTAATAGGCGGCAAAGACCCCGTCCAGTGCGGCTTCGGCGGCACCTGCGAAGCGGCCGGATAGCGGCAGCAGCAGGGCAATATTGCCGGGGCGAGTGCTTAGCTCTCGGCTGCGTTCGAGCAGCAGCGCAAGCACCTGTTTGCTGGCCGGGTGTCCAATATAGCGAGCTCGCCAGCGGTTGAGCTGTTTCTGTACCTCTGAGGGCGTGAGACTGTAGTCCTTGGCTATCGTCACCAGCTCTATCCAGCCGCTCAGCGCATCGGGTGGCGGCTGAACACGCAACTGTTGCAGAGCCTCAGGAGTAAGTAGCGACAGGGATTGCCAGATGGCTAACTGATTGGCTTCGATGGCAGCACTTTCGGAAAGATAGAGTTCGCGCTGGATGTACTCATGCGCAGTATCCCGGTGATTACCGAGGCGGCCGAAGGCGCGGGCCCGCAGCTGGTGGAAATCGGCGTACAGATCGACGCGGTCGGCGAGCTGAGCCTCGGGGACCGCGGGTTTCGCGAGAATGCGCAGGCTGAGTTCAGGATCACGCTTGAGCGGGATTTCAGCTTGCAGCAATTGACGCTGCATCTTCAGGACCGACGGTAGCTGGTTGACGGGCATCTGTTGTAGGAGCTCTCCGGCCTGTTGTCCCAGACCTGCCTTGTACATCGCCAGTGCTGCACCGTACTGATATTCGTAGCGTTGGGGTGGTGTACTTGCCTCCGCCAACTGGGTATATAGCTGGATAGCCAGGTAGTAGTTTTCGCTGGTCAGTGCTTGCTGAGCCGCAGCGGGCTTGTCTTTAGCCACCTGATCCAGGGAGGGACGAACCGGTTTTTCCGCACAACCGAACAATAGTGCGGTAACAATGAGGGTGAAAAGCAGTTTTTGCATGACTAAACGGTGTAGGATATCCGGCTTGATAGAAGTTGGCTCAAAGTGATTTTCTCACGTTGAGAAGGTGTTGCGAACCCTGCATTGGCGTCCATTTACGTGACATAGCCCCCGATCCTTGAAGCTTTGCGCCTCTTTTCATCGAATGATACCGAATTTTGAGATAGCTCCAGTAAATAAAAACGGGTCTTTGGAATCTGCACAGTATCTTGGCGGGGTGGCGGCATGTCAATTGAAGCAGGAATTCTTTATGTAGTAGCAACACCAATTGGCAACCTTGGGGATATGACCCCCAGGGCCGTTGAGGTATTGCAACAGGTGGATCGTATCGCCGCGGAGGACACCCGCCATAGTGCCGGTTTGATGTGCCATTTTGGCATTTCCACGCCACTGTTATCCGTGCATGAACACAATGAGCGCCAGAAGGTGGGCGCCCTGCTGCAGCGCCTGGGGTCCGGGGAGAATATCGCCCTGATCTCGGATGCCGGGACGCCATTGATCAGTGATCCTGGTTACGTGTTGGTCAGGGAGGCGCAGTTGGCAGGGATTCAGGTAGTGCCGCTTCCTGGAGCAAGCGCTCTAATCACAGCACTGTCGGCCAGTGGTTTGCCGACCGATCGATTCAGTTTCGAAGGGTTTCTTCCCGCTAAAAGCGGGGCACGGCGCAAGTTGCTGGAATCATTAGTACAGGAGAAGCGTACCCTGGCCTTCTATGAATCGCCACACCGTATACTCGACAGTCTGGCCGATATGGAGGCGGTTTTTGGCGCTGAGCGTCAGGCAGTGGTGGCGAGGGAGCTGACTAAGACCTTTGAGACGATTCGGCACGACAAACTTGGTGCTTTGCTCGAATGGGTGAGAGGGGATGTGAATCAGCAAAAGGGGGAGTTTGTGCTCCTTGTGCACGGGTATGAGGAAGCCAGTGAAGGTCTCAATCCCGAAGCCTGCCGCATCGCCGGGCTCCTGGCAGAGGAGTTACCGGTGAAACAAGCTGCTGCGCTGGCGGCGAAGATCTCCGGTGAGAAGAAAAATTCCCTTTATAAGTATCTGCTTGCGAAGGGCTAGCGTCCAAGATTCAAGCTTTGTAGGGTTGCGAGCTTTGAACTTTTATCTTTGAACATTGAGCCTTTTATTTAGCATTGAACTTTCGCCAATAAAGCGTATCTTATGCTCTGGGAGTCGGCCTGGCAGTCGCTGTATTTTTGAATACGGAGGAAAGTCCGGGCTCCACAGGGCAGGGTGCCAGGTAACGCCTGGGCGGCGTGAGTCGACGGAAAGTGCAGCAGAAAATATACCGCCGATGGCTCTTTCGAGAGCACAGGCAAGGTTGAAATGGTGCGGTAAGAGCGCACCGCACCGGTGGTAACACTCGGTGGCTAGGTAAACCCCACCCGGAGCAAGACCAAATAGGGGAGCAATGGTGTGGCCCGCATCGCTCCCGGGTAGGTCGCTACAGGTGTTCGGTGACGGACATCGCAGATGAATGACTGTCCACGACAGAACCCGGCTTATGGCTGGCTCCCACCTCTCCAAATTCTCCCCAGCCAACCCTAAAGCTAAGGTTTTACTTTAAGTTAGCTATCCAATCGTTTGATTCAATAACGTTCCTCTATCCTCATCTCTTCAGGCATCTGCCTCCACTCTTCTCCACTTTCTGTAAGTCGTTGTGAAATAAGCAGGAATTTTGGTTTTTCAGCGCGCAATTTGCTTGACAGTGCGGGCTCTCCATTTCTATAGTGTGAAAATGTGGGAATAAGTGGATCATAGTGGAAATGGAGTTCTGTCAAAGGGGGGCATCAAAGCGTGTTTCGGGGAGTCACTGAGCTCAGTCTCGATACCAAAGGTCGCATGGCAATGCCGACGCGTTATCGCGAGCGCCTGTTGGATCGTTGTGCCGGGCATCTGGTGATTACCATCGACATTGCCGAGAAGTGCCTGGCGATTTATCCCCTGCCCGAATGGGAAGTGATCCAGCAGAAGCTCGATGCCCTCTCCAGCTTCAATCCTAAAAGCGCCATGGTGAAACGCCTGCTTATGGGTAATGCCACGGATGTCGAAATGGATGCCAATGGTCGTATCCTGATTCCGCCCAAGCTGCGTAAATATGCCAACCTGGACAAAAAGGTGGTGATGACCGGGCAGGGCAAGAAATTCGAACTGTGGGACGAGGAGACATGGGACAGCCGTAGTGAGATCTGGCAGGCCGAGGCCGCGCTGGAACCGGGTGAATTGCCCGCCGAACTCGAGTCGCTGTCGCTCTGAATTATGTCACAGGCCTATGAACATCATCCGGTACTGCTTGATGAGGTGCTGGAGGCGTTGAATATCCGCACCGATGGGATCTACCTGGACGGGACCTTCGGCCGCGGCGGGCACAGTGCTGCCATTCTGGAAAAGTTAAGTGACAAGGGCCGCTTGCTGGCGATGGACAAGGATCCGCAGGCCGTGGCAGCGGCGCAGAGCCGATTTGCCGGTGATGAGCGGTTCAGCATCGTGCGGGGGAGCTACACCATGCTCGGGCAGGAAGTAGAAAAGCGTGGATGGAAAGGGAAGGTTGACGGGATTCTGCTCGATCTGGGGGTTTCCTCACCGCAGCTCGACGATCCCAGTCGCGGCTTCAGCTTCCGTCACGATGGTCCACTCGATATGCGTATGGATCCGGACAGCGGTCAGAGCGCGGCCGAGTGGTTGGCCGAGGCCGATGAAAATGAAATTGCCCTGGTGCTGAAAGAGTATGGCGAGGAGCGCTTTGCCAAACGTATTGCCCGGGCCATTGTGCGGGAGCGGGCCAACACCCCGATCATGACCACAGCGCGGCTGGCCAAGATCGTCGCTGAGGCCAACCCCAAGTGGGAAAAGGACAAACATCCTGCCACGCGCAGCTTTCAGGCCATCCGCATCTTCATTAACGCCGAGTTGGAGGAACTGGAGCAGGTACTGGCACAAAGCGTTGAGCTGCTGGCACCTGGCGGGCGACTGGCACTGATTAGCTTTCACTCGCTGGAGGATCGGCGGGTCAAGCGTTTCATCCGCGATGAGGCACGCGGCGGGGATTTTCCGCCCGGACTACCGGTGACCGATGCCCAACTGAACCGTCGCCTGCGCCCAATAGGCAAGGATATTCGCGCCGGCAAGGCGGAATTGGCGGCCAACCCGCGGGCAAGAAGCGCGGTGTTGCGTGTTGCGGAGCGGCTCGCCTGATGGGCCGCCTTGTCTTGCTGGGTCTGGTTGCTGCACTGCTGGCCAGTGCGATGGGGGTGGTGTTCAGCACCCACGAGTCGCGCAAGCGGTTTGTTGAGCTGCAGGGCCTGCAAAAAATCAGGGATGAACTGAATGCCGAGTGGGGACGTCTGCAACTGGAGCAGAGCACCTGGGCGACTCACGGCAGAATCGAACAGATTGCCAATAACAAACTGGATATGGTGAATCCATCTGCGGGGATGGTGGTGATAGTGCGTCCATGAGCAACGATAAGCAAAAATCCGGATATCCGCAGCGCCTGCGCTTCGTCAAGGCTGTGTTGCTGCTGGGCGTTGCGGCGCTGGTCTGGCGCATGGGGGACCTCAATCTTAATCAGCGTGAGTTTTTGCAGGGACAGGGAGATGCCCGTTATCTGCGTACCGTGGCCATTCCCGCCCACCGCGGCATGATCACGGATCGCAACGGCGAGCCGCTGGCGATCAGCACCCCGGTGCAGTCGGTCTGGGCCAACCCGCAGGAGCTGGCACAGGCTCCGGAGTCCTGGCAGCAACTGGCCCGGTTGCTGGAGTTGTCTTCTGAAGAGCTTGAGCAGCAGCTTGCCCGCCGCATGGATCGGGAGTTTATCTACCTGCGCCGCCATGTCAGGCCGGAACTGGCCGAAAAGGTGATGGCCCTGGGGATCCCAGGAGTGGCGTTGCAGCAGGAGTACCGCCGTTATTACCCAATGGGTGAGGTGGCTGCGCATGTAGTCGGCTTTACCAATATCGACGATGCAGGGCAGGAAGGGATCGAGCTGATGATGGAGGAGCGCCTGCGCGGCGCGCCCGGGAGCAAACGCGTGATCAAGGATCGCTTGGGACGGATCATTGAGAACGTGGAGAGCATCAGTGAACCGCGGGCTGGTGACAATCTCCAGTTGAGCATCGACCGGCGTATCCAGTATCTGGCTTACCGTGAACTCAAGGCAGCGGTACAGCGTCATCATGCCAAGGCCGGTTCGGCGGTAGTGCTCGATGTGACCACCGGCGAGGTGTTGGCCATGGTCAACCAGCCGGCGTACAACCCGAACAATCGCAGTGACCTGGCCAGTTCGCGTTTTCGTAATCGTGCGGTTACCGACTTGTTTGAGCCGGGCTCCACCATGAAGCCGTTTACCATTGTCACTGCGCTGGAAAGTGGACGTTTTCGTCCCAGCACACCAGTAGACACCAGTCCGGGAATGCTTCGCCTGGGTGGCTTTACCATTCGCGACGGCCATAATTATGGTCGCATCGATGTCTCTACGGTGATCCAGAAGTCCAGCAATGTTGGCGCCAGCCGTATTGCCCTGTCACTGGAACCAAGGGTGCTGTGGGACATGCTGTCGCGCTTTGGTTTCGGCTATGACACCGGCAGTGGTTTCCCTGGCGAAGTGGCCGGTTTGCTCAATCCCTACCAGGACTGGCAGGAAGTGCAGCAGGCGACCATCTCTTATGGCTACGGCCTGTCGGTTACTCCGCTGCAGCTGGCGAGTGCCTATGCCACCCTGGCCAATGATGGTAAGCAGTATCCAGTGAGTTTTCTCAAACTCAGCAGCGATGAACTGCCGCGGGCGCGCCAAGTAGTCGAGCCGCAGGTGGCGCAGCAAGTACGCGAGATGCTGGAGCGTGTCGTACAAACCGGTGGTACCGGCACCCGTGCAGCAGTAGCCGGTTACCGGGTTGCTGGAAAGACCGGTACCGCACGCAAGGCCGGCAGCAACGGCTATAACGAGGAACACTACCTTTCCAATTTCGCAGGCATGGCCCCGGTGAGTCATCCCCGCCTGGCAATGGTGGTGGTGGTCGACCACCCGGATGACGGCGAATACTATGGCGGTGTCATCTCAGCCCCTGTGTTTTCACGGGTAATGGAAGGGGCGTTGCGTCTGCTGGATATTGCTCCCGATGACCTGGAATCCCTCAATGGGGTAAAGATGGCAATGGCGGGAGGTATGCAATGATGGCTGCAGCACACCGTCATGATGAAGGGGTGGACTTACAGATGCTGTTTGCCGGTATGGCAGACACAGCACACCTTCCCGATGTCCGAGTGACAGGGTTGAACCTCGATAGCCGCCGGATTTGCCCTGGAGAACTCTTCCTCGCGTGCAGCGGAACGGTTCGCCATGGCATGCATTTTATCGAGCAGGCCATTGCCCGTGGTGCTGCGGCGGTGGCAGTGGAGCCAACGGAAGAGAGCGCTGGGCTGAACCTGGATGCCTACCCGGTACCTGCTTTCTGGATCGAGCGCCTGCATCTGCTGGCCAGCGAGGTGGCCGGACGCTTCTATGGCGATCCTTCCCAGGAGATGAAGCTGCTTGGCATTACCGGTACCAACGGTAAGACCTCCGTGAGCCAGTTCATTGCACAGGCCATTACCGATGAGTCTCCCTGTGGCGTGGTCGGTACCCTTGGCAGCGGTCTCTACGGCAGGCTCAGTGAGACCGGACACACCACGCCGGATGCTGTCAGCCTGCAAGAGCAGTTGGCACAAATGGCCGATGCGGGTGCCCGACACGTAGCGATGGAGGTCTCCTCCCATGCCCTTGACCAGGGCCGTGTGAATGGGCTGCATTTTGATGTTGCGGTCTATACCAACCTAAGCCACGAGCACCTCGACTATCACGGCGATATGGAAACCTATGCGGCCGCCAAACGCCGCTTGCTGGAGATGCCCGGTCTGAAAAAGGCGGTGATAAATGCCGATGATGCGATCGGTCGTGACTGGCTTGCGAATATGCCAAGCGGGGTCGAGGCGATCAGTTACGGCATGGCCGGGGGGCAGGGCGAGGTGCTCGCCCCGACCTTGTTTGCTGACGAATTGAGATTGGACGCCACAGGCCTGAGTATGCGCGTACGTTCCCCATGGGGAGAAGGGCGCCTGCAGACCGGCCTGCTGGGACGTTTCAACGCCGCCAATCTGCTGGCAGCACTCGGCGCCTTGTTGGCTCTGGATATTGCGTTTAACGATGCCATCGCACGTCTTGCCCGGGTAACCACCGTGCCTGGACGGATGGAGCGTTTTGCCGCTCCGGGATGCCCGCTGGTGGTGGTCGATTATGCCCATACACCTGATGCCCTGGAGAATGTACTGATCGCGCTACGTGAACATACCCAACGGCGGTTGTGGTGTGTGTTTGGCTGTGGCGGCGAGCGTGACCGGGAAAAGCGGCCGAAGATGGGACAAATTGCAGAGGCGTTGGCAGACAGCGTGGTCATTACGGACGACAATCCGCGCCGTGAAAATCCTTATAACATCATTGAAGACATTCTTGCCGGCATCGAGAACCCGGATGCTGTCTACCTCAACCGTGATCGTGCCCAGGCCATCGCCTATGCCATCGGTCTCGGCCGGGAAGACGACGTGATCCTGGTGGCCGGCAAAGGGCATGAAACCGAACAGCAGATTGGCGAGCAGCGGTTCCCTTTTAGTGATCGGAATGAAGTGGCCAGTTTGTTAGGGCTGGAGGTGCGTAATGGCTGAAGGAATACGATGTCTGCTCTCCACCGCAGCCGGTTGGCTCGATGCCAGAGTTCAGGGTAGTGATGCGGAATTCTTCGGTGTGAGTACCGACTCGCGCAGCATCGAAGCAGGCATGCTGTTTATTGCCCTTCGCGGGCCGAACCATGATGGACACGACCATGTGGCTGCGGCACTGGAGAAAGGTGCCGTGGCAGCAATGGTCGAACACCCCCTGGATGTCGAGATCCCACAACTGGTGGTGACAGATACCCGCCGTGCCCTGGGCCGGCTTGCGGCATCCTGGCGCAGAGAGTTGCAGACCCCGCTTGTCGCGGTGACTGGCAGCAACGGTAAGACTACGGTCAAGGAAATGTGCGCGGCAATCCTTGACCGAGCCGGCACCACCCTTGCCACCCGGGGTAACCTGAATAATGACATCGGCGTGCCATTGACTCTCCTGAGACTGACCCCGGAACACCGCTATGGGGTGATCGAGATGGGGGCCAATCACCCGGGCGAGATTGCCTATCTCACCGACCTGACGGCCCCGCAGGTGGCGATCATTACTAATGCTGGGCCGGCTCACCTGGAGGGTTTCGGCAGTGTAGAAGGGGTGGCAAAGGCCAAGGGGGAGATCTTCTCCGGGCTGACCGAGGACGGCGTGGCGATCATCAATGCCGATGATGATTACGCCGACCTGTGGCGGGGATTGAGCGCTGGGCACCGCACCCTTTGTTTCGGTCTGGCAAAGACCGCCGATATTGGCGCTCGCGGACTGGGCGATGTGCACGGTAGCGAGCTGGAGGTGTTGACGCCACTGGGCAGTTTCCGGCTCCATCTCCCGCTGCCTGGCCGCCATAACATCTTGAATGCCCTGGCCGCAGTGAGTGCCGCTATTGCCTTGAATATAGACTTTCCCGAGATTGCGGCCGGTCTGTCGTCGCTGAGTGAGGTTAAGGGCCGTCTGACCACCCGTGAAGGGCTTAATGGTGCCACTGTCCTGGACGACAGTTATAACGCCAACCCGGCCTCGCTCCATGCGGGACTAGAGGTGCTGGCCAGCTGTAGTGGGCGGCGGGTGCTGGCGCTCGGCAACATGGGGGAGCTTGGGGAAAATACCGAGGCGCTACATCGCCAGGCAGGGAAAGATGCGCGCGATTTGGGGATTGATGCCATTTATGCTACAGGCCAGCTGAGTCGCCGTGCCGTCGATGCCTTCGGTGAGAATGGCCACTTTTACGAATCACAACAACAACTTATCGATGCGTTGCTGCCGCTAATGAATGATGAGCTCACCGTGCTGGTGAAAGGCTCGCGCAGCAGCCGCATGGAACGCGTAGTCGAAGCGTTGTGTGCTGAGGGGGAAATGTAACGATGCTACTTTACCTGACCGAGTACCTGAGCCAGTTTCATAGCGGTTTCGGCGTGTTCCAGTATCTGACCTTACGAGCGATACTGGGTGCACTCAGCGCATTGTTGATATCGTTGTTGCTCGGGCCGTATATCATTCGCAAGCTGAGTTACCACCAGGTTGGGCAGTTCGTGCGTGACGACGGACCCCAGAGTCACCTTTCCAAGGCTGGTACGCCCACCATGGGCGGAGCGCTGATCCTGGCCTCGATTGCCGTCAGTACCCTGTTGTGGGCGGATCTGTCCAACCGATATATCTGGGTGGTGCTGTCGGTGACGCTCATTTTTGGTGCTATCGGCTGGGTTGATGACTACAAAAAGCTGATTAAAAAACAGTCTGAGGGGTTGAAGGCACGCCACAAATACCTTTGGCAGACCATCGCCGGGATCGGTGCTGCGGTGTTTCTTTACTACTCTGCCCAGGTCCCTGCCGAGCTTGAACTCATCGTGCCCTTCTTCAAGTCAGTGGCTATTCCCATGGGAATGTTCTTTATCGTGCTGACCTATTTCGTCATTGTCGGCACCAGTAACGCGGTGAACCTTACTGACGGCCTCGATGGACTGGCGATTATGCCTACAGTGATGGTCGGCGGTGCCCTCGGTATCTTTGCCTATGTAACAGGTCATGTAAATTTCTCCGGTTACCTCGGTATCCCCTATGTTCCCGGTGTCGGCGAGGTGGTGGTGATCTGTGGTGCGATCATTGGTGCTGGTCTTGGATTTCTCTGGTTCAACACCTATCCGGCCCAGGTCTTTATGGGCGATGTGGGCGCGCTGGGTCTTGGTGCGGCGCTCGGTACAATTGCCGTTGTGGTTCGCCAGGAGCTGGTGCTGCTCATTATGGGTGGGGTGTTTGTGATGGAGACGGTGTCGGTGATTTTGCAGGTTGCCTCCTACAAGCTAACCGGGCGACGGATTTTCCGTATGGCGCCACTGCACCACCATTTTGAACTCAAGGGCTGGCCCGAACCTCGGGTTATTGTCCGTTTCTGGATCATCACCGTGATTCTGGTGCTTGTTGGATTGTCCACCTTGAAACTGCGTTAAGCATGATATTGATGATGACGACCGCAACGACAATCCCGGTAGAGAATTCCACCCTGGTGGTAGGTCTCGGACAGACCGGTCTTGCCTTCGCGCGCTTCCTCGCAGCGCGTGGCGAGTCGTTTGCGGTGGTCGATAGCCGGATCAATCCCCCGGGAATTGAGGAGCTACAGCGTGAATTGCCGCAGGTGCCGGTCTATCTCGGGCCCTTTGAGACCGAGTTGTTTACCCAGGCCTCGCGCCTGTTGCTGAGCCCGGGGGTGGCGCCGCAAGAACCGGCCATCGCAGCAGCGATGGCGAAGGGGGCGGAAGTCCTGGGCGATATCGAACTGTTTGCCCGCTATGCTAGCGCTCCCGTTGTGGCGATTACCGGCTCCAATGGCAAGAGCACCGTGACGTCACTGTTGGGGGTGATGGCGAGGAAAGCCGGTAAAACGGTGCAGGTGGGTGGCAATATTGGTACCCCTGCATTGGAACTGCTCGAACAGCCCGTTCCAGAGCTTTATGTGCTGGAGCTCTCCAGTTTCCAGCTGGAGGTGACCTCCTCGCTCAATTGCCGTGCTGCCGCGGTACTGAATGTCAGTGAGGACCATCTCGACCGCCACGGTGACCTGGAGCACTACGCAGCGATCAAATCCCGCATCTATCGCGGTGACGGGGTGATGGTGCTCAATGCAGATGACCCGATGGTCGCGGCGATGGCGCTGGAGGGGCGGACGGTTGTGCATTTCACGCTTGATGCACCGACTCGGGACAGTGATTTCGGCCTGCGGGAGCAGGATGGCGAACTCTGGCTTGCAAGGGGAGAGACGCTACTGATGCACAGCACCGAGGTGCGTATCCCTGGACGTCACAACCTGGCCAACGCCCTGGCGGCACTCGCACTGGGCGAGGCGGCCGGGCTGGCGATGGAGCCGATGTTGCATACCTTGCGGGAATTTCCCGGTTTACCGCATCGCTGCCAATGGGTAGCAGAAATTGGCGGGGTTAACTACTTCGAGGATTCGAAGGGCACTAACGTCGGCGCGACCCTGGCTGCGTTGGAGGGCATGCCGGGTGAAAAGGTGGTGTTGATCGCTGGCGGTCAGGGTAAGGGACAGGACTTTTCACCCCTGCGAGAAGCAGTTGCCCAGCGGGCGCGAGCGGTGATTCTGATCGGCGAGGATGCCCCGCTTCTGTCGCAGGTGCTGGAAGGGAGCGCAATGCTGAAACATGCCGTACAGATGGAAGAGGCGGTGGTGCTGGCCGCATCGCTGGCTCAGCCCGGCGATACCGTTTTGCTCTCCCCGGCATGTGCCAGTTTTGACATGTTCCGGAATTACATCGAACGCGGTGAACGCTTTGTTGCTGCGGTAAAGGAGATGGAAGCATGAGTCGTCAAGCCGTGCTTTTAACTTCTGTCCCGACGGCTTCAAGGAGTGCACGCCGTCCGCAGGGATGGGACTTGCCGTTGCTGTTCGCTGCTGCCGCGTTGCTGGGGCTGGGGCTGGTGATGATCGCCTCCGCTTCGGTGGGGCTTGCCGATCGTCAAGTGGGTGATCCGACCTACTATCTGGTACGCCAGAGCCTGTATGTGGGGCTAGGGCTGGCGGCCGCTTTTATGGCCTGGCAGGTCCCACTCTCGGTGTGGGAGCGCAGCGGGCCGTTCTGGATCATGATCTCCGGTCTGCTTTTGCTGGCGCTGTTTGTGCCGGGCTTGGGGCACAGCGTGAACGGCAGTACCCGCTGGTTGCAGTTGGGGCCGTTCAATCTGCAGGTTTCCGAGCTGGTGAAACTGGCAATGATCATTTATCTGGCCGGTTACCTGGTAAGGCGTGGTGAGGAAGTGCGAAATACCGTGCGTGGCTTCCTCAAGCCGATGGTGTTATTGGGCTTGCTGGCGGGCTTGTTGTTGGCTGAACCTGATTTTGGTGCCACAGTCGTGCTGCTGGCGACTGGGTTGGGAATGATCTTCCTCGGTGGGGTGCGGCTCTGGCTGTTTGGCATCCTGATGCTGTTGGCGCTGGGTGGAATGGCGCTACTGGCAGTGACCTCACCGTACCGGCTGGAGCGTCTGACTGCATTTCTTAATCCCTGGGCAGACCCTTTCAACAGCGGGTTCCAGCTCACTCAGGCACTGATCGCTTTCGGTCGTGGTGAATGGTTCGGTGTTGGACTGGGCAGCAGTGTGCAGAAACTCTTCTATTTGCCGGAGGCGCATACCGATTTTGTCTATGCCGTGCTGGTCGAGGAGCTGGGCATGGTCGGGGGCTGCATTGTGGTTGTGCTCTTCACGGCGCTGGTGGGTCGGATCTTTCGTATTGGTCGCAATGCCGCCGAAGCGGGGATGAGCTTTGCCGGTTACCTCTGCTATGGGGTGGGGATCTGGTTCGCCCTGCAGGCGTTTATCAATATGGGTGTGAATATGGGCTTATTGCCCACCAAAGGGCTGACCCTGCCACTGATGAGTTACGGTGGTAGCAGCATGATCGTGATGTGTGTGGCGCTCGCCTTGGTGCAGCGCGTAGCGTTGGAAACCCCTATGCATGGGGCGCGCACGGTCAGGGGGGAAGTATGAGCACACCGCGTATCCTGATCATGGCAGGTGGCACCGGCGGGCATGTTTTTCCCGCTCTGGCGGTAGCAAATGAACTCAGGGCTCGCGGCGCCGAGGTGAGCTGGCTCGGTACCCGGCGAGGCCTGGAAGCGGATGTGGTGTCGGCGGCGGGTCTGCCGATTGACTACATCAGCATTAGCGGTTTGCGCGGCAAGGGGCTGATGGGCTGGGTATTGGCTCCGTGGCGATTGAGTGTGGCCTTGGGGCAGGCAATGCGTATCGTTGCCCGTCGTCGTCCGACCGCTGTTTTGGGAATGGGGGGATTTGTCACCGGCCCTGGTGGGGTTGCTGCCAAGCTGATGGGGCGGCCGTTGATCATTCATGAGCAGAATGCGGTGGCTGGTCTGACCAATCGCTTGCTGGCACGCATCGCCGATCGAGTACTGGAGGCTTTCCCCGGTGTCTTTGCTGGAGACCGGGTACAGGAGACCGGTAATCCGGTACGGACCGATATTTTACAACTGGTAGAACCGACCGAGCGCTATGTGCAACACCAGGGACGAATTCGTCTTTTTGTGCTCGGTGGCAGTCTCGGCGCCATGGTATTCAACGAGACCCTGCCCAAGGCCCTGGCGATGCTGCCGGAGGCGATTCGTCCGGTGGTGCGCCACCAGACCGGTAAGCAGAAGCTGGAGCAGACCCGCAAGTTTTATGCTGAAGCGGGAGTTGAGGCGGAGTTGCTGTCATTCATTGAGGATATGGCCGCGGAATATGCCTGGGCCGATCTGGTGCTTTGTCGCGCCGGAGCGTTGACCGTGAGTGAACTGGCCGCTGCAGGACTTCCGGCACTGCTGGTGCCATACCCCCACGCTGTGGACGACCACCAGAGTGCCAACGGGCGCTACCTGGCGGAGGCGGGGGCTGCCGAATTGCTGCCGCAGTCCACGCTGAATGCCGAATCACTGGCGGAGGTGTTGCGTGCCTACTGTGAGGACCCGGAGCAGGGGCGCGGACGTTTGCTTGAAATGGCCCAACGGGCGAGGGCCTTGGCCAAACCGGAGGCAACGCAGCGCGTTGTCGAGATCTGTCTTGCTGCCGGCAAAGAGGAGAAAGCGGCATGAATCCTGTCGAGTTGAGCGGCAACAAGGTAATGGGGCGTATCCGTCATATTCACATGGTGGGGATCGGCGGTTCCGGCATGGGTGGTATTGCCGAGGTATTGCTGAATCTGGGGTACACCGTTTCCGGTTCGGATTTGAAGGAAAATCCTGTCACCCGCCATCTACAGGGGCAGGGGGCCACTATTTATTTCGGACATGCGGAGGCGAATATCGCCGGTTGCGACGTGGTGGTGATCTCCTCGGCGGTAAAGGAAGAAAATCCTGAAGTCCAGGCTGCTCGCAGCCAGCGCATCCCGGTGGTGCCTCGGGCCGAAATGCTGGCTGAGCTAATGCGCTTCCGTCACGGTATTGCGGTGGCTGGTACCCATGGCAAGACCACTACCACCAGTCTCATTGCCAGCCTGATGGCAGAGGAGGGGCTGGACCCGACCTTCGTCATCGGTGGCCGACTCAACAGTGCCGGGACCAACGCCCGGCTCGGCGCGAGCCACTATCTGGTGGCCGAGGCGGATGAAAGTGACGCCTCATTTCTGCACCTGCAGCCGATGACCGCCGTGGTGACCAATATCGATGCGGATCACATGGCTACCTACGATGGCGATTTCGCCCGGCTGCGCCAGACCTTTATCGAGTTTTTGCACAATTTGCCGTTCTACGGCTTGGCAGTGATGTGCCTGGATGATCAGGAGGTACGCAACCTCCTGCCCAGTGTGACCCGCCGGGTGGTGACTTACGGTTTCAGCGCCGAAGCGGATATCCGTGCCCACGATGTGATGCAGGAGGGTCTGCGTACACGCTTTCGGGTCTCCCGCGCCGACCAGCCGAACTGGTTGGATGTGACCTTGAACATGCCAGGATTGCACAACGTGCTGAACTCCCTGGCCGCCATTGCCGTGGCCCATGACCTCGGTGTCTCTGATGCGGCAATAATCGCCGCCCTCGAGAAGTTCCAGGGTGTCGGTCGCCGCTTCCAGCTCGGCGGCGAGGTGCAAATATCCAATGGCAAGGTGTTGCTGGTCGACGATTACGGCCACCACCCGCGAGAACTGGCGGCCACCCTGCAGGCGGCCCGTGCCGCCTGGCCCGAACGGCGCCTGGTGGTAGTGTTCCAGCCCCATCGCTATAGCCGTACGCGAGACCTGTTTGAGGATTTCAGTGAGGTACTGTCCGAGCCCGATGCCCTGCTGGTGCTGGAGGTCTATGCCGCAGGCGAGGAGCCTGTGCCGGGTGCCGATAGCCGCACTCTGTGCCGGGCCATACGTGCACGCGGCAAGGTTGACCCGGTGTTCGTCGGGAACCCCAATGATCTGGCCGATACCCTCTCGGGTGTGTTGCAGGATGGTGACGTGCTGTTGACCATGGGGGCCGGCGATATCGGCGGGATTGCCCAACGTTTACCAAAGCAGTTGGGGGAACGCGCATGATGGCGGCGTTAAAGCCACAACTGCGAGGCTTCCTGCTGACCAACGAACCGATGGCGCGTCACACGACCTGGCGTGTGGGTGGTCCGGCTGATCACTACTACAAGCCGGCCGATATTGCCGACCTTGCTTTGTTTATCCAGCAGTTACCCGAGGATGAACCGCTCTACTGGCTTGGCCTTGGCAGCAACCTGCTGGTACGTGACGGCGGGATCCGTGGCACGGTGATCGCGACCAGTGGTCTGCTCAGCGGCATCGAACGCCTCGATAGCACTAGGGTACGTGTAGAAAGCGGCGTGGCCTGTGCCAAGGTGGCGCGCTTCTGTGCCCGCGAAGGCTTGGCGGGGGCGGAATTCCTCAGTGGTATCCCCGGCACCATGGGGGGAGCGCTGGCGATGAACGCGGGCTGCTTTGGCGGCGAGACCTGGGAACTGGTGGAGTCAGTGGAGACCCTCGATCACCGGGGGCAGCTTCGTAAGCGCACCGCCGCTGACTATCAGGTTGGCTATCGCCATGTGAACGGGCCGGCTGATGAATGGTTTGTCGCTGCCTGTTTGAAGCTGGAGAAGGGAGATTCGCAGGAGCTCCAGGCGCGAAATAAGGCACTGCTCGAGAAACGCAGCAGCAGTCAGCCGACCCAGTTGCCCAATGCTGGCTCAGTGTTTCGAAACCCGGAAGGCGACTATGCCGCACGGCTCATCGAAACGGCAGGACTCAAGGGGCATTGTATCGGTGGGGCGTGTGTATCGGAAAAGCATGCGAATTTTATCGTCAATGCTGGCAATGCCCGTGCCTCGGAGATCGAGGCACTGATTCAGCTGGTGCAGCAAGAGGTCGCGCGGGTGCATAAGGTAGCGTTGCAGCCAGAGGTCCATATCATCGGTGAAGTGGCGGAGGACGCGGCATGAGTCATCAGGTGAACGGTGCTGATGAATTCGGCAAGGTTGCCTTGCTGATGGGCGGCACCTCCGCCGAACGTGAGGTTTCCTTGAAGTCCGGGGCGGCAGTACTCAATGCGTTGCAGTCACGAGGTGTCGATGTTCACCCCATTGATGTCGGTGCGGATGTCCTGGAGAAACTGCAGCGAGGTGGCTTCGATCGTGTCTTTGTCATGTTGCATGGACGCGGAGGCGAAGACGGAACCGTACAGGGAGCGCTGGAGCTGCTCGGTTTGCCCTACACCGGAAGTGGCGTGATGGCCTCCGCCCTGGGAATGGACAAGTGGCGGACCAAGCTGTTGTGGCAGGCCGCTGGGCTGTCCGTGCCTGCTTGTGCACTGCTCGATGATGAAACAGATTTTCTCGCCGTAGCACAACACTTGGGATTGCCGCTCTTTGTTAAGCCGGCTAGGGAGGGCTCGAGCGTTGGCATTAGCAAAGTGAACAATGCCAGCGAGCTGGCAACGGCTTATCACAAGGCAGCACAGCACGACTCACTGGTGCTTGCCGAGCAATTTATCGGAGGCGGCGAGTATACGGTGGCGATCCTCGGAGAGCAGGTGTTGCCGGTGGTGAAAATCGAGCCGAGCGGGGAATTTTATGACTATGAGGCGAAGTATCTGAGTGATACCACCCGCTACCTCTGCCCTTGTGGTCTGCCGACAGAGAAGGAGGCCGAGCTCCAAGTACTGGCACGCAAAGCGTATGAGGTGTTGGGTTGTAGGGGCTGGGGACGGATCGACATCCTGCTGGATGAAACAGGAAATCCCTACCTGCTGGAGGCTAACACCCTCCCGGGAATGACAGATCACAGCCTTGTGCCGATGGCCGCCAGGACTGCAGGGATCGCGTTTGATGAGTTGGTATGGCGCATCCTTGAAGGCAGTCAAAAGACAGTCGGTAGCCGTGGCGAGGAGGTCAGCGGTGGCTAGACGTCGTCAGGGGGCTAGCCGCACGGATAGTTCACCGCAACCGGCGGTGGAGTTCCGGCACGCAGTTCCGCTGTTGGGTTTTTTGGGCGGCGCAGCGCTGTTGTATGGCGTGATGGTAAAGGTAACTGATCCCGCGGTGTTGCCGGTCAATGCCATTCGCATTGAAAGCCCACTGGTTCATGTGAAACCGGAGCAGTTGCGTGAAGTGGTCGCTCAACAGGTAACCCCCGGGTTTTTACAAGTGGACGTTGAGCAAATACGTACCGATCTGGAAGCGATGCCCTGGGTCAGGCGTGCATCGGTGCGCAGGGGATGGCCGGATCGCCTGCTGGTGCAGGTAGAGGAGCAGCAGCCGTTGGCACGCTGGTCTGGTGGCGGACTGGTCAATGCGGAAGGTGAACTGTTCAAGCCCCATTCGGGGGAGGACTGGCAGGCACTGCCATTGTTGCGCGGGCCGGAGGGTACAGAGCAGACCATGGCAAAGGCATTGCACGAGATGCAGGGGATATTGACACCGTTGGGCTTGGCCGTTTCACACCTGACGATGAATGAACGGCGCTCATGGGACTTGCGCCTGGAAAACGGTTTGCGTCTGGGGCTGGGGAAATCGGATGCCAAAGTGCGGCTGCTTCGTTTTGTACGCGTGTATGCCGAAGTGTTGATGCCGCGGCTTGACGCTATCGACAGTGTTGATTTGCGTTATACCAATGGTTTCGCTGTGCGCTGGCGAGATGGGCACGCACCCGCAGCGGTGTAGCCGGGAGGGGTAATCGAAGATGTCAAAAAAAGCGGATAAAAATTTGATTGTCGCCCTGGATGTGGGTACTTCCAAAGTGGTTGCCATTGTCGGCGAGGTCAATGCAGAAAACGAGATAGAGATCATCGGCATCGGTTCGCACCCTTCAAGAGGTATGAAAAAGGGTGTCGTGGTCAATATCGAGTCTACTGTTCAGTCGATCCAACGTGCGGTGGAAGAGGCGGAGCTGATGGCCGGTTGCCAAATCCACTCGGTACATGCGGGGATTGCCGGCAGTCATATCAAGAGTCTTAACTCACATGGCATTGTTGCTATCCGTGACAAGGAAGTCACCAATGGTGATGTGGATCGAGTGATCGATGCCGCTCGCGCCGTGGCAATTCCAGCAGACCAGAAGATTATCCATGTGCTGCCACAGGAATTCATTATCGACAACCAGGAGGGTATTCGCGAGCCGGTCGGTATGTCGGGGGTACGCCTGGAGGCCAAGGTGCATCTGGTCACCGGGGCTGTCAGTGCCGCACAGAACATCATCAAGTGTGTTCGACGCTGCGGACTCGAGGTCGATGACATTATTCTTGAGCAGCTCGCCTCAAGTTATGCCGTGGTAAGTGAGGATGAAAAAGAACTTGGTGTCTGTCTGGTGGATATCGGTGGTGGAACGACCGATATCGCCGTCTTCAGTGAGGGCGCTATTCGCCATACCGCGGTGATCCCCATTGCCGGTGATCAGGTGACCAATGACATCGCAGTTGCCATGCGTACGCCAAGTCAGTATGCCGAGGACATTAAGATCAAATATGCGTGTGCCCTGACTCAGCTGGCCAATGCCGATGAGAGCATAGAGGTACCGAGCGTGGGTGATCGCCCGGCACGTCGTTTGGCGCGACAGACCCTGGCCGAGGTGGTGGAACCTCGTTACGAAGAGCTCTTTACCCTAGTGCAAGCCGAATTACGGCGGAGCGGTTTTGAGGATATCTGCGCCGCAGGGGTCGTCTTGACCGGCGGGACGTCGAAAATGGAGGGGGCTGTCGAACTGGCAGAAGAGATCTTCCACATGCCAGTGCGTCTGGGTGTGCCCCAAGGCGTGGCAGGACTGGTTGATGTAGTGCGCAATCCCATCTACGCGACTGGTGTCGGGCTGTTGTTGTTCGGCCTGAAAAATCGAGGTGGGGGGGTGCGTGAAATCACCTCGCAGGGGAGTCTCCAGGGTGTGATGCAACGCATGAAGAGCTGGTTTCAGGGAAATTTTTAAAATTATTCACCAAGTAAAAAACCGGCGGGTGTTTCCGCCAAAAATGAGGAGGTGTGGCATGTTCGAACTGATGGACAACAAGAGCCAGAACGCAATTATCAAGGTGATCGGCGTCGGTGGTGGCGGTGGTAACGCGGTTGAACATATGGTGTGTGCAAGTATCGAAGGGGTCGATTTTATTTGCGCCAATACCGATGCCCAGGCGCTGGACAGGGCATCGAGCCGGACCGTGATTCAGATCGGCACACACATTACCAAGGGCCTCGGTGCTGGCGCGAATCCCGATATCGGCCGGCAAGCCGCGATGGAGGATCGCGACCGGATCGAAGAGGCTCTCGCTGGTGCCGATATGGTATTCATCACCGCCGGTATGGGGGGCGGTACCGGTACCGGTGGTGCACCGATTGTCGCGCAGGTGGCCAAAGAAATGGGGATTCTCACTGTGGCTGTTGTAACCAAGCCGTTCCCGTTTGAGGGCAAGAAGCGTATGGACGTGGCAGAGGAAGGAATTGGTGAACTGAAAAAATACGTTGACTCACTGATCACCATTCCCAACGAAAAATTGCTTACTGTTCTGGGCAAGCAAATTACGCTGTTGGATGCCTTCAAGGCGGCTAATGATGTATTACTCGGTGCGGTACAGGGCATCGCAGATCTCATCACCCGTCCAGGTTTGATCAACGTGGATTTCGCGGACGTACGTACCGTAATGTCCGAAATGGGAATGGCAATGATGGGTACTGGCGTTGCCAAGGGTGAAGACCGTGCCCGTGAGGCAGCTGAACGGGCAGTTGCCAGCCCCTTGCTCGAGGATGTGGATTTGTCGGGTGCCCGCGGCATTCTGGTCAATGTCACGGCTGGTCTCGACATGGCCATCGGCGAATTCGAAGAGGTTGGCAATGCCATCAAGGACTTTGCCTCTGAAAATGCAACGGTCGTTGTCGGAACGGTGATAGATCCTGAGATGAGCGATGAATTGCGTGTGACAGTGGTCGCGACCGGTCTTGGTCAAGGGCAGGCTGCGGTTGCGGGTCAGCCGGTCAAGCTGGTGGTTAACAAGGCACCTGCTGAAGAGATCGAAGTGGATTATGACCGTCCCACAGTGTTGCGTAATCAGGCGAGAAATGAGTCAGCAGCAGGCAAGGAGGACAAGAGTATGGAGTATCTGGATATTCCCGCCTTCCTGCGTCGTCAGGCAGATTGACGTGGAACACCTGATGATAATGTGACAATTGTGAAACGGCTCACTAGGCAGGGATGAGTGAGTTATGGTAATCTTTCGCCAAATTGTGAAGTATTGCGCCATTAATTCAAGGACTTAGAGAACCATGATTCGGCAGAGAACGCTCAAGAATGTTATTCGCGCAACTGGTGTCGGTCTCCACACCGGGGATAAGGTCTATTTGACTCTGCGGCCGGCACCCGTTGATGCGGGAATTATTTTTCGACGCGTTGACCTGGAACCGCCGGTCGAGGTAAAGGCCAAGGCTGAAAATGTCGGTGATACCACCCTCTCCTCGACCTTGAGTGATGGAGAGGTCCGTATCTCTACTGTAGAGCATCTGCTTTCCGCCCTTGCCGGGCTGGGGATAGACAATGCCTATGTCGATCTCAGTGCGGCCGAAGTACCCATCATGGACGGCAGTGCCGGTCCTTTCGTTTTCTTGATCCAGTCTGCCGGAATTGTTGAGCAGGAGGCTCCCAAACGATTTATTCGTATCAAGCGTACGGTAGTCGTTGAGGATGGGGATAAATGGGTCAAGTTTGAGCCGTTTAACGGCTTCAAGGTATCTCTTACCATCGATTTCGATCACCCGGTATTCAAAGGCCGCAGTCAGGTTTCCGAGATGGATTTTTCCACGACCTCGTTTGTCAAGGAAGTGAGCCGGGCACGCACCTTTGGTTTTATGAGTCAGTTAGAGGCCCTTCAGGCAAACAATCTGGCACTGGGCGGAAGTCTGGATAACGCGATTGTCGTGGATGACTTTCGCATCCTTAACGAGGATGGTTTGCGCTACGAGGACGAGTTTGTAAAACATAAGGTGCTGGATGCGATTGGCGATTTGTACCTGCTTGGGTATAGCCTGATAGGCGCCTTTAGCGGCTACAAGTCCGGCCATGGCCTTAACAATCGATTGCTGCGTACACTCCTGGCCAATGAGGATGCATGGGAGCTGGTTACATTCGAGGATCCCAAGCAAGCCCCCATCTCTTACGTTCAGCCTCTAGCTGCAGTTTGAGTCTGTTAGCAGGGACCTTGCCGTATAATCACGGCAAGAGGCATGACGGCAACAAAGACAAAGAAGCTGGTTTATCGCGCTAGCCGCGACATCTGCGGCGGAGCGACTTAGGGCTCATCTGCTCGATGGTGCTCGGCGAGGCGTTCGAGTGCACGCCGCAATGCCGGGTCGGCGATTGTATTCGCGCACTGTTTCAGGCAATAGGCACCATGAGATGAGATAGAGGCTTTGTTTCCGCTGCGCACTGGCGTGTGCGTGACAGGCTGTACCTTGATTTGAATATTTTGGAGCGATTCCAAACCAGATTCGCGTAACCCGTTAAGTAGTGCCGGAACATGATATCGCAGCCGTGTGGCCCATGCCGTTGAGTCACACGCCATGATTAGCATGCCATTTCTCGAGTTTAATAACAGGCAATGAGAAACGAGGTCTTCATCTAACAGGTTCTGCAATCGCTGCCGAAGCTGGAGCAATTGTTTGCTTCTGTTGATTGTGGCCTCGAAGGCGCCGGAGTCCGGCTTCGAGAGAAGGTGGGCGATAGTCTGTGGTTTGCTCATTGCGCTGCAGATGTGTTATATAACCCTAAAATAAGTTAAAACCAACGACACAAGTATAATGAACATACTGCTCGTATCCAAACATCTAGGAGGTTCCGCCTGCCTTTGTCTGAACAGGGGGAGGGTGATTGCCTTGGCCGTGGCCGTACTCATTGCATTTCCGAGTGTGGCCATGTATGCAGGATTTAGCCTGGGCAAACAGGGGGCACCCGTTGACGTAAGTGCCCTTGCTGTGAGCCAAGAACTGGCTCGGCAGCAGGAAGAGATTCTCGAGGCAAAACGCGTTGCCGAAGAGAATTTGAACGCGCTGACACTGCGTCTGGGGCAGATGCAGGCTCATGTGGTCCGGCTCGATGCTCTGGGACAACGCCTCACTCGGATAGCTGACCTAGATAACGGTGAGTTTGATTTTAGTGCACCCCCTGCCCAGGGCGGTCCTGACGAAGGCGGTCCGCTTGGGATTGCCTCAGAGTCTATGGCGTTACCGGATTTCATATCACAGCTCGATGAGCTTTCGCAGCAGCTCAAGGACCGCGAGGAGCAATTGAGCGTGCTGGAAAGCATGTTTATTAATCGTAATCTGGACGCCAAGGTATTACCGGCTGGACGCCCTATCACAAAAGGGTGGATGTCCTCCCGATATGGTATCCGCAGTGATCCCTTTACTGGTAAGCCTGCTTGGCACAAGGGGATCGACTTTGCCGCAAAGGAAGGTGCGGATATGGTCGCAGTTGCCTCTGGCGTCGTTACTTGGGCCGGAAAGCGTTATGGTTATGGCAACCTGGTTGAGGTAAATCATGGTAAGGGATACGTCACCCGTTATGGTCATGCCAAGGACGTTCTGGTAAAGGTCGGCGATACGGTTGAAAAGGGTCAGGTTCTCGGTACAGTGGGTAGCACTGGCCGTTCAACGGGACCACACGTTCATTTTGAAGTGTGGGTAAATGGAAAGCCTGTCGACCCGATTAAGTACGTGCAAGCAGCGAACTGACTATATCGAGATCGAAGTAGTATGAAGAGCTGCACTTCCTTCAGGAGCCGCATCTACGTATGCGGCTTTTGTCATTTTATCACAACAATTTCAGCGAGTTCTGTTAGTTGCCCATTATGAGAAACGATCTGAAACCTGTTGTGTTGCATGCCATTGGTGCTGGAAGCCGTTTTTCCGCACGTGGAATTGCGGTTGGCCTGTCGTTTATTCTCGCGGCCTGTTCGTCATCGGGCGTTAGAGTTACTCCTGACACCACCAACGTACAAGAACAGGAAACGGAAGCGCGGGAAGTGCCGCAACCAACTAGCCTGACGGTGGCTGCTGTCGGCGATATCATGCTTGGAACGGACTATCCGCATGACCGTTTGCCACCGCCGGAACTCAATCTGCTTGAACCTGTTTCCTATACGCTTCGTCAGGCGGATATTACCTTCGGCAATCTTGAGGGGGTAATGATGGATGGAGGCGATCCGGTCAAGCAGTGCGAAAATCCTGCACATTGCTATCTGTTCCGGACTCCCAGCCGTTTCGTGGAGCAGTTGAAGTATGCTGGTTTCGATGTCATGTCACTGGCTAATAACCATGCCCGTGATTTTGGCGAGGAAGGCCGCAGTAATAGTATGGCTGTGCTGCAGGAAGCAGGCATCCGGCATTCTGGACGTGATGGGGATGTAGCCAGTTGGGAGGTAAAGGGAAGAAAGGTTGCCCTGATAGCCTTTGCGCCTTTTGCCGGTGCCAACAGCATGCACGCATTGGTGCAGGCACAGGAGCGGATCACTGCGCTCAAACGTGAGCACGATATTGTATTGGTCTCTTTCCATGGCGGCGCAGAAGGGGCAGGAGTGGATCGACTGCCTTTTGCCCGTGAGTACTATCATGGTGAGGATCGCGGGGATGTGGTCGAGTTTGCCCGTTTGGCGGTTGAGGCTGGGGCCGACCTGGTACTTGGTCATGGGCCTCATGTGCCCCGTGCCGTTGAGTTGTATAACGGGCGCCTGATTGCCTACAGCCTCGGCAACTTCGCAACCTACTGGGGCGTAAAAGTCACGGGGGCAAATGGCCTTGCCCCGATTCTCACTGCAGAACTTGGCCCCGATGGACGTTTTCTCGGCGGCAAGATTGTCTCCGCCCGCCAAATTCGACCCGATGGTCCAATCCCGGATGATAGCCATACAGCGGCACGGGTGATGCGGGATCTTACGCTGGCCGATTTTCCTGAAACCCCACTGATTATCGATGAGCGAGGCGATATCAGCATCGTTACGCCGTCTCTCCTTTCCGGTGCGCCGCCAAAGACCCACCCCTGATGCATGCGTGGCAGGTAATTTGCCATTTACTGCAGTAGAATTAGCGTCTGTTGCTGTCTTATATAGGTGAGGCGTTTACTCTTTATAGCTGGCATGAGAGCTGGCAGATAACGCAGGATTGAATACGATCGATGATTAGCAAACTTCTGAGCAAGGTCTTTGGAAGCCGTAACGAGCGCGCGGTCAAGCGCATGCGCAAAATGGTAGAGCAAATCAACGCCCTGGAACCGCAGTTTGAGGCACTTACAGATGAACAGTTGCAGGGAAAAACGGCAGGGTTTCGTCAGCGCCTGACAGAGGGAGCCGCGATTGATGACCTGTTGCCCGAGGCCTTTGCCACAGTACGGGAAGCGAGCCGACGCGTCTTTGGCATGCGCCACTACGATGTGCAACTGATCGGTGGCATGGTGCTACATCAGGGGAAGATCGCCGAGATGAAGACCGGTGAAGGTAAAACCCTGATGGCTACCCTGCCCGCCTACCTTAACGCGCTTAGCGGCAAGGGTGTTCATGTCATTACCGTCAATGACTACCTGGCCAGACGTGATGCCTCATGGATGGGAAAGCTATACGGTTTTCTCGGTATGAGTACAGGCGTTATCGTGAGTGGTCTCGACACGCAACAGCGTCGAGAAGCCTACGCGAGTGATATTGTCTATGGCACCAATAACGAGTTCGGTTTTGATTATCTTCGCGATAACATGGCCTTCAGCCTGGAAGAGAAGGCGCAACGGGAGCTTAACTTTGCCGTCGTGGACGAAGTCGACTCGATTTTAATCGACGAAGCACGGACACCGCTGATTATCTCTGGTCCGGCAGAAGACAGTTCCGAGCTCTATACACGAATTAATGCCATGGTTCCTAAGCTGGTCCCAGTCCAGGAGGAGGAAGGTCCTGGTGACTATAGCGTCGATGAAAAGGCAAAACAGATACACCTGACCGAAGACGGGCATCAGCACGTCGAGGACCTGCTTACCCAAGCTGGATTGCTGGGTGAGGGTGAGTCACTCTATGATGCCGGTAACATCAACTTGATGCACCACTTTAACGCGGCTTTACGTGCCCATGTGCTGTATCAGAAGAATGTCGATTACATTGTCAGCAATGGCCAGGTGGTCATTGTCGATGAGTTTACCGGTCGCACCATGCCTGGTCGGCGTTGGTCCGATGGCCTGCATCAGGCTATCGAGGCCAAAGAGGGAGTGGCGATCCAGAACGAAAACCAGACGCTGGCATCGATTACCTTCCAGAACTATTTCCGCCTGTATCAGAAGCTTGCCGGGATGACCGGTACTGCTGATACCGAGGCTTACGAGTTCCAGCAGATCTATGGCTTGGAAGTAGTGGTGATCCCGACCCACCGTCCGATGCAGCGCCAGGATTTGGGTGATCTGATTTATCTCAGCGCCGAGGAAAAATATGAGGCGATTATCGAGGACATCAGGGATTGTCACCAGCGCAAACAGCCTGCACTGGTCGGTACCACCTCCATCGAGACTTCGGAGTATCTTTCCGGCTTGCTGCACAAGGCGAACATCCCACACGAGGTACTCAACGCCAAACAGCACGAACGTGAAGCGGAGATCGTGGCACAGGCCGGTCGTCCCGGAGCGGTGACTATTGCCACCAACATGGCCGGTCGCGGAACCGATATTGTTCTGGGTGGAAGTCTGGAGGCTGAGTTGGAGGCACTCGGTGAGGAGGTCGATGAGGCGACTATCGCCAAGGTCAAGGCTGACTGGCAAAAGCGCCATGAGGAAGTGTTGAACGCTGGCGGCTTGCATATCATCGGCACTGAGCGGCACGAGTCACGGCGCATCGACAATCAGCTGCGTGGACGCTCCGGACGCCAGGGGGATCCCGGTTCTTCCCGTTTCTATCTCTCATTGCAAGACAATCTGATGCGCATCTTCGCCTCGGATCGCGTCTCAATGATTATGCAAAAACTCGGTATGCAGCGAGGCGAAGCGATCGAGCACCCCTGGGTCTCACGTGCCATTGAGAACGCCCAGCGCAAGGTCGAGGGACACAACTTCGACATTCGAAAGAACCTGCTCGAGTATGATGATGTGGCCAACGATCAGCGCAAGGTGATCTACGAGCAGCGTAACGAATTGATGGCGCAGAGCGATATTTCGGAAACGATCAAGGCGATTCGTGAGGATGTGGTCAACGGGGTGATCGAACAGTACATTCCACCGCAAAGCCTGGAAGAACAGTGGGACGTGGATGGCCTGGTCGACCGGTTGGAGGAGGATTTCGGTATCCGTCTCGATATCCCCGGCTGGCTGGAAAGTGACGACAAGCTCTTTGAAGAGACGCTGCGCCAACGGATTCTGAGTGAGATCGTTAACGCCTACGAGGAGAAGGAAAAACAGGCAGGCGCTGAAGTCCTGCGTCACTTCGAGAAGGCGGTCATGCTCCAGGTACTAGACACCTTGTGGAAAGAACATCTAGCAGCAATGGACTATCTGCGCCAAGGGATCCATCTGCGTGGTTATGCGCAGAAAAATCCAAAGCAGGAGTATAAACGTGAGGCGTTCGAGCTGTTCGGGCAATTACTGGAACGCATCAAGGGAGAGGTGATCAGCGTGCTCTCCAAGGTGCAGGTGCGGGCTGAAGAAGATGTGGCCGCGGTTGAGGAGCAACGTCGTAGCCAGGCACCGATGAACTTTCAGCATGAAGAGGTGACTGCGTTGGGCGGTGAAGCGCAGGAGGAGGATGAAGAGCAGCCTCAAACGTTTGTGCGCGACACACGTAAAGTCGGCAGAAATGAACCTTGTCCATGTGGCTCGGGCAAGAAATACAAACAGTGTCATGGCCGCCTCCGTTAGGCGTGGCCTTTGTCAGGAGTAGAAAACGATGGCTGTCGGTTACAAGGGTTTGCCTGCATTGCACCCTGTCGCAGGAGTGCGCATTGGGTTTGCTTCTGCCGGGGTTAAGAAGCCCGGACGCCGCGATGTAGTGCTTTTTGAATTGACACCCGATTGTGCTGTGGCATCGGTTTTTACCCGCAATGCCTTTTGTGCCGCTCCTGTGATTGTGGCAAGGGAACACCTGCTGCAGGCTATGCCCCGTTATTTACTGGTCAATACCGGCAATGCCAACGCCGGTACCGGTGATGCGGGACTAGTTGCAGCGAAGCGCTGTTGTGATGCGGTCGCGCAGCAGTTTGCTTGTCAGGGTGAGGAGGTTCTGCCCTTTTCCACCGGCGTGATCGGTGAGCCATTACCGGTGGAGAAGATTATTGCCGCGCTTCCCGATGCCAAAGCTGCTCTAAATGAAGGCCAGTGGGAAGAGGCTGCCCACGGTATCATGACAACGGATACCGTGGCCAAGGGGGCGTCCAGGAAACTGGAGCTTGCCGGTAAAATGGTAACCATTACTGGCATTTCCAAAGGTGCGGGGATGATTCGACCGGACATGGGTACCATGCTGGCCTATGTGGCGACTGATGCGGAAATCGACCGTGAGAGTTTGCAGCGCTGTCTCATCGAAGCGGTGGATGGTTCCTTCAACCGAATTACAGTGGATGGGGATACCTCTACTAACGATGCCTGTATTTTGATGGCGACAGGTAAGAGTGGTGCCTCGCTGTCCCCCCATTCGGTGGAGATGGCGCAATTCCAGCAGACGCTCAACGAAATTTGCCGGGAGCTGGCACAGCTCATCATTCGTGATGGAGAGGGGGCCACCAAATTTATCTCAGTCGAGGTCGTGGGTGGTCGCGATGACTCAGAGTGTGCCAAGGTGGCCTATACCATAGCCCATTCGCCGCTGGTTAAAACTGCGCTGTTTGCCAGCGATCCAAACTGGGGGCGCATTCTTGCTGCCGTAGGTAGGGCAGGAGTGGCCGACCTCGATCTCAAGGCAGTCACTATCCATCTGGGACCTGTCTGCATCGTTCGTCAGGGCGGACGCGCTAGCGACTATACCGAGGAGCAGGGGCAGGCCGTGATGAAAGAAGAGGAGATCACGATCCGTGTAGATTTGGCACGCGGCAAGGCTCAAACCACCGTTTGGACCTG
>JBFEWO010000181.1:0-4665 GCA_041546305.1 Thiohalomonadaceae bacterium | reverse complement strand
ATACCTCAATCCCAAGCTGCACCAGATCATCGAACTGCGCCCCCTCCTCGGCCTGCGTTCACCGGTACACACCATTGCCCGTATGCTCAATCCCTTCAAGGCCCCAAGTGTGATGCAGGGGATCTTCCATCCCGGTTACCGCCCCACCCACCAGGAGGCTGGTGTCCTGCTAGATATCCCGCACATGACCGTGATTAAGGGAGAAGGTGGCGAAATCGAGCGTAACCCTGATCAGGAGGTGCTGCTGCAGTGCGTTCACGAAGGCAAGATGTACGATGAGGAGTGGCCCGCCATGTTCGCCAAGCGCCATGTACGTCCTGATATGATGAACGTTGCCGACCTGGCTGCAGTCTGGCGTGGCGAGAAGGAAGACGAATACGGTGAAGCCGCCGTGATCGGCACCGTCGCCATTGCACTCTTCACCATGGGTAAAGCCAAAGATCGTGAAGATGCCGAGGCACAGGCTCGTACCATGTGGGCCTCGCGTAATAAGTCCCGCTTCCAGAACGCCGCCTGACCATGCCTCAGTTGCTGCTCAGCGCCGCGCACAAGTCCTCCGGCAAGACCACCATCACCCTCGGACTGTGTGCAGCGCTGGCTCGCTCAGGACTGCGTGTCCAACCTTTCAAGAAGGGCCCAGACTACATAGACCCGATGTGGCTCGGCGTCGCCGCCGGTCGCCCCTGCTACAATCTCGACTTTCACACCATGGGTCACGGCGAACTGCAGAATTTCTTCACGCATCACTGTGCCGACAGCGATATTGCACTGATCGAAGGCAATATGGGGCTGTTCGACAGCCTCGATGTGGAAGGTCGAGGCAGCAACGCCGAGATGGCCAAGCTACTTGGCGCGCCGGTGGTGCTGGTGCTGGATGTCAAGGGCGCCACCCGCAGCATCGTCCCTATTATTCTTGGCTTTCAGCAATTCGACCCGAAGCTGAATATTGCCGGGGTGATCCTAAACAAGGTCGCGGGAAAACGTCATGAGCATCGACTGCGTGAAGCAATTGCCCATTACAGCGACATTCCTGTGCTGGGCGCCATCCATCGCGATCCACGTCTTGCTCTCGATGAACGTCACCTCGGTCTCATTCCCAGCAATGAGGCGTCCGATGTGTCGGCAAAAATCGATGAAATTGCCGCCATCATCGCCGCCCAAGTCGATCTTGAGGAACTCAAACAGATCGCTGCAGGCACTGGCCAACCACCAATTTCCGAGGTCCCTAGAATAATACGACCGCAAGCCTCGGCAGTGGTACGCATCGCCATCGCCCAAGATGCGGCCTTCGGTTTTTACTACCCGGATGATCTGGAGCAACTACAGGCGGCAGGGGCCGAACTGGTGCCCTTCGATACCCTGCACGATAGTTCACTGCCAGCGAATATCGACGGCCTGTTCATCGGTGGCGGTTTCCCGGAGACGCAAATGGAAGCACTCTCGGCAAACGTCGAGATGCGCCATACCATCCACAAGTCTATCGAGAACGGACTCCCAACCTACGCCGAATGCGGCGGGTTGATGTATCTTAGCCGCTCCCTGCGCTGGGGCGATCGACACTGTGAAATGGTCGGCATCATTCCTGGCGATACGGTAATGCACGAAAAACCCATCGGCCGCGGCTATGCCAAAATCGTCGAAACGGACGCCTCCCCTTGGCCAGGAAGCCAGCCTGGGCATCACTACCATGTCCATGAGTTCCATTATTCGAGCCTTGAAAACCTGCCGCATGGCCTCCAGTATGCTTATACACTGGAACGTGGCTATGGTATTGACCGGCTACACGACGGTTTCCTCTACAAGAACCTGCTGGCCAACTACGTACACTTGCGCGATGTAGCCGATAATCACTGGACGCAGCGCTTTATCGACTTTGTGCGCGCCGTACGCAACAGTAGCCCCCTGCAGGACGACATATCAATCACCGGGTAGTAGTGCATTTCTGCCCACGTTTAGATAAACAGTAAAGGCATCAGCATGATTACACTGACAAACGCCGCTATCGAACAGGTAAAAAGCGCCGCCGCACAAAGCGGTGCCGAGGGTCTGGCCTTGCGACTGGCCGTGCGAAAAAATATGGACGGTACCATGGAGTATGGCATGGGTTTCGACGAGCCTTCGGATGATGACCTGGCGTTCAAGTTCGGCGAGGTGGAAGTGGTCATGGGGGGGGAATATGGTCCCCTGCTCAATGGCACGACCATCGATTATGTGGAACTGGAAGACGGTCAGTTTCACTTCATCTTCATGAACCCCAATGATGCCAATTACCAGCCACAGGCTGAGAGCGGTGGTGGTTGCGGCAGTGGTGGCTGCAGCTCCTGCAATTGATTTTCTGCCAGCACCGGGCCGGTTTTTCCGGTCCGGGCATCGACTGCACCGCCCCAGACACGGCCCATCAGCTGAGGTCCAGTGGGGCTCAAGCGACACCAAGTGTGGTATTATCCGGCTTTCACCACAGGTTGTGGCCTTAGGCTACACTCTCAATCCGCCAGACCTCCAGGGCCTGTAGCAGAATGGGCACTATCCAGAAACCAGTTATCCTGAACAGACTGCAAGCGGCCTTGGAGTCGCTGACAGCAATTTTTCTTCTTAGTGGCGAAGGGCTGCCAGGCAAACGACTGCGCTTTCTGCTCATCGGCGTCGGCAACACCTTTGCCCTACTCGGCGTTAACCTTGCCCTGCTCCTCAATTTTCCAGAATACGAAGAGATTCTTCTGTTTCTTTTTGGCGTGTTCATTCTCGCCGGCATCGCTCTGCTGGTCGCAATCTCACTTGCTTTTCGCCGTTACCTGCTGCACCCCAGCGAAGAACTGAAACACTGGTCTGACGAGATCCGCGAGGGCAATCTGACGGTGCGCCTGCTCCCCGAGGAAATGGGCGAACTCAAGGAAGTCGCCAAGGACATTAACAACCTGCTCGACTATCTGCAGAACCTTTCCCGCCACATGGATGACGAGATCAAACGGCAGACCAAACGCTTCGAGCAGAAGGCCAATTCCCTGCAGGTTCTCTATGACGTGGCGGCCAGTCTCAATGCCTCGCGTGACCTGAAGGATTTGCTGACCCGCTTCCTGCACACCATGCGGGATATCGTGAACGCTAGGGCAGGCACAGTCCGTCTGCTCACCGACAACAACCAGATGGAACTGGTAGCAAGTATCGGCCTGGATGATGACGTGGTCGAGGAAGAGCGGATGGTTCCCGTGCAACGCTGTCTCTGCGGCAATGCTGTTACCGAAGGTGAAGTGCTGTTCCAGCAGGATCTCAACCCCTGCAACCAGTGGGTTGGACGGCCGATGCTGGGTACACCGGATCTGGAAATGATCGCGGTGCCCTTGCAATACCATGGCAAGAATCTTGGGGTGTATAACCTGTTCGTGGACAAGGCCGACATCGATTCCCATGAGGAGGTCAAGGCATTGTTCACCAGTATCGGTCGCCACCTGGGTATGGCGATTGAAAAAGCCCACCTCGATGATGAGGCCAAGCGCCTGTCCATCATCAAGGAGCGCAATGCAATTGCCCATGAGCTTCACGACTCGCTGGCCCAGACACTGGCCAGTCTGCGTTTTCAGGTGAGCATGCTGGACGAGGCCATCGATCAACAAGGTGCCGACGTCACCCACGAGGATATCCAGCAGATCAAAAGCGGCCTCAATGACGCCTATACCGAACTGCGCGAGCTGCTGGCGCACTTCCGTGCCCCTATCAACTCACGTGGGTTGCTACCGGCTCTGGAGGATCTGATCAGTAACTTCCGCAAGCAGACCGGCATGCACGTACTGCTACAGAAGGAGTGGGATTCCACCCGCCTCTCCGCCAACAGCGAAATGCAGGTCCTGCGTATCATCCAGGAGGCGCTGGCTAATGTACGTAAGCACAGCCACGCCCACACAGTGCGTGTATTGCTGCGTTGCGACAAAAATGACAACTACCATATCCTGGTCGAAGACGACGGTGTCGGCATGGACAAGCCAGCCTTTAGCGGCCATCCCGGCGAACATCTCGGCATGTCGATCATGAAGGAGCGTGCCCGCTATCTCGGCGGCGATCTGCGCATCGAGAGTGAAACCGGGGAAGGAACCCGGGTACAATTGACCTTCAGCAATCCGAACTCCGCTGAAGCAAAAGAAAAAGAACCACAACATTTCGCCCTTATTTAACGACATCTATGCGCGTACTTCTGGTCGATGATCACACCCTGTTCCGCAGCGGGCTGGAAACCCTGCTCGAGCGTCATGGTATCGAGGTTATTGCCACAGCAGGTAATGGCCGCGAAGGCTTTCTCATGGCCCGCGAGTTGCAACCAGAGGTGGTACTACTGGATATGCGCATGCCTGAGATGAGTGGCCTGGAAGTCCTGTCAGGGCTCCGTGCGGTCGGCTTTCGCAATCCCATTGTCATGCTCACCACCAGCAACGAGGAGCAGGACCTGGTGGAGTGCCTGCGAAATGGTGCCTCCGGCTACCTGCTCAAGGACATGGAACCCAGCGAACTGGTGGCGGCATTACGCGAGATTGTTGCCGGCAAGACCATCGTCGCACCAGAGCTGGCTACCGTCCTGGCCCGTGTGGTTCAGGGGGATGTTGCGGATGATGGTAGAGAACCCACCTCCCCCTTTGCTGAACTGACCCCGCGGGAACTGGAGATCCTCTGCCTGCT
>JBFEWO010000032.1:0-22909 GCA_041546305.1 Thiohalomonadaceae bacterium | reverse complement strand
TCGCTGGGCCCCTCTACACCACAGTTCCAGCTGCGGTTATGGGATTCCCCGTCGCGGTTCTCCTCCTTATTGGCTGCGTTGTGTTTTTCGTTGTAGCTCACCAGATCGCGCAGGGTGAAGCCATCATGGGCGGTGACGAAATTGATGCTGGCGTAGGGGCGGCGTCCATCGGACTGATAGAGATCGCTGGAGCCTGTCAGGCGTGAGGCCAGTTCGCTGACCACCCCCGGTTCTCCGCGCCAGTAGTCACGTACGGTGTCGCGATACTTGCCGTTCCATTCGGTCCAGCCGGGCGGGAAGTTGCCGACCTGATAGCCGCCTTCCCCCAGGTCCCAGGGCTCGGCGATAAGCTTCACCTGCGACAGCACCGGGTCCTGGTGGATGATGTCGAAAAAGGCGCCAAGGCGGTTCACGTCGTGCAGCTCGCGGGCAAGCGCCGAGGCCAGGTCAAAACGAAAGCCATCAACGTGCATCTCGGTGACCCAGTAGCGCAGGCTGTCCATGATGAGCTGCAATACCCGCGGATGCATCATGTTGAGGGTGTTGCCGGTGCCGGTGTAGTCCTTGTAGTAACGTGGGTCCTCGGGCAGCAGGCGGTAATAGGCCGCGTTGTCGATTCCGCGAAAGGAGAGTGTTGGTCCCAGATGGTTGCCTTCGGCGGTGTGGTTGTAGACCACATCGAGGATCACTTCGAGACCGGCCGAGTGAAAGGTCTTGACCATGGTTTTGAATTCATCGGGCAGGCCGGTGGCCGAATAGCGCATCTCCGGGGCAAAGAAGCCGATGGTGTTGTACCCCCAGTAATTGCGCATGCCATGGTCGACCAGACGCCGGTCATCGATAAAAGCATGGATGGGCATCAGCTCGATCGCGGTAACGCCCAGGTTTTTCAGGTAGTCGACCACAGGAGCCGTAGAGAGACCGGCGTAGGTGCCACGCAGTGGCGCCGGTACTTCAGGATGTTTGTAGGTAAAACCTTTGACATGCAGCTCATACAACACGGTGTCATGCCAGGGAATGCGAGGAGGGCGGTCGTCACCCCAGGTAAAGGCCGGATCCATGACCTTGCACTTGGGCATGGCAGAGGCATTGTTGCGCCGGTCAAAGGAAAGATCGCTTTTTTTATGGTCTATGCGGTAGCCGAAGTGGGTATCGTTCCAGCGCAGCGGACCGACGATATTCTTGGCATAGGGGTCAAGCAGTAATTTGCTGGGGTTGAAACGATGACCCTGCTCAGGATCGTAGGGGCCGTGTACGCGATAACCATATAGCAGGCCGGGGCGGGCGTCGGGAAGATAACAGTGCCAGACCTGATCGGTGGGCTCGGCCATGTCGATATGCTCGACCTCGCGCCGGCCATGGGCATCGAACAGGCATAACTCGACCCGCTCGGCATTTTCCGAAAAGAGGGCGAAGTTGACCCCCTGGCCATCCCAGGTTGCCCCAAGAGGGTAAGGTTCTCCCGGCCACACCCGCGATGGAGAGATTGGTCCGATGACCGTGGTACCTGTCATACACCGTTACTCCTCATAACCAATCCCGCCTGTGCGTGCACCACGTGGAAAATAGCTCACTCGCCCCTGGGGAATGACCACCACACCTGAGGGGGTCACATGGTAGTGCTTGCGATCCTCATCGGGGTCAAAGCCGATGCGAACATCCGCCTCGATGTGATTGTGTCGGTCGACGATGACGCGACGCAGGCGGGCGCCGCGACAGATACGCACGAAATCCATAATGATGCACTCTTCAATTTCTGCACCCTCTTCAAGGACCACTTCGCGGCGGATGATGGAATTGCGGATGGTGGCGCCGTTGACCATCGTCGCCGCTCCGATCATGGTGTTGCTTATATTGCCGCTGCTGATCTTGGCGACCGGGCCCTGATAATTGCTCGAATAGATGGGCCACTGCGGATTGAAGACGTTGAAGCGGGGTTGCTCCTCCAGCAGGTCCATGTTGGCCTCGTAGTAGGCGTCGATGGTGCCGACATCCCGCCAGTATGCGGATTCTTCATAGGCCTTGATGCCGGGAATGCGGTTGTCGGCAAAATTGTAGGCATAGCACCGGTGGGTATTGATCAGCCGCGGCAGGATGTGGTGGCCAAAATCGGTTTCGCCCAGTTGGTGCGACTCCTGCAGTGCCTCGATCAGTACTTCGGCATTGAACAGATAGTTGCCCATCGAGGCATAGGCGCGGGTGTTGTCCCCGGGCATTGACGGCGGGGCATCCGGTTTTTCCAAAAATTCAGTAATCCGCGAATCTTCGTCGGTACCGATAATCCCGAAGGCAGAGGCCTGCTCCAGCGGCACGGGCAGGGCGGCTACACTAACCTCCGCCTCATGCTCCAGGTGGAAACGCACCATCTGGCGAATGTCCATCCGGTAGAGATGATCGGCACCGAACACCGCGACCAGATCCGGGTGTTGTTCCTCAATGAGATTGCTGTTCTGGTAGACCGCATCGGCGGTGCCGAGAAACCACTCCTGCCCATCAAGCATCTGCGGCGGCACCACGGTAATGAATTGCTCCGCCTGGATTGGTGAGAGCGTCCAGGCCTTGCGAATGTGTTCGATCAGTGACTGTGACTTGTACTGCACCAGGACATAGACGGAATAGATCCGGGAGTTGATCAGGTTGCTCAGCACAAAGTCGACAATGCGGTAACGTGCGCCGAAAGGTACCGCCGGCTTGGAACGCTCGGCGGTTAGCGGCTGCAGTCGCTTACCCTGGCCGCCGGCCATAACAAAGGCCAGAATGCGTACGCGCTCAGGCATCATCGCCTTCCGTGACGGTGGCAACAAAGGCAAGCAGTCCGCTTAGCGGGACTTTGACCCAGTCCGGTCGATTCTGCAGCTCATAGCGCAGCTCGTAGAGCGCCTTTTCAAGGGTAAACAGCCGGATCAGTGCCTCGGCATCGGCCTCATCAGTAGGGTAAGAGGGGCATCCTTCGATAGCCTCACGATAGCCTTTCATGAAGCTGGTCTGTGTTGCCTGTTCCCAGCGCTCGGCGAGTGGCCGCAGTTGTTCCCGGTCCAGCGGGCGTTCGGCGGTCGATTCACTCAGGGCAAATTCGGCGGCATAGTTGAATGAGCGCAACATACCGGCCACATCGCGCAGAGGTGAGTGTTTGGTGCGACGCTCTTCCAGTTCGCGGGCAGGTTCGCCCTCAAAGTCGATAATGATGAAATCGTTCTCAACCAACAGCACCTGACCAAGATGGTAGTCACCGTGATAGCGTGTCTTGCTGGCATAAATGGTGGCGGGAAGCTGGTTGTGACACCAATCGATGAGTCGTTCTTTGCTTTCCAGTAAACGTTGAGCATCCTCGCGCAGGGGCTCGGGGAGGTGAGTGCTGGAGTGTTTCAGCAGTTTCAGGCTCTCGCGTAACTCCTGACTGACCAGCTTGCTCCAGGCAGCCAGGTCGGAAGGACTCACCGGTTCCGGTTCAAAGGCCGGGTCACCACTGGTGACCGCCAGCGCCTGGTGCAACTCGCCGGTACGCCGTCCCAGAGTTTCGATCTGCAGCAGGTAGGCGGCATGCAGGGTGCCGTTTTCATCACCGGCATCGATGACGCCGGAGAGCAGTGCATCGGCGAAAAAGCGCGCGAGGTAATCTACGGTGTAACTCCAGACATCCCCCTGGTTCTCCACATAGCCCTGCAGTAGTGCCATGGTCACCGTGGTGTTATCGGCTCCGTTGTATTGCAGGGCTCCGGCTAGCGGAACGATGTGGGGGTAGGGGGAGACCTCGGTCAGGAATCGGCCCATCTCCAGCTCGGGATTACATCCCTCCCGTAACTGGCGGTAGACCTTGATAAAGAGCCTATCGCCGAGTATCCGGGTGCTATTGCTGCCCTCGGTGGGCGGGCGCTCGACCGGGCATGGGCGGTAGTCGCAGGTCAGTTCCTCAAAGGCGCTGGTGTGAGTGAAGCGCAGCTCGCCGTCATCGAAGGGCACGCGTTCATCGTCGTCCATGGCCTGGATCATGCGATTCACGAAGTCGGCATCCACCATCGCATCATGGAGAATGCCCACCCGTGAGCGTTGACGTACCCTGGCCAGTGCCTTGGGCATCAGCTCATGCAGGTGCTCCTCATCCTGATCTTCCCAGGCGATGGCCAGTGGCAAAAAATATTCCTGAACTTCCCCTTCGTGGCAACAAACCTGCAACCAGGTGAGAAGCCAGTTTTGCTTCTCCGCCGGCCACGCGGCAGATCGGCTGATAGTGATGCTCTCGAGCGTTTCCCCCTTTGCTGCATACCAGCGCTGATCGACGATAGCTTTGGGCAGGATCTCCCGCTCGAACTGACGACGCAGACGTTCAGCCATTTTGACACGGCTTGTGACCACCCGCTCGGGGAAGAGACTTTGCCAACCGGCGAACAGCACCAGGATGGGTAGCTCCATGGGCGGCAGCATCTCCTTGTGCCAGGCCGGAACCTCGGCCTCTTCGGCGAGACGAAACCAGTAGAAGATATGGCCGGGCAAGCTCAGCAGGTAGGGTAGATCACCAATCGGCGGGAAGGTGGTGTTGCCCATCAACTCCACCGGCACCCGCCCCCTGAAGCGGGACAGATCCAATTCCACCGGTTGTGACCAGCGCGAGAGGTTGGCCACGCAGAGGATCGACTCCTCTTCATACTCCCGGACATAGGCGATGATTTTGCGGTTGCCCGGTCGAAGAAATTCCAGCGTGCCGCGGCCAAAGGATTTGTGTGCCTTGCGCACAGCAATCAGTCGTTTCATCCAGTTGAGCAGCGAGGCAGGGGAGCGGGCCTGCGCCTCCACATTGACCGACTCATAGCCGTACAGCGGGTCCATGATCGGTGGCAGATAAAGCCGTTGCGGATCAGTCTTGGAGAAGCCGGCGTTGCGGTCAGGACTCCACTGCATCGGAGTACGTACCGCGTTGCGATCGCCAAGATAGATATTGTCTCCCATGGCGATCTCATCGCCGTAATAGATAATCGGCGAGCCGGGCATCGACAGCAGCAAACTCTTCATCAGTTTGATCATGTCCGGGTCATTGTTCATCAAGGTCGCCAGCCGTCGGCGGATGCCGACGTTAATACGCATACGCGGATCCGCAGCGAAAGTTTGGTACATATAATCACGCTCGCTGTCGGTGACCATCTCCAGGGTCAGCTCGTCGTGGTTGCGCAGAAAGATCGCCCACTGACAGCTTTCAGGAATATCCGGGGTCTGCGCCATGATTTCGGTGATGGGATGGCGGTCTTCCTGGGCGATAGCCATGTACATGCGCGGCATCAGCGGGAAGTGATAGGCCATATGGCACTCGTCACCATCGCCGAAATAGTCGCGTACATCCTCGGGCCACTGATTGGCCTCGGCCAGGAACATGCGGTCCTGGTAGTGTTCATCGACCACGGCACGCATCTGCTTGATCACCTCGTGGGTCTCGGGCAGGTTTTCGTTGGTGGTCCCTTCGCGCACGCAGAGGTAGGGGATGGCATCAAGGCGCAGGCCGTCTACCCCCATATCGAGCCAGAAACGCATCACTCGAATGATCGCCTTTACCACTTCAGGATTGTTGTGGTTGAGATCGGGCTGGTGGGAGAAAAAACGGTGCCAGTAATAAGCGCCGGCCTCATCATCCCATTGCCAGTTGGAGGACTCGGTATCGGTGAAAATGATCCGCGTCTCCTGGAATTTCAGCACCGTATCGCTCCACACATAGAACTCGCGCTTGCGTGAGCCGGGCGGTGCCTTGCGCGCTTGCTGGAACCAGGGATGCTGATCGGAGGTGTGATTGATCACCAGTTCGGTGATAACACGAATGTCGCGCCGGTGCGCCTCGTGCACAAACTTCTTAAAATCACGCAACGAACCGTAATCGGGATGCACATCGCGGTAATCGGAAATATCGTAGCCGTCATCGCGCATCGGCGAGGGATAGAAAGGCAGAAGCCAGATGGTGTTGACGCCCAGATCCTGCACATAATCGAGTCTTTCGATGAGCCCACGAAAATCCCCAATGCCATCATTATTGGCATCGGCAAAGGCCTTGACGTGCAGCTGATAGATGATGGCGTCCTTGTACCACAGGGGATCGGATGTCAGTGCTGGGGGCAGTTCTCGTGTGATCATGGCGTGTTGCCTTTTCTCATTGGATTCTCGACATTCGATTCATTTCCCCGGTTTGCCTATGCCTACATGTAATAGTCGAAATCCCGCTCGGTGCGCACCCGCCGGCGTAAGCGGAAAATGTGCCCTGGCATTTCATGGGGCATCAGCTCCACATAGTTTCGTGCTCCATGCCACAGATAACGGGCGTCGCTCAACAGATCGTGCATCTGGTAGGGATGGGTTGGGTCCAGGTCGAACTCCTCCAGCGGCAGTTCCACCCATCCACTCTGGGTGTGGTAGGGGTCGAGGTTGACCACTACCAGAATGATGTTGTCCTTGTCCTCACTGGTTTTGGCGTAGCAAATCATCTCGTCGTTATCGACCGGAAAGAAGCGCAGGTTCCAGTCATGCTGTAACGCCGGGTTATCACGGCGGATGTGATTGATGCGTGCAATCAGGTCTTTCAGCGTATCGGGGCGTTGCAGCTCCCAGTGACGGATTTGGTACTTTTCCGAATTGAGGTACTCCTCGCTGCCGGGTTTCATCGGCTGGTTTTCAAACAGTTCGAAGGCAGGGCCGTAAATGCCGTAATTGGCACCCAGCGTTGCGGCCAGAATTAAGCGAATCATGAAGGCCGGGCGACCGCCGAACTGTAGATATTCCGTGAGGATGTCGGGAGTGTTTGGCCAGAGGCTGGGGCGCAGGTACTCGCGTCCTTCACCCTGACTAAGTTCGGTCAGGTAGCTGGTGATCTCGCTTTTCGTATTGCGCCAGGGAAAATAGTTATAGGACTGGCTGAATCCGAGTTTGGCCAGGTAGTGCAGGACTGGCGGGCGGGTGAAGGCCTCGGCCAAAAAGAGGGTTTCGGGGTGATCACGTTTGAGCTCGCCGATCACCCATTCCCAGAAGGGGAAGGCCTTGGTGTGGGGATTGTCGACACGGAAAATACTCACTCCCTGTTCGATCCAGAAGGTAAAGACCGCCTTGAGTTCCTGCCACAGCGCCCACCACGCCTCACTCTCAAAATCGAAAGGGTAGATGTCCTCGTATTTCTTCGGCGGATTTTCTGCGAACTGCACCGTACCGTCCGGGCGCCGGCGAAACCAGGCGGGATGTTTCTGCACATAGGGATGATCCGGGGCGCACTGAAAGGCGATATCGAGTGCGATGTCGATACCTAGCGCACGCGCACTGGCCACCAGGGAGTGGAAATCCTCCAGTGTGCCGAGCGCCGGGTGAGTACCCTGGTGTCCGCCTTCCTCGGCGCCGATGGCCCAGGGGCTGCCGGGATCGTCATCACCGGCGATAAGCGTGTTGTTTTTCCCCTTGCGCTTGATGCGTCCGATCGGATGCACCGGTGGCAGATAGAGCACGTCAAAGCCCATCTCCGCCACATAGGAAAGACGTGACTCGCAGTCGCGAAAGGTGCCATGCTGACCCGGTTTGTCGATGCAGGAACGGGGAAAGGCCTCATACCAGGCACTGAAACGGGCGCGCACCGGATCGACCACTACCTCCAGCTCCCGCCCGTACTCGGTAGCGAAGGGACGTTCCGGGTAATGGTCCATTAGGTCTGCCTTGCCCTTGTCGAGTGCAGCCTCAAGACGTTGTTCGAGCGATCCATCGCCACCCAGAGTCAAGGCCCAGGAGCTGAGTATGTGCGCATCCTTTTCTTTGGCACGCGTTGCGACTTTTTCGATCAATTCGATCCCCTGCTGCAAGGCGAGGGCGATGTCTGCCGGGTCGGTGCGACGCAGCAGGTCGTGACGCCATGAATGGAATCGGTCGACCCAGGCAATCACGCTGTAGCAGTACCGCCCCAGTTGCCCGACAGTAAAACTGCCACGCCAGCGATCGTTACCAAGGGGGAGCATTGGGACCTCTGACCAGGAAGCTTCATTACGACGGCGAAAACGCAGACTGCAGCGGACCTGATCGTGACCGTCAGTAAAAGCCTCGGCCTCAACCATGACATCTTCACCAACGGTGCGCTTGATGGGAAAGCGCCCGGCGTCGACCTCGGGTGTGACCCGCTGCACGATTACGCGTTGTCTGCCATTGAAATTCGGGTGTTGCATGGTGAGCATGCTCCTTCCCGGTAGCAGTTGCCTAGCGATAAAACGTCAACCCACAGGCGCCCCGTTCCTCAGCGATGTAAAAGTTGGTCGGGTTAGCGGAGCGTAATCCGACCTGTCTTGGTCGCATTACGGCTCGCGCCTAATCCGACCTACACTTTCGTCCTGCCTCATCGCTGGTCATGATGCGGAACCTGCAAAGCCTGTCGAAGTTGTTGCAGTCTTATCCTTCATGCCTGAAGAATAGAACAGACAGCGGCGGCAGGTTGAGGGTGAGGGAGAAGGGCCTGCCGTAGGCACCGACAGGAGCGGATTGCTGCCCACCCATGTTGCCCCAGCCAGAGCCGCCGTATTCGGTGGCGTCACTGTTGAGTACCTCGTGCCACCAGCCGCCATGCGGTACGCCAACCCGGTAATTGTTGCGCGGGATGGGGGTGAAATTGCAGACAACAAGGATAGTCCCGCTGCCGTCTTCACTCTTGCGGATAAAGCTGAGCGTGCTGTCTTCCCAGTTGTTGCAGTCGATCCATTCGAAACCGGATGGGTCAAAATCTTTTTGGTACAGGGCCGGTTCGCTGCGATAGAGACGGTTCAGATCACGCACCCAGTGCAGCAGTCCCTGGTGCTGCGTGTACTCCAGCAGATGCCACTGCAGGCTCTGCTCATGATCCCATTCACGCCACTGGCCGAACTCGCTGCCCATAAACAACAGTTTCTTTCCTGGGTGGCCGAACTGATAGCCGTAAAGGGCACGTAGGTTGGCCATCTTTTGCCAGTCATCCCCTGGCATCTTGCCGATCATGGAGCCCTTGCCGTGTACCACCTCATCATGGGAGAAGGGCAAGACGAAATTTTCGTGGAAGGCGTAAAGTAGGCTGAAGGTCAGCTGGCCATGATGGTGCTTGCGGTAGATGGGATCCTTGCTGAAATAGCTCAGGGTGTCATGCATCCAGCCCATATTCCATTTCATTCCGAAGCCGAGGCCCCCCAGATAGGTCGGGCGTGAGACCATCGGCCAGGCAGTGGACTCCTCGGCGATGGTCTGGGTGTCTGGATAGTCGCGATAGACCGCCTCGTTGAGCTTGCGCAGGAACTCGATCGCCTCGAGGTTTTCATGGCCGCCGTAGTAGTTCGGGATCCATTCCCCCTCCTTGCGCGCATAGTCGAGGTAGAGCATCGAGGCCACCGCATCCACACGCAGGCCGTCGATGTGGTATTTCTCCAGCCAGAACAGGGCGCTGCTGCCGAGAAAGGCACGCACCTCGTTGCGGCCGTAATTGAAGATGTAGCTATTCCACTCCGGATGGTAGCCCTGTTTCGGGTCCTGGTGCTCAAACAGGTTGGTACCGTCGAAATAGCTCAGGCCGTGTTCGTCGCTGGGGAAGTGGGAGGGGACCCAATCCATGATGACACCGATCCCGGCCTGGTGCAGCCGGTCGATGAGATACATGAAATCCTCCGGCGAACCGTAGCGGGCGGTGGGGGCGAAATAGCCTGTGGTCTGGTATCCCCAGGAACCGTAGAAGGGATGTTCGGTCGGCGGCAGGAACTCTACATGGGTAAAGCCGATGTCGCTAACGTAGCCGGGCAACCAATCGGCCAGCTCGCGGTAGGTCAGCTGGCGGTAGCCGTCCTCAGGCATCCGGCGCCAGGAACCAAGGTGGAGCTCATAGATCGATTTCGGCGCTTCCAGGCGGTTGGCCTCACCGCGACGCGCCATCCATTCGCCGTCACCCCACTCATAATCCAGCTGCCATATCTTTGAAGCCGTGGCGGGCGGTGTTTCCCAGGCGAGGGCATAGGGATCACCCTTGTCCACCACATGGCCACGATGGTGGGAGTGGATGCGATACTTGTAGCGCTCGCCCGTGCCGAGCCCGGGAATGAAACCCTCCCAGATCCCCGAGCCGTCGCCACGTACCCGCAACGGATGGGGCCCCGGGTCCCAGTCATTGAAATCCCCGATGACCGAAACGCGCGACGCATTCGGTGCCCACACCGCGAACAACACACCGCTGACGCCCTCATGCACGGTGGGATGCGCGCCCAGTTTGTCATAGAGGCGAAAGTGATTGCCTTCCTTGAACAGGTAGATATCGTGCTCGGTGAGACGGCTGACGTCATACCGGACCGATACTCTTTCTATCGTTGTTTGTTCATCCATACCATCGTTCCTGGCCGTTTATCCTGAATACTGAAATGGCCGAAATTAAATAATTGCGTGCTCGCTCATGGACTCGATATTGAGCGTGTCGATCTCCTGTGCCTCGAACCTGACGATCTCCCATTCCTTCGGCAGGTCTTCGCCAAACAGGGTAAGGTGTTGTCTCAACTTGTTGAGGCTGGACCAGGACTTTCCCTCTTGTGTCCAGAAAGTAAAGTAGCGGAAGCGATCCCAGCTATGGGTCGACTCGTAATAATGAAATGCGGGCAGTGTTTCACTGCTTCCTTTTGAAAACAGACCGGTGCGACTATCACGAATTTTGTAGAATTCTGGCATGACAACCTCCTTCCAAAGTTCACTGAGAACCTATCGCCATCACTCCACGGCTAGACTCGCGACAATAGAGTGTCCGCTTGCCTGACACGAAGGCGTGAGGCTTTGGCGATGCAGGTAAGAAATTTGTTAAAAATTGAGTGGATCAAATACCCTTTTTTCCAGCCCATAGCGGGCCAGCAAAAACATCGCTGCATTCCATGACTGGCCAAGCATGCCGTTCGGTTCACCGCTCTGGCCGTGAAACCATTCATGAAAGGCCCAGTTATTAACGTAGTTGGCATGTGCGAGCTTTTCCAATTCCTTTAGTGCCTGGTCGTACTGTCCCACCGATGCCAGCGCCAGTACCCAGAAGCCACCAATGAAGGGCCAGCTGCCACCATTGTGATACTGGAAGTCGACGTTCTGGCGATGTCGTCCCATGTAGGGTCGCCAGAGAATGTCATCGCGGATGATAGGCCTGCAGGTTGCGCGAATCGGGTACGGATCGTTGGCGCCGCTTTTTTCCAGCGTGCGCAGGATACGGTGGGTCGGGGCATCGTCGGCCAACCCCAGCAGGATCCCCAGCAGGTTACCGAAGATATCCCCTTCCTCGCCCCAGAAAGAGAAATTGACGAAGCTCAGATACAGATCGTTGCGGCGTGCTTTGTTGCGAACATAGTGGGTCAACAACCGCAGGCGTCGATAGTCTGGCATGTGGCGGGAGAAGGGATAGAAGAGATGATTGAAGTGAAAGCGCGTCTCTTCCTGATGGGGCAGGTCGAACAGCCGTTTGACGAAGTACCACAGCGCATTGGTATAGAGCACAAAACCGGAGCGCGGCATGATATCCGCCCAGTCACTAGCCTCGTTCTGTTGTAGCAAAAACAGTCGCTGATGCTCCTGACAGTGAAGCCAGGTAAGGGCACGCTGGACCTCCGGTGCGAGGGTGGCGGCCAGTTTCTCTTCCGGCCGTTGCCGGTCAAAAAATCGTAATGCAATCAGCCACCACAACGTGGCGTCGATACAGCCGAGATACCAGAAATCGGCCTCCTGGCCGAGCGGGTCCACATACTTCGGGATCTGTCCGTTTTCCGCCTGATGCTCAGCCAGGGTTTCCAGACTGTGTCGTGCCGAGGTAATCAGTGATTCATCTCCCGACAGCACCATACCCAGCACGCAGATCGCCGCATCCCTACCAAAGATACGGGTATAGTGCCGTGCCTCGGCCTCTGGGGAGGGAGAGGCGGCAAGGATCCCCTGGGGAGTGCTGTTGCGTTGCAGCAGTTCGATGGACTTGAGGATGCATCTTTCGGTGAGTGAAACCCCGTTCAAAACACCTGTGTTTTTCACCGTCACTGCAGGCTCCTGCGTCATGGTAAGGAAGAAAAATACGGATGTTGTTCAACTATAGACGCAGGTCCGTGCGCGAGAAGGAAAAGAGCGAGGTTTCCGAGCCGTGATGAACGGGGTGCTTCAGGTCAGTCCAACCAACCCGGCTAACGCCAGTCCGAAGAGCAGCAAACTGAACATTGCAACGGACCAGCGTCCAAGCAGGCCTTCCAGCCACAGAAGTTTCTGTTGCCAGGCGAGAATTCGTGTCAAATGCAAGAGCCACTGTACGGTGTTGCGGAACGCAGTGGCTACCTGGGTATTCCCCAGTCGGTAGAACGCATGGATCAGGTTCATGCTCATGCGTTCAACTGGTCCTAGCAGATCACCCGGCGGGAGTGGCCTGAACCTCTTACTCAGAGCTCCGCCTAGCAGCCAGCCGATAGCGGCGGGGAGCAGCATCAGCACGGCAGGCTGCAACAGTGACTCGAGGGAGACGAAGGAGAGGTAATGTACAGCCGCGAAGATAGCCGACAAAGCAAGTACAGCCACAAGAGCCCGCAACTCGCCGGTGACCGCCACAGTGCCCTTTAGTCGCAAGGAACGAAACGGCAGCAGAACGAAGGCCAGACCTATCCAGGTAAAACGTGTCGCGACGTGTGGGTCGATTGCTGTGAGCGTGTTGATGATTCCCAGCGGTATCATCACCAGCAGCAGCGTTGCCAGCCAGCCGGTAAAGTTAAAGCTGCGGTGCAGCCAGGTGGCAGTCGCCGCACTGAGATGGCCGGGCAGCAGTAATAGTACGGCGAAGGTAAAACCGGCCAGTATCAATGCACCCTGCAGTGGACTGTACAGTTCCGGCCACAGGGTCGGTTCAGCCAGTACTGCACCAAGCAACCAGAGGAATAGTGCACCCAGTGTGATCAACTCGTAGGCCAGCATAGAATGGCGCTGCCTTTGCATCATCCCGACCACGATGGCATACCCCAGGGTGGCTAGAGCCAGCCACCGTAGTAACCCTCCGGCATCGGGCCAATACACTTCGCCGAGGGGCAGCAGACGTAACCAGCCCAACAGGCCGATACAGAAGACAAAGCCGAGCAGCAGGAGGCGCACCGGCGCGGCGGCCTGTGATAAAGCCGGTGGGAGCCAGACGTGAAAGCCAATGAGGCCAAGCTTGATACCGAAACCGATAAGCAATAGATAGAAGATTTCCGCAGGGTAGGCAGAGAGCAGCAGCCCGTGGCGAAATGCGGCAAACGTGGTGCTTCCGACATCGTGGGCAAGCACCAGCAACAGTTCGAATATCACCAGATCGCCGATCACCAGCAAGACGGCGAAGACCCGGCTGGCGACGCCAGCCCCTGGGACAAGCAGGGCATAGAGCGCATAACCCAGTACCGTGGCGGCAGTAAAAAACAGCAGCGCATCTCCTGCCAGGGTAAGCCAAAGCAATCCGCTGGTGGTTAGCAGTAATAACAGTGAATCGCGGGTACCCTCATGGCGATCGGCAAGCTGTTTTCTCAATAGCACTCCTGCTGCCAGCGATAAGCTTGCGGCCAGGATCAGAAACTGCCGTCCGGTAACATCAAGATGCAACATCCCGCCAAGCAGGAACCAGGGAAGTTCCGTTGCGCTGCCGCCGGTGCTTGCTGCCAGCAACAGGGCTGGCAACCCCGCCCAAGGGGTGAGGTGCCGAACCACGCCTCGTGTCCCGGCAAATGCCAGCGAGGTTGCCAGCAGTAGCGGCCAGAGTAGCGTCAGCAAGAGGAGGAGTTCCCGGCTCATGGCCGACCGAACTCCCGTATCGAGATGAGTTTGGCCCACTCCAGTGGCGTGAGGGGGGCTGCGGCAAACAGGCCAATGAGCACAGTCAAAGCGGCGGTCACCAGCGGCGGGAGCAGCAGGGCCAAAGCCGTTTCATACCGCCCTAATTCCCGTTCATGGGGCCAGGGGCCGTCGGCTTCACGAAACCAGGCCGCATGGAGGATAGGCAGAAAATAGATGGCATTAAGCAGGCTGCTGGCCACCAGCAGCAGGATCACCCAGTCCTGTTCGGCCTCCAGAGCACCGAGGCTGAGGTACCACTTGCTGACAAATCCGGCAAAGGGGGGCAGACCGATCATGCCAAAAGCAGCGATAGTGAAGGCCCCCATAGTCCATGGCATTCGCCGTCCGACCCCCTTCATCTCGCTGACCTTGTGGATGCCCAGCGTTTCATCCAGGATGCCGGCACAGAAGAACAGGGTGATTTTCATTACCCCCTGATGCACCAGGTGCACCAGGCCGCCAATGGTCGCGATAGGCCCGACGATAGCCACACCCAGCGCAATGTAGGAGACCTGGCTGACGGTGGAATAGGCGAGACGCCGTTTGAGATTGTCCTGGAACATGGCGCGCATCGAACCGTAGATGATGGTGATTGCCGCCACGATGGCCAGCGGGTAGGCCACGCCCAGCGACGAGGAAAATTCAACACCATATACCTCATAGACTACGCGCACGATGCCGAACGCACCGGCCTTGACCACGGCCACCGCATGCAGCAGGGCACTGACCGGGGCCGGCGCGACCATGGCTTTCGGCAACCAGCCATGCAGTGGCACCAGCGCCGCCTTGACGCCCAGTCCACCAATGAGCAACACAAAGATTACCACCAGTGCCTGGTGGTGTGAGGCGTCCAGTCCCGAGACAAAGCCCTGGGGAACGAACTCCAGGGTGCCGGTCAGGCTATAGAGCCAGACGGTTCCTGCCAGTAACAGCGCTCCGCCCGACACCGTGTAGTAGAGATAGGTGCGCCCGGCGCGGCGTGCCTCCGCAGTGCCCCGGTGCACCACCAGCGGGTAGGTGGTCAGAGTCAGCATTTCGTAGAACAGCAGGAAGGTGAACAGGTTCCCGGCCATCGCCAGTCCCACCGTCGAGGTGACGCACAGGCTGAAAAAACCGAAAAAACGGCTGCGATTGGGTGAGCCTTCCAGGTAACCGATGGCGTAGATGGTGGTGACCAACCAGAGTCCGGAGGAGAGGATGATGAAAAACAGTGCCAGGGGACCGACCCGAAATACCATATCCAGCTCAGGCAGGAGCGCCAGGCGTACCTCATACTGTTGCTGGTTAAAGACCCCCCAGAGTATCCCGAGCACCAGGGCGAGTTTGAGCAGGGCGCCGGTGAGGTTCAGGATGGTGCGGAGTCGATGTTTGTGCTCCGGCAAGGCAAAAATAATCAAACCCGGCAGCAGGGAGCTGGCTAGCACCAGGAGGGGAAGCCACTGGTTCATGGTCACAGCCTCAATTCCCCCCGGCCAGTGGAGTGCCTACCGCCAATACCTCCAGCGGGGGCTGCACGAAGACGCCGAGCAGCAGGGAACCCAGGGCGAGCACCAGGGCGATCCACTCCATGGCACGGGGTATCGGGCAGGCTTCATGAGTCACCGGCGACTCGGTAAATGCAAAGCCGACCACCCGGAACACGTAGGCCGCCGCCAGTATGCCACCCACTACTAGCACTATCGCCAAAGACCACATCCCCTGTTGCAGCGCGCTCTCCAGCAGCCACCACTTGGCGACAAAGCCGCCGCTGGGGGGCAACCCCATGATACTCATCCCTGCCAGGGCAAATGCCGTCACACTGAGGGGAAGACGTTGCGCCACCAGGTCGAGTTCTCTGATCCGGTCATGGCCGGCATGCCGCATCAGGTTGCCGGCGGCCATGAACATCGAGGCCTTGGCCAGCGCGTGCGAGAGTGCCAGATAGAGCGCTCCGTTCCAGGCGCTCATTCCGACCGATGCCAGAGGAAAGGCGATAAACAGGTAGCCGATCTGGGCTACCGTGGAATAGGCAATGAGCAGCTTCAGACGCACCTGACGCAGGGCCAGCAAGGAGCCCCACAGCACAGCAGCGGCCCCGAGCAGCCCGAGCAGGGAGTCGAGCTGTGGGGCGAGGGGAGAAAACAGGTCAAGCCACAGGCGAAGCAGGAGATAGAAGGTGGCCTTGATCACCAGCGCCGACAGTAGAGCACTGACAGGGGCGGGAGCGCTGGCATGGGCCGGGGGTAGCCAGAAGTGGAAAGGGAAGAGCGCTGTTTTCAGTACCAGACCGGAAACGATGAGCGCCAGTGCCGCCCAGCTGGGGGATGTTGGGGAAAGACACTCTGCCACTAGTGCGATATCGACATTGCCGCATTGATGGTAGATCAGTGCGATACCCAGCAAATAGAGCAGGGAGCCGAACAGGCTCACCAGCAGATAGCGCATCGCTCCGCCAAGGGCAGCCGCGCTACCCGCCAGGGCAGTGAGTCCCGTTGCCGAAAGACCAAGCAGCTCCAGGGTGACATACAGATTGAACAAATCGGCGGCAAGAAACAGGGCGTTAAGCGCTGTCCATAACAATAGCCACAGGGGCCAGAACCAGATGGCCTTGTTTGCCTCGCTCCGAAACCAGACCCGGGCATAGAGGCTGATGCCAAGGCCGACCACCGCCGTCATGAGGAGCATCAGAGTGCTCAGGCCGTCAGCGCGCAATTCGATCCCGAGCGGTGCGCCCCAGCCACCGACCAGGTGTTGCCGGACACCGTTGGTGAGGAGCGTCTCGGTCAGGCCCAGCGCGCAGAAGGTGATCCCGACCGCCGAGGCAATTCCGATGAGGCTTACCGCACGCGGTAATACAAAACTGAGCAGTGCCCCGGCCAGCGGTACCAGGATAAGTGCGATATCCGCGTACTGAAGCATTGCCTCCCTGACCATCTAGCCTCCCATGTCCTCGGGAAGCGTGAGGCGGCCAGATGTATCGCGTAGTCGTAACATCAGTACCAGGGCCAGGGCTGTGGCCGATACGGCGACGACAATGCCGGTGATGACCATGGCATGCGGTACCGGGTCGGGGGCCTCGCCCGCAGGGCTACCAGCCAGTCCTGCCAGCACCAGAAAGACGCTGCTACCCATGATGTTGAACGCCAGGATCTTGCGCAGCAGGTGTGCTTGCACAATGAAGGTGTAAAGTGCGAGGCTGAATAGCCCGACACCGAGCAGTGCATAGAAATGCCAGGGTGTCACTGCTGACACCCTGGTGTCGTCTGCTGCCATTGCAGTGCCTGACTCATCGTCCATCCCCTGGCCGGCCGCCGAGAAAAAGCGCTGCCAAGATTGAGCCGATGGAGACGGTGGCTGTTGTCTCAATCAGCAGAATGAGCGCACCGGCAGCTGCCGGTGGGTAGTCAAGCAGTGCACCTCGCCGCCATGCCAGGAGTGCGGCCACAGCAGAAAATACGATCAGACCGAGGGCGATGGTCGACCTAAATGGCCAAGCTTCAAGTGAGGCAGGTAGAGAGCGGCCGGACAGGAACATCAGGACTGCGGCAGCGGCAAGTACCGCTCCGCCCTGAAAGGCTCCTCCCGGTGCATGGGCGCCATTCCAGAGAAGATAGCCCGCCGTCAGCAGCATAATGGGAACATACAGCTCAACCAGACGTTCAAGAACCGAACCTGGTGCTGTAAGCGGCGCCGCGGTGGCTGGCGCCAGCGACCAGACCCCAATGAGGGCCACCAACAACACGGCCATCTCGAGCAAGGTATCGTAGCCGCGAAAATTGAGCAGTACTGCCGTGACTGCGTGGCTGACCCCGCTGTTGGCCAGCTCGGCCTCAACCTCGCCACTGAGTCCGCTCGTGCCGACCGGTAATGACATTATGGCGCTAGCAAGTCCGGCAAACAGAACAAGCAGTAGCGCCGCGCTCAGCCATCGCAAGCCGCTTTCTGACGGTGGCTGAACCTCTGGGGTGGGCTGATTATTGCTCTTTTCCGGCATGGGCTTCCTTCTCCTGTTGTCTTTCATCCAGTCGGGCGAGTGCCGAAAGCAACAGAGCTCCTGTCAGGCCTGCCCCGATGGCCGCCTCTGCCAGGGCAATATCGGGTGCCTCCAGCCTTACCCAGATCAGGGAAAGCAGTAGCCCGAAGGCGATAAACAGTACTACCGCGCGAAACAGGTCGGGGGAGGTCAAAGCGCGTCCCGCCAGCCATAACAGGGTTACAGCCAGCAGGCCGTCGAAGGCCCATTGCAGAATTTCTATTGCCTCCACGGTGTGACTCCTCGCTCAAGGGCGGTACACGCCACCAGGTGACAGGCGGAAGCGGAGGCCACCAATACCAGCAGCCAGATCAGCATCAACTTGCCAGCCACCTCCCAGGAAGGTGCCTGTAGAATGAGCCCGGTTACGATCAGACCCAGGCCGACATTGTCCGCCTTGGTCAGGGCATGCAGCCGGGTATAGACATCGGGAAAGCGTAGCAGCCCGATGGTCCCGGCGATGAAGAACAGTGAACCGGCGAGCAGCAGCACGGCAGAGAAAAGTTCAGCGATTGTCACGTCTGTTTCCTCCTTTCCTCAGGGCGGGATGCCATGTCCGGCGAACAAAGGCCACCACCGCCACCGCAGCAAGAAGCGCAAACACTAATGCCACATCGCGCAGTGAGGCTCGGCCTGAACTCTGGGCCAGCAACAGCAGGCAGGCCACCGCAGTGGTACCGAAAAGCTGTGCGGCGAGCATGCGATCGGCGGGGGTCGGTCCCTGCAGAATACGCCACAACCCGGCAGCGAGCGTCGAGAGCAAAAGCAGCGCTAGCGCAAGGTTAAATGCGGCCATCGTTATTCTCCAGATCGATACAAAACAGGGCGGCCACCTTTTTTTCCAGAGTTTCGAGTTCGCTATGAAAGTCGCCATGACCATCTAGTACGTGGACCTTGAGACTGGCACCTTCAAACCTTGCTCCCAGGGTGCCGGGAAGCAGGCAGGCGGTGTTGGTCATGAACACGCGTGCCTGTTCATTCGCAAGACGCATCTGGTACTCAACAAGCAGTGGGGCGATGGGCAGGGCAGGGTGCATAGCCCGCCACGCCACATCGAAACCGCCCTTGAGGGAGTGGCCGATGAAAAAGGGAATAAAACGCAACCACCCGGCAAGGGAACGGCACGAGGGTGGCGCAAGGAGGGTGCTGACCCCCGTGGCCAATAACACCAGAGGTACGCCGAACCACCAGGAGGAGGCATTTCCCTCGGTAAGCAGCCACCACAGCAGGGAAAAGAGCGCCGTGCGCTGTAATAACCACAGGTAGTTTCGCTGGTTCATATTGAGTGGCTCGACAAATCTCCCCGTTGGCAACGCTCAACTTCAGCACAGCCATCCTTCTACCAGGGAGCAGGGTGAGTTAATGAAAGAAGTATAGTGACTGCGGCTAAACCGGCTCGCTCAATTTCCCATCGGTGTAGCGCTCGGCTCAAAGACGGATCACAGGGAAAATATCCGTGCATCTCCTGCCTTTAGTTGATACACCCCGTCCTTGATGCCGACCTTGATGGGGGAGGCATTGGAGGCACGAGCATGAACGCGCAACTGCTCCTGCCGGATATCAAGATCCAGGGAGTGACCGCGGTAACGGATACACATCGTCAGACAATGGAGATCCTCGGGAAGGCAGGGGTTGAGCCACAACACGTCGCCTCTCGTGACAATCCCGGTATAGCCGCGTTGCAGTAGGTCAACGGTGCCGGCCATGGCACCAAGATGGATTCCTTCGGGGGTGGTTCCGCCCTGAATATCGATGACATCGCTCTTCAGCGCTTCCTGAAACAGTTGCCAGGAACCGGCTCGGTTGGAACGGAGTTCAACCCAGGAGTGAACCACCCGGCTCAAGGTCGAGCCGTGTGAGGTGCGCTGGGCGTAGTATTCAATATTGCGCGGGATGGTTTCGTACTCGAAAGGATATCCGAGGCGCTCGAACAATTCGCCCAACTCCTCGGAAGAGAACAGGTAGAAAAGCATCAGGACATCGGCCTGCTTGGAGGCCTTGTAACGGTTGGGGCTGTCTCCTTCGGCCTCCAAAACGCGATCAAGCCGGTGGATATCGCCGTATTTGTTTCGATAACCCTCCCAGTCAAACTCCTGTAGCGCTTCATAGCCTTCATACTGACTGATGATGCCGTTATCCTGAAACACCACTCGCATCTTCCGGCTGATTTCGTCCCACCGTGTGATCTCTTCCTCGCCCAAACCGAGTGCGGCACAGAGTTCATCGCGCCGCTCTTCAGGCAGTAGTCTGAGCAGTTCCAGCGCACGCCACAGCACCCACACGGCCATGACGTTGGTATAGCTGTGGTTGTTCAACCCCGGCTTATCACTACCCGGATAGCCGGTATGGAATTCATCCGGGCCGATAACACCATGTATTTCGTAGCGTCCGCTCGATTCATTAAAGTGGGCGATACTGCCCCAGAAACGGGCAATCTCGAGAAACATCTCGGCTCCGTAAAAGGAGAGAAATTCCATGTCGCCGGTCACTTGATAGTACTGCCAGATGTTGTAGGCAATGGCGGCGTTGACATGGCGCTGTAGGTAGGTGTTGTCCGGTATCCAGCGTTTCGATTTGGGATTGTAGTGCAGGCGCTGGCTCTCCTCGCGTCCATTGCTGCCACTTTGCCAAGGGTACATGGCGCCGCGATAGTTTGCGGCATCGGCATTGTCGCGGGCCGCCCCCAGGCGACGATAACGGTACATCAGCAGGGCACGGGTGATCTCCGGCAGGCGTAAGTTGAGCAGAGGAAAGATGAACAGTTCGTCCCAGAAGATGTGGCCGCGGTATGCCTCGCCATGCCAACCCCTCGCTGGTACACCGACGTCCAAATCCATGGTGTTGGGTGAGGCGGTTTGCAGCATGTGCAGGATATGCAGGCGCAGAATCAAGACATGTTGATCGCCTTCCTCACCGTTGCCCTCCTTGAGGCCGATGTCAAAGCGTCTCCACAGCTGTGCCCAATGCTCGCAGTGCGTCGAGAGCAGCTCCTCGAATGGGCCGGCACGATGTAGCGAATTGAGCGCATCGAGGCTGCATTCTGTAATGGCGCGATCACGGGAGGTATAGAGCGCCACCGTTTTTTCCACGCGCACGGTATCGCCCTCGGCGATGTCGAGTTGAAAGTGCTGGCAGATATATTCCGGTTTCCGGCGAATCTGCTCACGGCACTGCACGGAGTCATTGTTGCGGTAGAGGCGGGTACGTGCAGCCAGTGCAATTTCCTGACGTGCCTGGCTGCTGCGCATCTTGAGCAAGGTACACTCCTTGTCTACCTCCTCCGCAAGTAGGGGTTCGAGATGGCGATTGCGCAGGCCGCGATAGCGATCGACTCCGTCGTTGACCACGCGGCCATCGAGGGCGCTGCGAAACTCTACCTTCCCTGACCAGTTCTCCGCTACCAGGGTCGTCGACAGGGCGGCAAGGTGCTGCATCCCCATATGCACCAGCCGTCGTTGTCTCAGGTGGCTGGACCGCCCGTGCTTGTCGACAAAGCGCACAGTGCGCTCCAGCAGAGCGCGGTGAATATCGAGGCTCTGGCGATAACCGAGGATCTGCACCTGTTCCAGATCAAACCAGTCGCCGCCATCGATACGGAATGAAAGTGGCAGCCAGTTCGGCAGGTTGACCAGGTCCTCATTCTCGAACTCATGGCCAGCGACTTCACTGCGCAGCCGGTTGTAGCCGCCGGCAAGATAGGTGCCGGGATAGTGCACCGCGTCGGCAACGGCCTCTGGGGCGGCGCCACGACTGGCAAAATAGCCATTGCCCAGGGTACACAGCGCCTCGCGCAGCTTTTCCTGCGCCGGATCGAAACCGTCGTAGACCAATGCCCATTCACTCAATGACAGCCTCCAGCCGTTCTGCTAGCGCATGGAGAAATCGTTGCACCTCATCCGGATTGTTGAGGCGGTAGTGGGCTTGTGTGGGTTTGTCCGACTCGGCTACCAGTATGCCGATGCCCTCACCACGGATCGCCGCAAAGGCATCTTCGTCGGTCACATCATCGCCGATATAGAGAGGTGTAACCTCGGGACGATCGAGCTCAAGCGCCTTGAGCAACCAGCGCAATGCCTTGCCCTTGTCCCAGTCGATATTGGGCTGCAATTCGTAGACTTTCTTGCCCTTCGAGAGACGAAGCTGCATGTGTTCGTGCAGGGTGTCGGCGACGATCTCCTTGACTTGCGGCACCGCTGAAAGTTCAACCAGACGGTAATGCACTGCGATGGAAAAACGCTTGCGCTCCACCAGACAACCTTCGACCGCTGACAATCGGCGGTGCAGTTCCTTTTCGGTCTCGTCTAGCAGCGACAGATACTCGGTTCCCTGTTCGAACCGGATGTGCGCTTTGCCAGGAACCGCAATATCGAAGCCGTGGCTGCCGGCATAGAAGATTGTCTCGATACCCACCCGCGACTGCACGTCGGCGAGGTCGCGTCCACTAATCACCGCCAGTGGACAGACCCGTGAGAGGCGGATGAGTGTCGCGCGCATCGACTCGGACAGGCGTGCGAGATCCGGGCGTGCCACGATCGGGGTGAGGGTGCCGTCATAATCCAGGAACACGGCGAGCTGTTTGCCTTTCGTCGGGACAATGCGCCCCAGATACGAGATGGCAGATTCCGTGAAATCCTGGCTGGGATGGTCATCCTGACAGTCCAGTTCGCCCAGGTCGGTCACGACCGTATCGGCACCATGATTACGTAGCGCTTCCGCCTGTCCGTCACGGTCAACCCCAATCACACACCCGAACTTTCCGCGGCGACCGGCTTCGACGCCGGAAAGTGCATCCTCGACAATAAGCGCCTGCCCGGCGTCGACGCCCAGCCGATGTGCCGCCTCGAGAAAGATGTCCGGTTCGGGTTTTCCCTTGAGGGCTCCTGGGCCAATGTCATTCCCGTCGACACGTACATCGAAAAGGTCGCTGAGGTGAGCGGCGTCGAGGATCTCGGCACAATTTTGGCTGGAGGAAACGATGGCGGTCTTCATGCCTAAACCGCGCACATGTCGGATGAGGTCAACTGTCGACGGATAGACATCAACCCCTTCCTGTCTGACTAACGCAAGGAAGTGTTCATTTTTACGATTACCCAG
>JBFEWO010000117.1:0-8941 GCA_041546305.1 Thiohalomonadaceae bacterium | reverse complement strand
AGCCAGGTGTGGGAGTCCTGCATCATGTCGACCAGGCGGCCACGCTCAAGCTCCAGGCTGGCCGGAACCGGCTTGCCGGTGATCTCGGAGACCTTCATCAGAAAAGCATCGGTCGCTTCCAGACCCATCGGGATCTCGATCTTGTCGGACTCGTGCTTCCAGGTGTTCTTGACGAACTTCGACGACTTGTCAGACTGCCACTGCTGCAGGAACAGGGTGTCCTTGGCATTCGGCGCGTCCTTGATCTCGTCGATGGTGGTACCGCCTTCGTACATGCGGAAGGTACCGTCTGCCGGGGTGTCGAGCACTTCGGAAGGATCGGACAGCAGGCTGTAATCAACGCCCATCTCTTCCATCATGCGCTTAACCACGCGGTAGTTGCCGAGATAGGTCTCGAAGCCGGGAACCAGATTGATCTTACCGTTCTTGCCGACTTCCTTGCCTTCCATGTAGTTGAGGGTGAAGTAGCGGGCAATCCCTTCGAACATGTTGTCCCACCCTGTCGTATGGCTACCGACGAAGCTCGGGGTATGGGCAAACGGAGTCGGGAACTCCTGGGGTACACGACCATCCTTCTTGGCGTTGCCGATAAAGGCGTTCAGGTCATCACCGATAACCTCGGCCATACAGGTGGTGGAGACAGCGATCATCGCCGGCTTGTACAGGGCCTTGGCGTTTTCCAGACCGGCAAACATGTTCTTCTGGCCACCGAATACGGCCGCATCTTCCGTCATGGAATCGGATACGCAGGATACCGGCTCCTTGAAGTGACGGTTGAAGTAGGTGCGAAAATAGGCAACGCAACCCTGAGAGCCGTGCACGTAAGGCAGGGTCTTTTCAAAACCCAGCGAGCACAGTACGGCGCCCAGCGGCTGACAGGCCTTGGCAGGGTTAACGGTCAGGGCTTCACGGTTGAAGTTCAGCTCCTGGTACTCCATGGTGGTGGTCCACTGGAAGGTCTCGTCGATCTTCTCCTGGGCGACCTTGTCTTCGTATTTCTCCTGCTTGTTGGCGAGGTTGGACTTGTACTCCTCCTCGCGGAACAGCGGGTAACACGGCATTACTTTTTCAGCTGACTGAGGCATGACTTTTCTCCTACCGCGCCACTAATCCATGGACAACGGCGTTATGGATAAACAATTTCCCGTGTCTAGCAGGCCACGCAGAGACGTGACCTGCTCTACTACCGACTTACGCAGCGGCACTGTCCGCTTCGCTGGCTTCACCCTTCTTCCACGGCGCCTGCAACTTGCCCCAGCAGGGGTTGTTGAGGGTCATGTCCATATCGCGGGCGAAGATGGCGAAACCGTCGTAGCCATGGTAGGGACCGGAATAATCCCAGCTGTGCATCTGACGGAAAGGAATACCCATCTTCTGGAAGATGTACTTTTCCTTGATACCGGAGCCGATGAGATCGGGCTTGACCTTCTTCACGAACTCTTCGAACTCGTAGCCGGTCACATCGTCATAGATCAGGGTCGCGTTACCCATCTCCTTGACGGTGCGGTCGTAGTCGTCGTTATGTGCGAACTCATAACCGGTACCGACCACTTCCATGCCGAGGTCCTCGTAAGCACCGATAACGTGACGCGGACGAAGACCACCGACGTACAGCATGACCCGCTTGCCTTCCAGGCGTGGCTTGTACTTGTCGATAACGGCCTGCATCAGCGGCTTGTACTTGGCGATAACCTCCTCGCACTTGGCCTGGATGCTCTCGTCAAAGAACGCCGCGATCTTGCGCAGGGACTCTTCAATCTTGGTCGGACCGAAGAAGTTGTACTCCATCCACGGAATACCGAATTTCTCTTCCATGTGACGGGAGATGTAGTTCATGGAGCGGTAGCAGTGCAGCAGGTTCAGCTTCACACTCGGGGTGTTCTGCATCTCAGCTACGGTACCGTCACCGGACCACTGGGCAACGACGTTCAGACCCATCTCTTCGAGGATGGTACGGGAGGCCCAGGCATCACCACCGATGTTGTAGTCACCGATAATGGCCACATCGTACGGGGTACCTTCCTTCACTTCCTTGTCCAGCATGTGGTCACGGATGGCATCGTTGGCAATGTGGTGACCCAGGGACTGGGACACACCGCGGAAGCCTTCGCAACGTACCGGTACGACCGGCTTGCTGAGATCGGCAGAGGCCTTCTTGGAAACCGCCTCGATGTCGTCACCGATAAGACCGATGGGACACTCGGACTGAACAGAGATACCCTTGTTCAGCGGGAACAGGGTTTCGACCTCTTCAATCAACTTGGCCAGTTTCTTGTCACCGCCGAACACGATGTCCTTCTCCTGGAAATCGGAGGTGAAGTTCATGGTGCCGAAGGTATTCACGCCAGTGGTACCCACGTAGTAGTTGCGACGACCGGCACGGGAGTACTGGCCGCAGCCAACCGGACCATGGGAGATGTGGATCATGTCCTTGATCGGACCCCACACTACACCCTTGGAACCTGCGTAGGCACAACCACGGATGGTCATGACGCCAGGCAGGGACTTACGGTTGGAGGTAATGCACTTGTTGGATTTTTCGACGCTCTGATCGTTTACCGTGAGGTGTTTTGCACGATCCTTTTTCGCGTCTTCGGGATAGACCTCGAGCACTTCCTGAATGAGCGCTTCGGTCTCTTCACGAGTCATCGTTGCCATGGTGTTAACTCCTATCATCGCCACCTAATCCGGTGGACGTTGAAGTTGAGGAATGGGACGCGGCCACTCCGCGCCCCGCATTCGGCAGTGCCGAAAATCAGGCGCCAGCTTCAGCCGCGGTCTGACCAACGATGGACTCGTCTTCCTCCTCGAGGATACCGAACTCCATCAGCAGCTCTTCCAGTTCGTCCATGCTGGCAGGGGTCGGGATCACCAGGTTGGTGTTGGCGATCACCTTCTGCGCCAGGGCACGATACTCGTCAGCTTGCTTGTGCTTGGGGTTGTACTCGATGACCGTCATGCGACGAATTTCAGCGTGCTGAACTTCGTTGTCACGGGGTACGAAGTGGATCATGGTGGTGCCGAGCTTGGCAGCCAGGGCTTCAATCAGCTCGTCCTCACGGTCGGTGTTACGGCTGTTGCAGATCAGACCAGCCAGACGAACGCCGCCTGAGTTGGCGTACTTCACGATACCCTTGGCGATGTTGTTGGCGGCGTACATCGCCATCATTTCGCCGGAAACCACGATGTAGATTTCCTGAGCCTTGTTTTCACGGATAGGCATAGCGAAGCCACCGCAAACAACATCACCCAGTACGTCGTAGAATACGAAGTCCAGGTCCTCTTCGTAGGCGCCTTCCTCTTCGAGGAAGTTGATAGCGGTGATAACACCGCGACCGGCGCAACCGACGCCCGGCTCAGGACCGCCTGACTCGACGCACTTTACGTCGCCAAAGCCAACGGCAAGTACATCTTCCAGCTCGAGGTCTTCAACGGTGCCAGCCTCTGCAGCCAGGTGCATAACAGTGGTCTGGGCCTTGGAGTGCAGGATCAGACGGGTGGAATCTGCCTTGGGGTCACAACCGACAATCATGACCTTCTTGCCTGCCTCGGCGAGAGCCGCGACGAGATTTTGAGTGGTGGTGGACTTACCAATTCCACCCTTGCCGTAAATCGCACATTGACGTAAAGCCATGGTATTTTCTCCTTGCGTTGGGGTGTTGACCGATGTCAGTTGTCTCTAGCGCAAGGAGCGTGCCAACCACAAAAACAACTACTAACAGTATGTTTTTGTTAGTATTATTTTTGTTTTATCGAAAAGTTTGTAAGGTGAGATCTACGACAAACCCGCAGCAGCTGTATGGATAACGACAAAGAGAAATGACACAGCCACAACACCGTGCCACCCTGCCCCGCTCGGCCTATTTACCGATCAACCGCTGCAGCCTTCCGGCGGTGATCCTCGGCAGCCTGACTTTCCAGCAACACCCGACCCGGCTGTTTATCGATGGCATTGATGCCCTCCACCGTGATCTGCTGCAGCAACTCGATGCCATCAAGGATTCAGGAAACCGTGCACAACAGTTCATTGATTACATGACGGTGCATTTCCGTTTGCATGCACCGGATGAGGTGGGACTCACCGAAGCGAGTAAATGCAATCGCAGCAAAGCGGATTACCTGCGAGTGTTAAGAGGCTGGGCTTTCGATGCCGAGGGTCGGGATGCGGCGGTACTCAAGGGGTGGGTGGAATCGCGCTTTGGCCTCAGTCCGCGCTTTCATCAAAGGCCGATCCTCTCCACCGACGACGAAAGTTATCATGCCTATCAACATGCCTATGCGGCCGGTCTCTACAACACCAACTCGCTGGAGGCGCAACTCGATCTGCTTTATACCTATTGCCAATATGAGTTGCATCGCCAATGCCAGGGGTTGAGCCACCTCAGCCTTTATCGCGGCAGCAACGATATCGAGCAGGTCAAACAGTCGGACAACAGTGGGAGTGGCAAGCCATTAATGCTCCTCAATAACCTCAACTCGTTCAGCAGCAGTGTTGAACGCGCATCGGAATTCGGTGATCAGGTATTCAGCATTGAAGTGCCGCTTAGCAAGATCGTCTTCTACGCCGACCTGATTCCCCATTACCTCAAGGCGGAAAACGAATATATTGTACTGGGCGGCGTTTATGAGAGTCGGCGGGTGATGTAACGACTCACATCAGCCGACCGAAAAACAATAAGAGCGAAGAGGCCCTTTTTAGGCACGGCTGGATGTGATTGTTAGGATTTTTCATATATTGGCATTCTTTTTCCGACCGCCACAACACTCACGACCAACACGGCAAAAAGAACAGTTACAGTTTCAAGTGCTTCACCGATAAGCAGAGCAGATGCAACTATAGTTATAAATGGTTGTATCAGTTGCGTTTGGCTTACCCTTGCAACGCCACCAAGAGCCAGCCCTTTATTCCAGAAGAAAAATCCTATTAATTGACTGACAAGTGCAAGATAGAGAAAAGCAAGCCAAATATTATCTGGAATAGCAACCCATTCTGTTGGCGCTTCATTTGACGCAGGTAAGATAATGAACGGTAGAGATATAACCAACGCCCAACATATTACTTTCCATCCACCAATTTCTTTCGATAACTGACCTCCAACAGCATAGCCGATGGCCGCACTTAACATGGCGCCAAATAGTGCAACATCACCAACATGCAACGTATTGGCACCACTAGTAACTGAGTATATAACAACTAGAATGCTCCCTAAGATGCCAGCCACCCAAAAACCGATTGAAGGTTTTTCATTTGCGATTGCAACTCCAGCAACAGCAGTGGCTAAAGGCAATACACCCAATACCACTCCACCGTGTGATGCTGGTACGGTTTGCATTGCAACAGCTGACAACACAGGAAAACCAACAACCACACCAAGTGCGACAACGATTAATTTATATATTTGTTGTTTTGTAGGAAACGACTGCTTCGTTATGAAGAGTAACAGTGCGGCAAAAATACCGGCGATGACCGCCCTTCCCAGGCCAATGAACATTGGACTTAGATATTCAACAACATACCGAGTTACTGGCAATGTCAAGCCAAAGGAGATAACCCCAATTAGCCCAAACAGCATTCCCTTCGATTCATTCGTCATTTCTGTTTTTTAAGGCTGACGCCAGCCATAACCGGCAGCAAAAAGCTGCATAGTGAGGAACGAGCGACGCAGCTTTTTGGCTTCCGAGCTTATGGCATTGTCAGGCTTATATTTCCTAGCTCAAAGAAGAAAGACTTCCAGAAGAAAACGGAAAGATATCGGTTAAGCACCCTGAGCGAATCTTCTTTACCCAGTCTGGGTCAGCCAACAACGCTCGCCCTACGGCAATGAGGTCAAATTCACCACTTTCTAGCATTCTTTCGACCCGCTCTACCGATTGAGGCTGTAAATTAACATTCTGAGAAAACATATCAAGCGAAAATTGTTGGTCAATGCCCACACTGCCAACAGCTATAACTGGTTTTCCTGTGATTATTTTTGTCCAACCGGCAAGTGTCGTAGATGAATCTGGAAATGCAGGTTGCCAAAAACGCCTAGTGCTAACATGAAAAATATCAACCCCTGCCTCGACAAGCGGGATAAGTAAACTTTCAAGCTCAGAAGGATTGGAAGCGATTTTTGCGTCATAATCTGTCAATTTCCATTGCGAAAAACGAAAGCAAATTGGAAAATCTGGTCCAACGGCACTACGTACCGATGAAACCACTTCAGAGGCAAAGCGCACTCGATTTTTCAAGTTCCCACCGTATTCATCATGTCTTTGATTGCTTTTATGCCATAAAAAACTATCAATCAGATAGCTATGCGCGCCGTGAATTTCCACGCCATCGAATCCAATATTCTTAGCTTTTGATGCTGCTTTGCCAAAAGCTTCAACGACCGTATGAATATCAAACGGGGTCATTTGGGTTACAATTTTTTCCCCTTTCTGATATACATCGATCGGGCCAATGCTTGGACAATTTTCATTCGGTGAAGTATCCATCATACGTGATGGCCCTGCATGCCAAATCTGGGGGAAGATCTTTCCTCCAGCAGAATGAACTTCTTCGACCACCTTTTTCCATCCTTTTAAAGCATCTTTTCCATAAAAAGCAGGCGCATCTGTAAAGCCATTTGCCACTGGATGGTCGATAAATGTACATTCGGTAATAATTAATCCAGCACCTCCTTCAGCTCTGCGTCGGTAATATCGTGCAACTTCATCGCTTGGGATGTTTCCTGGCGATTGACCACGCGTCATGGGCGCCATAATAATACGATTTTGTATTGACAACCCCCCAATACTGAATGAACCGAATAAGGTAGGCAGTTGAAGATGATTGGGCATCGTTTATCCTTTCAAGTTATTGAATTGTCTTCAAGTCACACACATTGCGATATACGCGACATGCTTAACAAGCAAGACGAACAAACTCCAAAAAGGATGCAGCCGAACCACCTTAATTATTCAATTCAACTACTTGCGCTGACAACTTCCTTGTAGTCGACAAGCTGACCGCTTTCATCATAATAGTATGTGCATCGTTTAGCCATTAACTGCTTGAGCTTTTTACGACCTCTGACAATTCTCGATTTAAGTGCGGACAAACTTAAACCTAGCTCTTTGGCAACGTCTTTTTGTTTTTTTTCATGGATTTCAGAGAGTAAGATTGGCAATCTGTAAGTTTCAGGCAGCTCATCAATGATCGGAAGAATGCACTCTGACAATGTCGATATTGCTCGCCGCTGCGGCACTTCTTCTTTGAGCTCACCCGAAATTGCCTCAGTAGGCTTTCGCGTGCGATAAAAATCGATGATGGTATTCCTAGCAACACGATACAACCATGACGGAAGTTTTTGCGGCATTCGTGAAGCATCAGTCTGCTGAGCTAATTTTAAATACACCTCCGAAAGTATATCGTCCGCATCATCGGGTGATCGAACATGCATTCGAATAAAATTCCGCAGCCTTTCATTATATTCATTCCAGGCGTTTTCTATGTGTTCGCTTGATTTGTTCATACTTGATTTATAGAGCCTAACGCCAAGCTCAGCCGAGGAAGGCCGCATAGCGGCCTGAAGTGATCTTCCCCCGACAAAGTGGACACGGGTTTTGTTTACGCTGCCATGCGCTCGTATTCGGCTGGTGCATGACATCATATCCCTGAGTGCAACCGGTTGTTATTGTAGAAATGGTTGATGTATCGATTTAGAGCATACCGTAATTCCCTCTCACTGTGGAATGTCCTGCCTCTTATCAACTCTCCCTTCAGCGTGTGGAAAAAAGACTCCATGTGTGCATTATCCGTACAAAAGTTGGTCTATTGAAGCTAGGGCTAAAACCCTGTGCCAGTACAGCATCCCTAAACCGGTAAGCGGTGTACTCTATCCCTCTGTCCGTATGGAACAGGCAACCCGGTGCAACTTGTCGCTTCTTGAGCGCGTAGCCGAATGCCGCCAATGTCAGATCTGTGGTGCGATGCCTCGCCAGAGACCACCCCAGAATGCGCCGGGAATACACATCCATGACTACCGCTAGATAGAGCCATATTCCATTTAGTTTCAGGTAAGTCACGTCGGCCACCCACTGCTGATTGAGGCCATCCACTTCCGGCGCCCCCAATCTCAGGTTCTCTCCTGCCTCCTTGAAGCGCTTGAGACCGGGTTGTCTCCGGGTCACTGTCACGACTCGACCAACCAGATTCATCTCGCGCATCAGCCGCTCTACGCGCTTCTCTGAGACGTTTATTCCCCGCTGTTTCAGGGCCTCAAAGACACGCGGGCTTCCGTAGGTACCTCCGCTATCTTGATAAATCCGGGCAATGACTAGACAGAGCTCCCGGTCATCCCTGGCCCGTTGTGACTCGCCTCGTTTGTCCCAGGCATAGAACCCACTTCGTGAGACCGCAAACCAATTACACAGGCGGATAATCCCTAGTTCTCGGTTTCTTGCGATGAATTCGAATTTTTCTGATGTCGTTCCGCAAGAAACCGTTGCCACTTTTTTAGCAGGTCGTTCTCCTGCTTCAGCTGGGCAACCTCTTTCTCCAACTGCTTTATTTTGCTCAGCTCCGCTTTCTCCTTGCGGATACTGGTGACCTTTGTTCGCTTATCTGCCACGATTTTTCCTTCTCGGTATTCTTTTCGCCATCGTGACAACATGAAAGGATGGATGTCCAGGGTTTTGGCAACTTCCTGGACCTGAACACCATCGAGCAAACTCAGTTGAACGGCCTTCGCTTTAAACTCATTCGTGTACCGCCAGGTCTTTGGCGGGTTCTTGTACCTTGGCATTTGACACCTCATCAGTTGTTTGATGTAGGTGTCCACTAAAGCGGGGGAGGTTCAGGGTCGGCTTGAGTGCCGTGTTATGCCTAGCCGCCATAAATGAGAACCTTTGTTGGTGATACCCACTTTACCTGTGGCACAGATAAGTTTTTCTCAGGTGGATAGCCCACTCTCTT
>JBFEWO010000148.1:0-6828 GCA_041546305.1 Thiohalomonadaceae bacterium | reverse complement strand
TCACTCTCGCCATCAGAAGAGTTCTTCCGTGATGGTGCTGCCACTGCTGGTGCCATTGGTGCCCCCTGCCGTAAGCGGAGCGGGCTGCGGCATTTCCTCGGTGCGGAAAAGCTCAAAGATGGCATTGGGATTGTCGGCACTGCTGAGCTGCCCGGTATTGGCATCGATGAGTGCGGAGACCATGCCTTCCGGCTGTTTCATCGTTGCTTCAGGGCGATCATGCAGCGCCTCCCGCATGTAATCGATCCATAACGGCAGGGCGGCATGTCCTCCGGTCTCCCGGTTGCCAAGGGACCTGGGCGTATCAAAGCCGACCCACACGGTGGTCACGACATCATTGTTAAAGCCGGAGAACCAGGCATCGAGCTGGTCATTGGTGGTGCCTGTTTTTCCAGCAAGGTCAGTGCGCCCCAGATGCAATGCCCGTCGCCCGGTTCCCTGCTTGATGACGTCCTGCATGACTGAGCGCATCAGGTAGACGTTGCGCGCATCAAGGGTGCGCGGCGCGGGGCGTGGCAGATGCAGTGCCTCGACGGACAGATCGACGTTTTCTTCAGGGCTTTCAGTGACCTCTGGGGCTACGGCCTCAACGGAGATATCACTGACCGGTTCTGCCTGTGCCGGGGGGACTACGTCGGCACAGTTGTCATCACAGGCAATCAGCGGGTCAGCCTGATAAAGCAGGTTGCCGTCGTTGTCCTCGATTCGGCGGATGAAGTAAGGCTCGATCAGGAAGCCGCCGTTGGCAAAGGTGGCATAGCCACGGGCCAGCTCGAAGGGTGTGATAGTTGCACTTCCCAGTGCCAGCGAGAGATCGCGGGAGAGATGCTTCGGGTCAAAGCCGAAATTGGTCATATAGTTGATGGCAGTGCCGATGCCAATACTCTGCAGCAGCCTGATTGACACCAGATTGCGGGAATTGACCAGTGCGACCCGAAGACGGGTTGGGCCATAGAATTTACCGCTGTAATTTTCAGGGCGCCACTCGCTCTCGAGCTCTGCATCCTCGAACACGACCGGTGCGTCGTTAATGATGCTGGCGAGATTGAAACCCTGCTCCAGCGCCGCGGAATAGATGAACGGTTTGAAGTTGGAGCCGGGTTGGCGCTCTGCCTGAAGTGCGCGGTTGAATTTGCTCTGGAAATAATCGAAGCCACCACTGAGGGCTAGCAACGCGCCATCGGTGGGCTGCAGAGAGACTAGCGCTGCCGAGACTTCGGGGACTTGGGCAAGAAGCCAGTTTCCGCTGCTGTCCTGCTCTACACGCACTACATCGCCAACACGAAGGATATCGGCAGCTGTTTTCGGCTCATCGCCCAGGCTATTTTCATTAATGTAGGGGCGTGCCCATTCCATCCCCTCCCAGGGAATGACAAGCCGGGTTCCGTCGACGAGATAACAGACCGCCTCTTTTTCTTCCACGGCGATGACCAGCGCCGGTTGCAGTCCGCCAACGGTGGTCAGGTCTTGCAGTAGTGTTTTCCAGCCTTCCTCGTCGGCAGTTTCATCCGGTTCATGGTGCGTTTCGGCACCCTTATACCCATGGCGCCGGTCATAGGCCATCAGATTATCGTGCATGGCCTGATTGGCTGCCTGCTGAAGTCGACTTTCGATGGTGGTGTAGACCTTGTAACCGAAGGAGTAGGCGTCCGCACCATAACGGTCAAACATCTCGGCGCGTACCATCTCGGCGACATAGGGGGCTCTGAGATCGGTGATGGTGTTGTTATCGGTTGCGCTTACCGGCGCGAGGATGGACTCCTGATGCTGTTCTGCACTGATATAGCCGAGTTCTTGCATGCGGCCGAGGACATAGTTTCGCCGCAATAGGGCTCGTTCCGGATTGACGATAGGGTTGTAGGTGGAGGGCGCTTTGGGAAGCCCCGCGATCATGGCCAGCTGGGGCAGCGTGAGCTCATCAAGTCCTTTACCGTAGTAGACCTGGGCGGCAGCTGCAAAGCCGTAGGCGCGTCGGCCCAGATAGATCTTGTTGAGATAGAGCTCAAGGATCTGCTCCTTGGACAGCTCGTCTTCGATCTTCAGAGATAGGAGGATTTCATTAATCTTGCGGGAGTATGTCTTCTCCCGACTCAGGAAGAAGTTGCGCGCCACCTGCATGGTAATGGTGCTTCCGCCCTGACCACGCTCACCCGTGAGAATCAGGTTGATAGCGGCACGCAGTAGGCCTTTGTAATCGACGCCGGGATGTTCGAAAAACCGGTCATCCTCAGCGGAGATAATGGCGTGAATCAGGTCACTGGGGAACTGCTCGTAATGCAAGGGGATGCGTTTTTGCTCGCCAAATTCAGCAATAAGCTGGCCATCTGCGGTGTAAACCCGCAATGGTACTTGCATGCGAACATCCTGCAAGGCTTCTGTCGGTGGCAGCTTGGGTGTGAGATAGAAGTAGAGCCCAGTGAGGGCGATGGCGCCAATTGCAGCGAGACTCAAAGCAGTGGCAAGGAAAAAGCGAAGCAGGCGGGAACGACTCGGAAATTTCATCGGCGTTGAACAGGCTCAGTCTTGGCGAAACGGCAGGGCGCGTCAGTATAACTTTATAAATGACAAGGGTTTACAACAAGATGGTGCTTTTGTGAACTCGGCACGGTTACTGATCACAGCGTATCAGTATAAAGGTTTTTTCGGGCAGGCACTAATAGGCAGCTGGGGTAATTAGTAGTTGACCTATAGTTGACACTGTTATTTAATGTTGTTAAACAAGTAATGCGTGTAACCGTAGATACATAAAGGAAAAAACCTTTCGATGGCCGCTCTCTTTGGCAGAAAGAAACCCGCGATTCTAGGGCTGGATATCAGCACTACCGCTGTCAAATTGCTCGAACTGAGCAAAAGCGGCGATCGTTATCGCGTGGAAAGCTATGCTGTAGAACCCCTCCCACCTAACTCCGTGATTGAAAAGAATATTTCTGATGTCGATGGGGTGGGTGAGGCCATCAAACGGGCGGTCAAACGCTCCGGGACACGATGCAAGTTCGCGGCGGCCGCAGTGGCAGGCTCTGCCGTGATCACCAAGGTCATTCCCATGTCGGCATCACTCTCCGATGATGAAATGGAGAGCCAGATCCAGCTGGAGGCGGATCAATATATTCCCTATCCGCTCGATGAGGTGAATCTCGATTTTGAAGTGGTCGGTCCCTCCGCCGAGGATCCGGAGCAGGTCGATGTCCTGTTGGCGGCTTCCCGGAGCGAGAATGTGGATGTGCGCGTGGCCGCCTTAGAGATTGCTGGCCTTACCGCCAAGGTGATCGATGTCGAGGCCTATGTGATGGAGAACGCCTTCTCGCTCATCAAGGACCAGATGCCTGATTATGGCCTCGACAAGACGATTGCCGTCGTTGACATTGGCGCCACCATGACCACGTTGAATGTCCTGCATGATTTACGGACTATCTATACGCGAGAACAGGTTTTCGGCGGCAAGCAGCTCACAGAAGAGATTCAGCGTCGTTATGGTCTTTCCTATGAAGAGGCGGGTATGGCCAAACGACAGGGCGGCCTGCCTGATAATTACGTGTCTGAGGTCCTCGAGCCATTTAAGGAGGCGATGGCGCAGCAGGTAAGCCGCTCATTGCAGTTTTTCTTCTCTTCAAGCGAATACAACAGCGTCGATCATATTGTCCTTGCCGGTGGAAGTTCATCCATCACCGGGATTAGCGAGTTGATCGAACAGAACCAAGGCGTGCCGACCACCGTTGCGAATCCTTTCGCAAACATGAGCATATCACCAAAAATCAAGGCCCAGGTGCTGAACAATGACGCACCAGCCTTGATGATTGCCTGTGGACTGGCGCTCAGGAGTTTTGACTGATGGCACGTATCAACCTGCTTCCTTGGCGCGAGGAAGAGCGAAAGCGCAAGAAGAACGAGTTTTTCAGCATACTCGGTGGAACAGCGATTCTTATGGCTGTAATCGGCCTCGCTACCCATGTCTATATCGCAGGGCTTATTGACTATCAGGAATCACGGAACAATTACCTAGACGGTGAAATTCGACAGGTAGATGCAAAGATCAAGGAAATCAGCGAACTCGAAAAGCAAAAAGAGCAATTGATTGCTCGTATGCGCGTTATCGAACGCTTGCAGGGCAATCGTCCCGAGGTGGTGCATATGTTCGATGAGCTGGTGCGCTTGGTTCCTGAGGGGCTGTTTATCTCTGAACTGACGCAAAAAGGGAATGAGTTGACGCTGAAAGGTCAAACCCAATCCAATGCACGCGTATCCGCTTTCATGCGGGCGTTGGAAGAATCGCCATGGTTCGATACCCCTGCACTAAATGTCATTTCTGGTCAGAAATCTACTGGACAAGGGCTGCGGGAATTTACGCTGAACGTTAAACAGGCAGTAACAGCGGGGGGCTAACAGTGGCGCTTGATCTCAATGATATTCAGGAACAGTTCTCCAACCTGGATCCGGAAAATATCGGCAACTGGCCTATTCTCGTCCGTGGCCTAATTATTGTTAGTGTCGCTCTGCTCGTGCTGGGTTCTGTGTTTTACTTCGATACCCAGCAGCAATTAAGTGATTTGGAAAGAAGTCAGCAAAAGGAAGTGACGCTGAAATCCACCTTTGAAACGAAGCAGGCAAAGGCGGCTAGTCTCGATGCATACAAGCAGCAGATGACGGAAATGGAAGAGTCCTTCGGTACCATGCTGAGACAGTTGCCGAGCAAGACTGAAGTAGCGGATCTGCTGGTAGACATTACACAGACCGGTCTGGCCAACGGATTGGAGTTCGAGTTATTTCAGCCAAAGTCGGAAAGCAAGAAAGAGTTTTATGCCGAGCTCCCAATCGATATCACAGTAAGAGGGAACTATCACGAGCTAGGGGGCTTTGTCAGTGGTATTGCGGCGTTGCCTCGTATTGTAACGATTCACGATATTGCAATAAAAGCGGAGAGGGGCAATGCAGGCGGACCACCCACATTGAATATGAAAGCCGTCGCAAAGACCTATCGTTATCTGGATGATGAAGAGATTGCGCAAGGAAAGAAGGACGCGAAAGGCAGGAACAAAAAGCGCAGATAATTGTTTGAATATTGCAGGTGACGATTGCAAGGAATTAACATGCTTCAAAGCATAAAAAAGATACAACTTGCGTCAGGTGGAAAGATTGTGCAAATGCTCATCTCCCTGGCGCTACTTACTTCACTGACGGCTTGTAGTGACTCCGGGATTGGTGATTTACAGAGCTATGTGAGGAGTGTCAAAGCACGTCCGGCAGCTCGTATTCCGCCGCTACCCGAATTCAAAATGTACGAAACATTTAGCTACTCAGCACTCGACCTGCGTGACCCTTTCTTAATGTTTGAGAATGAGGCAGAGATAATTAGTACGGAAACTATTGAATATTCCGGGCCAAAGCCTGATGAGAATCGCAACAAGGAGACGCTGGAACAGTACCCTCTGGACACCCTGCGGTTTGTTGGACAACTGGAAAAAGACAATGATAATTGGGCAATTGTGACATCCCCGGATAAACTGGTTCATCGCGTTAAGGCAGGGAATTACATCGGTCAGAATTACGGCCGGATTACTGATGTCACAGAAACGGAAATGAAAGTTATCGAGTTGGTCCCGGACGGCATGGGGGGCTGGATCGAGCGTGAAGCCGCGTTGAGTCTGGGAAATTAGATTTCGATGGTGCCTGAACAAGAAGCGGGCGATTAACAATCCAGAGTACAAAATTATGAATAAACAACAAAATTGTCATCGATTTATTCTTGCTGCCTTGATGTTGCTGCTGTCTTCATCGGTAGTTGCAGAGAACGTGGCGCTTGAGGCAATTGATTACTCTGTATTGGAAGGTGGTAAGGCGAAAATCCAGCTGACGTTTGATGGCCCAGCGCCCCAGGCAGGGAGCTTTACGATTGATAACCCTGCGCGCTTAGCTATCGATTTGCCAGCAACAAAACTCAATTATGACAAAAAGAGTATTGATCTCGAATCGGGTGTCGCCAGGCGCATTCGAGTCGCCGAAGGTAGCGGCCGTACACGAGTAGTCGTTAGTCTCGCCACTATGGTGCCCTATGATATCCGTAGTGAAAATAATGTGATGTATATCAATCTGGAAGCTCTGGAGGGGCGAGCTGTACAGAGTGATGTGGGCGCTGTAAGTGCGAGACAGAGAGAGCTTTCCGGTGTCGATTTCCGCCGTGGTGCCGATGGACAGGCGATATTGTCTATCGCTCTACCAGACTCACGCACGGTGGTGAATGTCGACGACAAGGGTAACAAGGTAATTGTTGATTTCCTGGACGTGATTGCTCCGGAAAAGTATGTGCGGCGTCTGGATGTTAATGACTTTGCGACGCCCGTTACAACAATAGACCTCTACAACACACCTACTGGAGCTCGCATGATTGTTAATGCGAGTGGGGTTTATGAACACCTCGCGTATCAGACAGGTGAAACCTACACCCTGGATATCAAGCCGCTTTCCAAGGAAGAACAAGAGCAGGCCAAAAAAGATGAATTTGGCTATTCGGGAGAGAAGCTGTCCCTGAACTTCCAGAATATTGAGGTGAGAGCCGTGTTGCAGCTGATTGCTGATTTCACCGGCCTCAATGTGGTGGCAAGTGACACCGTGCAGGGAAATATCACTTTACGGTTAAAGAATGTGCCTTGGGATCAGGCGCTGGATATTATTTTAAAAACGCGCGGTCTGGGAATGCGCAAGACTGGAAATGTTGTGCTGATTGCACCTAACGATGAACTGATGGCGCGCGAGAAAAAGGAGCTTGAGGCGCAACAGCAGAAGGTAGAGCTGGCGCCGTTGATTAATGAGTTTTACCAAATCAATTATGCGAAG
>JBFEWO010000057.1:0-16039 GCA_041546305.1 Thiohalomonadaceae bacterium | reverse complement strand
CTGCTACTGCTGGCCTGCATCATTTTTACCCTGCTACTGTCCCTATTGTTCTATCGCGGTGGCATGGCCTGGGACAAGGCGCTGTTCCACGGCATCATCCAGGGGATCTCGGCCCAGACGACCAGCGGCTTTTCCTCGCTTCCCATCGCAACCCTCGATAACGGCAGCAAACTCCTGATCATCCTGGCCATGTTTATCGGCGGAGGCCTGGGCTCCACTGCCGGTGGCGTCAAGCTGTTTCGGCTGCTGCTGCTGCTGCGCATACTCCAGCTGCTGCTGCAGCGCATCGCCATGCCCAACCACGCGGTGGTTGCGCCGAAGCTGGGCCAGAGAACACTGGATGATGAGGATATCCATGGGGCGCTGCTCCTGATCCTGCTGTTTGTGACCGTCAACATCCTCTCCTGGCTGCTCTTCGTCATTCACGGTTACGCACCGCTGGACGCCCTGTTCGAGGTCGTCTCTGCCACCGGCACGGTTGGTCTGTCCACCGGTATCTCCGGTCCCGAGTTGGAGCCGCAGCTGCGTCTGGTACTGTGTGTGGATATGCTGCTAGGTCGCCTGGAAATCGTGGCACTGCTGGTACTACTGTATCCCTATACCTGGATTGGCAGACGGACGGAGAGCTGATGAGAGCGGTAATGATTGGGGCAGGTTCACTGACGCTGATGACGGCCCGCCTGTTGCTCAGGCACCGCCATGAGGTGGTCATTATCGATGCCGACAAAGCACGCCTCGACAGCCTGGCTACAGAGCTGGATAGCGGATTTCTTTGTGGCGATGGCAGCAAACCGGCCATCCTGCGCGAAGCAGATCCGGAGCATACCGATCTGCTGTTCTGTCTTACCGGTAACGACCAGACCAATATCCTCGCCAGCCTGGTGGGCCGTTCGCTGGGTTTCACACGCATTGTCACCCGTATCGAAGACCCGGAACTTGAACACATCTGCATCGAACTGGGACTGGAAAATACCATCATCCCGGCCCGCACCATCGGCCGCTATCTGGCGGACCTGTTCGAAGGGCGCGATCCGCTGGAACTCTCCACCATGATCCGGGACGAGGCGCGGGTATTTTCGTTTGTCGCCCACAGAGACGATGTCGGTACACTGGGGGATTTGGTACTCCCGGAACAAAGCAGGGTGATTTGCATCTACCGGGAGAACAACTTCATCCTGCCCGGGGCAGATGATGATATCCGCGATGGCGACGAGGTGGTCATCATTACCCACCGGAAAAACCTGCCCCACCTCAACGAGCGGTGGAATACGGCCAGGACATGACAGAGCGTCTTCTTGCCCCTGAGAGCGGTGATTAATGATGGGTGCTTTCGTCTCCCGGCTGGGGCAATTCGGCAAACAGCTGTTCGGCATCAACCACATCGAACACATATTGGCGATTGCAGAACTGACAGCTAGCTTCCACCTTGCCTTCAGAGGCAATGATATCCATCACCTCATCGCGCCCCATGCCGCGCAGTGCATCGGCTACCCGCTCCCGTGAGCAGTTGCAATGGAAGGCGACTGGCTGGCGCTCGAACACCCGGACATCCTCTTCATGGAACAGGCGGTGGATGATTTCCTGTTGCTCCAGTTCAAGCAATTCATTGTCAGTGATGGTGGCGGCCAGCATGGTCAGGCGGTTCCAGGCTTCATCATCGACCTTCTCCGCCGGCAGCTTCTGCAGCAACATGCCTGCAGCATGCTCGGCATCGGCACTTAGCCACATCCGCGTCGCCAATTGCTCGGAGCGTTCCAGGTAATCATCGATGGCCTCGGCCACCGAATTGCCGGTAAGAGCAACAATCCCCTGATAGCGTTTGCTACCGGGGCCCGGATCGATGGTGATCACCAGATTGCCGTCGCCGAGACGGCTGGCGAGGTTGCCGGCCGGCACCTCGCCATTCCAGTGCGCCATGCCACGTACGTGGTACAGCGGCCCGAGTTCATCGTCCCCATGGCGCGGGCTGCAGTCGACCACCAGCATGCTGATCGGCCCGTTGCCACGCACCTGCAGGGTGATCGAACCGTTGAACTTCATCGTCGCCGCCAGCAGCACGCTGGCCACCATCATCTGCCCCAGCGGTTCGCGCACCGCCTCCGGGTAGTCGTGCCGCTCCAGCACCGCCTTCCACGCGGCATCGAGCTGCACCAGCTCTCCACGCACCGAGGCCTGCTCAAAAAGAAAACGCTGTAATTGATCACTCATAAAAATTTCATGGCCACGGAACTCACCGAACACTCGGACTTACTATTGGATGTCCAAGCCTTCCGTGTGTTCCGTGGCTTTAAGGATATCAGCCTTCCAGCTTGGTCTTGAGCAGCTGGTTGACCTGGCCGGGGTTGGCCTTGCCGCCGGTGGCCTTCATCACCTGGCCGACGAAGAAGCCAATCATCTTGCCGCGCTTCTCCGGCTCGGCGGCGCGGTAGCCCTCCACCTGCTTGGCATTGTTGGCAATGATTTCGTCGATAATCGCCTCCAGCGCACCGGTGTCGGTGATCTGCTTGAGGCCCTTGTTATCGATGATGGTGTCCGCATCGCCCTCGCCGTTCCACATCGCCTCGAATACCTCCTTGGCGATCTTACCGGAGATGGTATTATCGGCGATGCGCTTGAGCATGCCACCGAGCAGTTCGGCGGATACCGGTGACTCATCGAGGCCCTTGCCGTCGCGGTTGAGCGCGGCGGAGAGCTCGCCCATCACCCAGTTGGCACAAAGCTTGGCCTCGCAGCCGGAAGCGGCGAGCAGCGCTTCGAAGTAGTCGGCCATCGCCTTGGATGCGGTAAGACCGCCGGCATCCTTATCCGTCAGGCCCAGTTCGCTAACGAAGCGACGGCGCTTGGCATCGGGCAGCTCGGGCAGGGTCTGGCGCACCGCTTCAATATAAGTATCGTCCAGCTCCACCGGCAGCAGGTCCGGATCTGGGAAGTAGCGGTAGTCAAAGGCCTCCTCCTTCGAGCGCATGGAGCGGGTCTCGCCCTTGTCCGGATCGAACAGGCGGGTCTCCTGTACCACCTTACCGCCGGATTCGATGATCGCGATCTGCCGCTCCACCTCGTACTCCACCGCCTTCTCGACGAAACGGAAGGAGTTGAGGTTCTTGATCTCGGCGCGGGTGCCGAACTCCTGCTGCCCCTTGGGACGGACCGAGACGTTGACGTCACAGCGGAACGAGCCCTCCTGCAAGTTGCCGTCACAGATCCCAAGATAGGTGACGATGGAGTGGACCTTGCGCATATAGGCCGAGGCCTCGGCACCGGAGCGCATATCCGGCTCAGAGACGATCTCCAGCAGCGGGGTACCGGCACGGTTGAGATCGATGCCAGTCATGCCGTGGAAGTCCTCGTGCAGTGATTTACCCGCATCCTCCTCGAGGTGGGCGCGGGTGATGCCGATGCTCTTGGTGCTGCCGTCCTCCAGTTCAATATCCAGATGACCCTTGCCGACGATCGGTAACTCAAACTGGGAGATCTGGTAGCCCTTGGGCAGGTCAGGGTAGAAATAGTTCTTGCGCGCAAACACCGAGCGCTTGCTGATCTCCGCCTCGACCGCCAGGCCGAACTTGACCGCCATGCGCACCGCCTCCTTGTTCAGCACCGGCAGTACACCAGGCAGGCCCAGATCCACGGCACAGGCCTGTGTGTTCGGCTCGGCACCATAGGCAGTGGAGGCACCGGAGAAGATCTTCGAGTTGGTCGCGAGCTGGGTGTGGATCTCACACCCGATAACAACTTCCCATTCCATCGCTTAAAAACCCTCCGGAGCCTTGCTGTGCCAGTCGGTGGCTTGCTGGTATTGATGCGCGACATTAAGCAGCCGCGCCTCGTCGAAGTAGTTGCCGATGATCTGCAGGCCGACAGGACGACCGCCAACAAACCCGCAGGGCACCGACATGCCGGGCAGCCCCGCCAGGTTCACCGCTATGGTATAAATATCGGCCAGGTACATGGCCACCGGATCGTCGGCCTTCTCGCCCAGATTGAAGGCCGGCGTCGGCGCGGTGGGACCCATTATGACATCCACCCGCTCGAAGGCCTGCTTAAAATCGTCGGAGATGAGCTGGCGTAGCTGCTGTGCCTTGAGGTAGTAGGCATCGTAATAGCCGGAGGAGAGCGCATAGGTGCCTACCATGATGCGGCGCTTCACCTCGGGTCCGAAGCCCTCGCCACGGGAGCGTTTGTAAAGATCCTCGAGATTCTTCGGATCCTCGCAGCGATAACCGAAGCGCACCCCGTCCATCCGCGAGAGATTGGAGGAGCACTCGGCAGGGGCGACCACATAGTAGGTAGGTACCGCCAGTTTGGTGTTGGGCAGGGAGATCTCCACCACCTCGGCACCGAGTTTCTTGTATTCGTCGACTGCCGCCTCGACTGCCTTGGCCACCTCCGGGTCCAGGCCCTCACCAAAATACTCCTTCGGCAGGCCAATCTTCAGGCCCTTGAGATCATCGTTCAGGCCCGCGTTGTAATCGGGCACCTCGCGCTCGACACAGGTCGAGTCACGCTCGTCGAAACCGGCCATGGCAGCGAGCATGAGTGCGCAATCCTCGGCGGTGCGCGCCATAGGACCAGCCTGATCCAGCGAAGAAGCAAAAGCGATCATGCCGTAGCGCGAGACCCGGCCGTAGGTGGGCTTTAGGCCGGTGATACCGCACAGCGCTGCCGGCTGGCGGATGGAGCCGCCGGTGTCGGTACCCGTTGCGCCGGGGGCGAGACGAGCGGCTACGGCTGCAGCAGAGCCGCCGGAAGAGCCCCCAGGCACCGCCCTGATGTCCCAGGGATTCTTTACCGGGCCATAAAAGCTGGTTTCGTTGGAGGAGCCCATGGCGAACTCGTCCATATTGGTCTTGCCCAGCATCACCATGCCGGCCTGTTTGAAGCGCTGCACCACAGTGGCGTCATAGGGGGCGATGAAGGGATCGAGCATCTTCGAAGCGCAGGAGGTACGCACCCCGTCGGTGCAGAAGATGTCCTTGTGGGCGAGGGGCACGCCGGTCAGCGGACCCGCTTCACCGGCGGCGATCCGCGCATCAGCCTCGCGCGCCTGCGCCATAGCCAGCTCCTCGGTGACGGTGATGAAGCTGTTGAGCTGCTCGTCATGCGCCTTGATGCGCTCGAGAAAGGCGCAGGTCAGCTCCTCACTGGAGAATTCACCAGCACGAAGACTGGCCGCCAGTTCGGCAATGGTTTTGTTGTGCATAGAGATATCCGTCTAGCTGAAAAGGGCCGGAGGAACGGCCTTGAGGATCATTCGATAACCTTCGGTACCAGGAACAGACCGTTCTCCACGGCCGGGGCATGCTGCTGGAAATGTTCGCGCTGATTCTCTTCGGTGACCACATCCTCCCTCAGGCGCTGAGCCATCTCCAGGGGGTGGGCCATCGGGGAGACGCCACTGGTATCCACAGCGTTCATCTGCTCCACCAGGGTGAGGATATTGGAGAGGTTCTCGGCATAGGCCGGGATATCCTCCTCGCTGACCGCAAGGCGCGCCAGGTGGGCAATCTTCTCCACATCGCGTTTATCAAGTGCCATGAATGACTCCAAATACGGGCTAATCCGCCAAAAAAGGAAACTTATCACAGATATGTCCTTGCCCAAAGACCTGCCGGATTGCTAAATTAGCGCGATCTCTTTCTATATCCACTCAATAAATTAAAGCAAAGCGGCGATTACTATGGGAATGATGGGACGTTTCAAGGGCATGTTTTCGTACGATATCTCCATTGACCTGGGGACGGCGAATACACTTGTCTACGTGCGCGGTGAGGGCATCGTGCTCAACGAACCTTCCGTGGTGGCGATTCGCCAGGAGGCCGGCCCCAATAGTCCGAAACGCATTGCCGCGGTCGGTGCAGAGGCCAAAGCCATGCTCGGACGCACCCCCGGCAACATTGTTGCCATCCGGCCGATGAAGGACGGGGTGATTGCTGATTTCACTATCACAGAGAAGATGCTGCAGCATTTTATCCGGAAGGTGCATGCCAACAAATTCAAGGCCTTCAAACCCAGCCCGCGCGTCCTGATCTGTGTTCCCTGCGGTGCCACTCAGGTCGAGCGACGAGCCATCAAGGAGTCAGCGGCAGGTGCCGGTGCCCGGGAGGTCTATCTCATCGAGGAGCCGATGGCCGCGGCCATCGGCGCCGGCATGCCGATCTCCGAAGCCAACGGTTCCATGGTGCTGGATATCGGCGGGGGCACCACCGAGATAGCGGTGCTCTCCCTCAACGGCGTGGTTTACTCCAATTCAGTACGTATCGGCGGCGACCGCTTCGATGAGGCGATCATCAGCTACATCCGCCGCAACTACGGTACCCTCATCGGGGAGTCCACCGCCGAGCGCATAAAGCACGAAATCGGTTCCGCCTATCCCAGTGCCGAGGTGCGCGAAATGGAAGTGCGTGGCCGCAACCTGGCAGAAGGGATCCCTCGAAGCTTTACCCTCAACTCCAATGAGATTCTCGAGGCGCTGCAGGAGCCCCTCTCCGGGATCATTAGCGCGGTAAAAACCGGGCTGGAGCAGACCCCACCGGAGCTGGGCGCGGATATCGCCGAGCGAGGCATGGTGCTGACCGGAGGCGGGGCCTTGCTGCGCGATCTGGACCGCCTGCTGATGGAAGAGACCGGCCTGCCGGTCGTCATCGCCGAGGATCCGCTGACCTGCGTCGCCCGAGGCGGTGGTCGCGCGCTGGAGCTGATGGACGAGCACGGCGGCGATATCTTCTCACTGGAATAAGGCGCACCGAGACGGCAATAACGCCGCTGGGCCAGGGAGGGCCGGGCAGCCCGGTTGGCTGAAGACCGGATGTCAAAATGTTAAACACATTAAATAATTTAATCTCCTGCGGCGTCATAATTAAAATACTTGCCGCAAGAAACCATCCAGAGGGAAGCAAGCCATTAAACCACTGTTTCTACAGGGTCCTTCAATCACGCTCCGCGCAGGCCTGCTGGTTATCGCCTCTATTGCTCTGATGACCCTCGATCATCGGCAACATGCCCTCCAGGGCATACGTGCCACACTCTCTGTCGTTGTTTATCCCCTGCAATACCTGGTGAATATGCCCTTCGCCGTTGGCGACTGGGCCAGTGAGACCCTGAGGGAACATCGCACCTTACTCGAAGAAAACCGAACTCTTCGCACCCGCCAGCTGGAGGCACAGGTCAGCCTGCTGAAGCTCGCCTCCCTCGAACGTGAAAACGTTCGGCTACGCTCACTGTTGCAGTCATCCAGCCGTCGCTGGGAGCGAGTCCTCATCGCCGAACTGATATCGGTCGACTTCGATCCCTTCAAGCGCCAGATTTTGCTGAACAAGGGGAGTCAGGACGGCATCCTTGAGGGCCACCCCCTCATTGATTCAGCCGGCGTCATGGGGCAGGTGATCCATGTCTCTCCCCTCAGCAGCACGGCGATGCTGATCACCGACCCGAGTCACGCCATTCCGATCCAGGTCAACCGTAACGGTCTACGCGCCATTGCCCTCGGCACTGGCGAACCGGCCAGCCTGGATATCCCCCACATCCCGAACAATGCCGATATCCAGGAGGGTGACCTGCTGGTCACCTCCGGCCTGGGCCAGCGTTTTCCCGCCGGTTACCCGGTGGCCGAGATCACTCGGGTAGAGCGCAATCCGGCCGAGCCCTTCGCCACGATTACCGCGACCCCCCTTGCCCACCTCGATAGGGCGCAGGAGGTATTGCTGGTGTGGCCGGAAAAGACGGAGGTCGAGGAATGAGTACCGTCTATCACCGCGGTGGCTGGGTCATCGCCATGAGCTTCACGGTCGCCCTGATGCTGACCATGCTGCCCCTCCCTGACTGGGCTGCCTATTTGCGACCGGAGTGGGCCACGATGGTGCTGATTTACTGGTGCATGGCACTGCCAGAGCGGGTCGGCGTAGGCATCGGCTGGGTCGTCGGCCTGTTTCTCGATGTCATCCACGGTGCGGTGCTGGGACAATACGCCCTGTCGTTGGCGCTGATCGCCTATTTCACCCTGAACCTGCACCAGCGCATGCGCATCTATCCGCTGCTGCAACAGTCACTGATTGTGCTGGTTCTGGTGCTGATGCAGCAGCTGCTGATTACCTGGATCAGAGGATTTCTGGGCCAATCGCCTGACAGTCTTGCCTACTGGCTCCCCTCCCTGACCAGCATGTTGCTGTGGGCCTGGGTATTCATCGTACTGCGCGATCTGCGCCGCCACTTCAGGGTCAGCTAGTGCGGCGGGTGCATGCTAGCAGGCGGTTCGGCAAATGAAGCGTAGAGTCACATTACTGAAAAACCCGGAGCGGGAACGGCACCTGTTCTCACTGCGGGCAGTGGTCGTTGCCATCTTCAGCTTGCTGCTCATGCTCGTCCTGCTGGCGCGAATGGCCTATCTGCAAATCCTGCAACATGACCTCTATGCCACCCTCTCCACCAACAACCGGGTGGATGTGCTGCCCTTACCGCCACCACGGGGCCTGATCTATGATCGAAACGGGGTGCTGCTGGCGCAAAACATCCCCACCTACAGCCTGGAGATCGTACAGGAACGGGTCGAGGACATGGAGAACACCTTGGCGGAAATCGCCGGGCTCATCGAGGTCAGTGAAGAGGACTTGGAGCGCTTCCAGCATGAAATCAAACGCCGCCGCCGCTTCGAAGCGGTCCCTCTGCGCTTTCGCCTGAGCGACGAAGAGGTGGCGAAGATCGCCGTCAACAGCCACCGCTTGAGCGGTGTCGAGATCAACTCGACCCTTACCCGCCACTACCCGCTCGGCCCGCTAACCGTTCACTCTGTCGGCTACGTCGGACGCATCAATGAGAAGGAGCTGCGCACCCTCGACCCAGCAAACTATGCGTCCACGAACTACATCGGCAAAACCGGTGTGGAAAAGAGCTATGAAGCACTGCTTCATGGACAGGTAGGTCACCAGCGGGTGGAAACCAACGCTCGAGGGCGGGTGCTGCGCGTCCTTGACCGCAGTGCGCCGGTACCGGGACAGAATCTCTACCTCAACATCGATGTGGCCCTGCAGCGTGCGGCGGAAACGGCATTCAATGGTGAGCGCGGGGCATTGGTGGCGATCTCCCCCAAAACGGGTGCCGTATACAGCCTGGTCAGTGTCCCGACCTACGATCCGAACCTGTTCGTTAACGGCATCTCTCTTGCCAACTATCGGGCCCTGAGTGACTCCCCCGATCAGCCACTGTTCAATCGCGCTCTGCGCGGTCAATACCCCCCCGGCTCTACGACCAAACCCTTTATCGGCCTGGCAGGGCTTGAGCTGAATAAAATCAACGCCTGGGACTCGGTAGCGTGTCACGGCTGGTACAGCCTCAAGGATGACGACCACCGATACCGTGACTGGAAGAAGACGGGGCATGGCCCCATCAGCCTGACCCGTGCCATTGTGGAGTCCTGTGATGTGTTCTTCTACGACCTGTCGTTTAACCTCGGCATCGATAATATCTCCAGTTACCTCAGCCAGTTCGGTTTCGGCACGAAGACCGGGATCGATATCGGAGGCGAGGCTTCCGGACTCTTGCCCAGTCGTGAGTGGAAGCGTCGGGTTCGCAAGGAACCCTGGTTTCCAGGCGAAACCCTGATCACCGGCATCGGCCAGGGTTTCAATCTCAGCACGCCACTCCAGCTGGCAAACGCCACTGCGACCTTCGCCGCCGGAGGCAAACGCCTCAAACCGCTGGTGGTCAGGACCATCGAGGATCCAGTCAGCCAGTCGCACAGCCCGCTCCCCTCCATGCAGCTGGGCGATGTAGAGATCAAGGACAGAGCCAACTGGGAACGCATCGAACGGGCCATGACCAGCGTGGTACATAGTCCGCACGGGACGGCCAGGCGCATCAGCCAAGGGCTGGACTACACCATTGCCGGCAAGACCGGTACCGCCCAGGTCTTTTCGGTCGCCCAGGACGCCGAATATGACGCGGAAGAGCTGGCCAAACGGCTACACGACCATGCCCTGTTCATCGCCTTCGCCCCCTCGCAGGACCCGGAAATCGCTGTGGCGCTGATCGTCGAGAACGGGGGAAGCGGCGGCAGCGTCGCGGCACCTGTTGCACGGGCTGTTATCGATGCCTACATGCATGGCACGAAGAATTAGGGGTAAATCATGCTAGTTAGCGACGTGTCGACCAGTCACAGCCTGTTGCGCCGGATTCATCTCGATCCGCCGCTGCTCGGCGGTCTGTTGCTGCTTGCCGGCGCCGGGTTGTTTATCATCTACAGCGCCAGCGGGCAGGATATGACCATGATCTGGCGCCAACTGACCCGTCTGGCGGTCTCTTTCGGCGTGATGCTGTTGCTGGCCCAGGTCTCACCGGAGACGCTGATGCGCTGGACCAAATGGATCTTCGGTATCGGGCTGATTATGTTGATCGCCGTGCTGATCCTGGGCGTCACCGGCAAGGGGGCGCAGCGCTGGCTTGCCATTGGAGGCATTCGCTTTCAGCCCTCCGAGCTGATGAAACTGGCAGTGCCAATGATGGTCGCCTGGTACCTGGCGGAAAAATCCCTACCGCCCAGGCCTACAAACCTGCTGCTTGCCGGGCTGCTGGCCATTATTCCAACCCTGCTCATCGTCAAGCAGCCTGACCTCGGCACCGCACTGCTGATCGCCAGTTCCGGCTTTTTTGTACTGCTTTTTGCCGGACTGCAATGGCGTCTGATAGGTACCGCTGCCGTACTCTCTGTGCCTCTCGGCTGGTTGATGTGGGAATACGGCATGCACAACTACCAACGTCAGCGAGTACTCACTTTCCTCAATCCCGAGAACGATCCCCTCGGTGCCGGCTATCACATCATCCAGTCGAAGATCGCCATCGGCTCAGGCGGGCTCTACGGCAAGGGGTGGCTCAACGGCACGCAGTCTCATTTGGAGTTCCTGCCAGAGCGCCATACCGACTTCATCTTTGCCGTGTTCAGTGAGGAATTCGGCCTGATGGGCACCGTATTCCTGCTGGCCCTCTATCTGTTTATCGTGCTGCGCGGCCTTTACATCGCCAATCAGGCCCAGGACACCTTTTCACGCCTGTTGGCGGGAGGCCTGACCATGACGTTTCTAATCTACGTTTTCGTCAACATCGGCATGGTCAGTGGCCTGCTGCCGGTCGTGGGCGTACCTCTGCCCTTGATTAGTTATGGTGGCAGCTCCATGGTGACCTTGATGGCAGCATTCGGTATGCTGATGTCCATCCACACCCACCGCAAATTACTTAAGAACTGATAATCGTGAAACGCTGTTACCTTGCATTGTCGTGTCTGCTGCTCAGCTCGCCACTGTTAGGTCAGGGATTTGACGGGAAACAGGAAAGGGAAATCGAGGCTTTTATCGCACAAATGGTGAGCGAACACCGTTTCGCTCAGACGAAGCTGGAGCAGCTGTTTTCCCGGGTGAAACATCAACCCAGCATCATCGAGGCGATCAACCGCCCGGCGGAAGCCAAACCCTGGTACCGCTATCGGCCGATCTTCCTCACCGAACGCCGTATCCATGGCGGCCTGAAATTCTGGCAAGAACATGCCGATACACTTGCCCGTGCCGAGAAGGAGTACGGGGTGCCTGCCCACATCATTGTGGCCATCATCGGCGTGGAAACCTTCTACGGCCGCAATCAGGGCAGCTATCGGGTGATTGATGCCCTGAGCACCCTCGGTTTTGACTATCCTCCGAGAGGGCAGTTTTTCCGTGGCCAGCTGGAGGAGTTTCTGCTCATGGCCCAAGAGGAAAAACGCGACCCGATGGAATTCCTCGGTTCCTACGCCGGTGCCATGGGCATGCCCCAGTTCATTCCCAGCAGCTTTCGCAGCTATGCGGTCGATTTCGACGCCGATGGCCACCGTGACCTGTGGGAAAACCATGCCGATATCATCGGCAGCGTCGCCAACTACTTTGCCCGTCATCACTGGCGTAACGGCGAACCGGTGGCCGAGCGGCTCACCCAACACAAGGGTGTCCCGCAGGTACTACTGGATAAAGGGCTAAAACCTTCCCTCTCCCTGGAGGAGCTCAAGCGCGCCGAGATTGCCCCTCTCACGCCGCTAAAGGAGGATGAAACCGCAGCATTGCTGGCTCTTGATAGTGATGAAGGGAAAGAGGAGTACTGGCTGACACGGCATAACTTCTATGTCATCACCCGCTACAATCGCAGTCCGCTCTATGCCATGGCGGTCTATCAACTCGCCGAAGCGATCCGCACCTCCCGCACCGCCAGCCGGCAACCGGACGACGACACTTCGGGATAAGCCATGAGTAGCCTCCGACAGTATTCCCACCAGCCTTACCTTGCGGTTCTGTCGGCGGCATTGCTCCTCAGTGCCTGCAGCATCAACACGCGCGATAGCGGTCCCAGACAACCGATGGACCTGTCCCATGTCCCCGATGCGGTGCCGCGTCACGAACAGCGCACCCGAGCAGGCAACCCTCCCACCTACGTAGTGCTTGGCAAGCGCTACTACGTGATGAAAAGCAGCAAGGGCTACCGGGAGCGTGGGATCGCTTCCTGGTACGGCAACAAATTTCATGGCCGAAAGACCTCCAACGGCGAAATCTACAACATGTATGCCATGACGGCGGCCCACAAAACCCTGCCGATTCCCTCTTACCTGGAGGTCACCAACCTGAAGAACGGTAAAAAGGTGGTCGTGAGGGTCAATGATCGCGGCCCCTTCCATGAGAACCGGATCATAGACCTCTCGTATGCCGCCGCCAGCAAACTCGGTATCGCCCAAACCGGCACGGGACAGGTTGAGATCCGTTCCATCGAGCCCGGCGAGGCCCCAGGGGATAAACAGGCGCAAGCAGGTGCAAGCCAACCGGCACCGCCCGTAACCGAGCAGAAACCCTCGGGCAAAGGGCTACTCTATCTGCAACTCGGCTCTTTCATCAGTCGCGATAATGCCGATGCGCTACGGGCACGCCTGGCCCTAAATGATGTGGCCGGTGTTCAGGTACTGGCATCGACAGTGGATCGTCAGGACATTTATCGCGTACGAATCGGGCCGCTCACCTCCGTCGAGGAGGCTGACCGGTTAGCAGTACGCATCGGCCAACTGGGTATGGGCGTACCGAATATCGTCATCGACTGAACTTCAGGTCTGCCAACACGGTCTACTTTTCCGCACGGCAAGTCGATAAACTACGCTTATTATCAGCAATAACGTCATTATTTCACGGTTAAATTAAGCACAATGCGAGCATTACACCTTCTCACCGCCACACTTCTTCTCCTCTGCCTGCCACTGGCCCAGGCCGCCAGCAGCCTGATCCCCTCGCCGCCTCGACTGGCTGCCAGCGGCTATCTCCTGATGGATTTTCACAGCGGGCAGATAATTAGCGAATCCAACGCTGCCGAGCAAATGGAACCGGCCAGCCTGACCAAGTTGATGACCGCCTATGCGGTGTTCCACGAACTGAAGGCCGGAAACATCCAGCTTAACGACAAGGTACGGGTCAGCGAAAAGGCCTGGCGCATGACCGGGTCGCGAATGTTCATCGAGGTCAATACCTTCGTTACGGTCGAAGAGTTACTCAAGGGGATGATCATCCAGTCGGGCAACGATGCCAGTGTGGCACTGGCCGAATATGTCGCCGGCAGTGAAGAGGCCTTTGCCGGCCTGATGAACAACCATGCCGCCAGGCTGGGCCTAAGCAATACCCATTTCGCCAACAGCACCGGTCTGCCGGCGGAGGGGCATCTCACCACACCCCGTGACATGGCACAGCTGGCCCGCGCCCTGATCACCGAATTTCCCGAGTACTACAGCTGGTACTCGGAGAAAAAATACACCTACAACAACATCACCCAGTCCAACCGTAACCTGCTGCTCTACCGTGACGAGAGCGTCGACGGTTTGAAGACCGGCCACACCGAGTCAGCAGGCTACTGCCTGGTGGCCTCGGCCCAGCGCGATCAGATGCGCCTCATCTCCGTGGTGATGGGTACCAACAGCGAAAAGGCGCGTGCCCAGGAGAGCCAGAAGCTGATCAACTACGGTTTTCGCTTCTATGAAACCCACCGGCTCTACACAGCATCCGAGCCACTCAAGCAAATGCGTATCTGGAAAGGGGCAACAGAAAACCTGTCGCTGGGGCTGTTGAATGAACTTTATGTCACCGTTCCGCGTGGCCAGTACAATGACCTCAAGGCCTCCATCAGTATTGACCAGAATATTGTCGCCCCGGTCAGCCATGGTGAGGCATTTGGTACGGTCAACATCAACCTCGGCGAGGAGCTGCTGGTACAACGCCCTCTGGTAGCGCTGGAAGATGTCGCCGAGGGGAGCCTGTGGCACAACGCCCTGGATCACATCCTGATGATGTTCCAGTAGGTAGCGACGAATGCCATGACGGTCTACCTCAACGGCGAATTTCTTCCTGTCGATGAGGCAAAGGTCTCAGTACTCGATCGCGGTTTCCTTTTTGGCGACGGGATTTACGAGGTGATCCCGGTCTACGGCGGGCGCCCCTTTCGCCTCGCCCACCACCTTGGACGGCTCGATCACAGCCTGGAGGCAATCCACCTGGCCAATCCATTGGACCACCGGCAGTGGCAAGGGGTGCTGCAGGAACTGGTGCAACGCAACGGCGCCGGTGACCAGTCGCTCTACCTGCAGATCACCCGCGGCAGCGCCACCACGCGCGACCACGCCTTCCCGCGCGATGCGATACCCACCGTGTTTGCCATGAGTACGCGCCTGGAATCGAAACCTGCGGATTCTGTAACCGGACTGAATGCCGTAGCCGTCGAGGATATCCGCTGGAAATGGTGCCACATCAAGGCCATTGCCCTACTGCCCAATATCCTGATGCGCCAGCAGGCGGTGGCTCAGGGGGCCGAAGAGGCCATCATGCTACGCGACCATTTCGTTACCGAGGGAGCGGCGAGTAATATCTTTATTGTCAACCATGGGGTCGTGATCACCCCGCCGAAGAGCAACCTGCTGCTGCCGGGGGTCACTCGTGATCTGGTGGTGGAACTGTGCCACAGCAGCGCCATCCCCTGTGTCGAGGGCGCCATCAGCGAACAGCAGCTGCGCGCAGCCGACGAGATCTGGGTGACCTCTTCCACACGGGAGATCGTTCCGGTGCTGCGCCTCGATGGCGTGCCGGTCGGTAATGGCCACCCCGGTCCGCTCTGGCATCGCCTGCGCGACCTCTATCAGGAATACAAACAGGCCTTTCGTGAGGGCCGGACAGATTGAGCATGAGTATGAAGAAGCAAGACACCGTAATGGAATTCCCCTGCCAGTTCCCGATCAAGGCCATGGGTTTGTCGGATGGGCAATTCGAGGCACTGGTGATCTCCCTGGTGCGCAAACACGCCCCGGACCTGGGCGAAGGTGCCGTAAAAACCGTCGACAGCAAAGGCGGCAAATACATCTCGGTTACTGTGACCGTGCGAGCTACCAGCCGGGAACAGCTCGATAACATCTACCGGGAGCTCACCGCCTGTGAGCAGGTTTTGATGGCCCTCTAAATCAGTTCCAGGTTAAAAGTTTCAAGTTCAAAGAGGCGCAGTCAGGCTCCTCGCTTATTGTGACACGACCAGCTCGTTGAACCTTATACTTTGAACCTTAAACTTTGAACCTTGAACCTTGAACTTTGAACTTTGAACTTTGAACGTTGAAACTGTAGTAGTGCGCCGCCTCGGCCTGGTCCATTACCTGCCCACGTTCCAGGCGATGCAGGCATTTACCGAAAGCCGTACCAGCGACACGCCGGACGAGATCTGGCTGCTGCAGCACCCGCCGGTATTTACCCAGGGGATGAATGGCAAGGCCGAGCACCTGCTTGCCCCGGGGGAGATCCCGGTGGTACAGGTGGACCGCGGCGGCCAGGTGACTTACCACGGCCCCGGCCAGCTGGTGGCCTATCTGCTGCTGGATCTGCGTCGACGCAAGCTGGGCGTGCGCCAGGTGGTCAGCGCCATGGAACAGGCGGTGATTACCCTGCTCGGTGACTACCACATCGCTGCCGAGGCACGTCAGGACGCCCCAGGGGTCTATGTCGACGGCAACAAGATCGCCTCGCTG
>JBFEWO010000002.1:0-58385 GCA_041546305.1 Thiohalomonadaceae bacterium | reverse complement strand
CAAGGTCCACTGGTACGGCATCATGTACCTCGTTGGTTTTGCCGGTGGCTGGTGGCTGGGACGCATCCGTGCGGCCAGGCCCAACTCCGGCTGGACCGCCGCCCAGATGGATGATGTGGTTTTCTACATCGCCATGGGGGTGGTGCTCGGTGGCCGGTTGGGGTACACCCTGTTCTACAACCTGCCAGCGTTTCTTGAAAATCCCCTGGTGCTGCTGACAGTATGGGAGGGGGGGATGTCCTTCCATGGTGGCCTGCTCGGGGTTCTGATCGCCTTGTGGTTGTTCAACCGCAAGTACCGGCATGGCTACTGGAATACGGTGGACTTCATCGCCCCGCTGATTCCCCTTGGCCTAGGCGCCGGTCGTATCGGCAATTTCATCAATGCCGAACTTTGGGGCAAGGTCTCCGATGTTCCCTGGGCGATGGTCTTTCCCGGTGCAGGCCCCGAGCCACGCCATCCCTCGATGCTCTATGAATTCGTGCTGGAGGGGCCGGTGCTGCTGGCGATCCTGTGGTGGTTCTCGGCCCGGCCGAGGCCGACTCTTGCGGTCTCCGGCCTGTTTGCCCTCTGCTACGGTGCCTTCCGTTTCCTGGTGGAGTTCGTGCGTCTCCCCGATGCCCACATCGGCTATCTGGCTTTCGGCTGGGTAACCATGGGGCAGGTGCTGTCACTGCCATTGATTGTGGCGGGTGCCGGGATGCTGCTCTATGCCTATCGCAAGCGATAGGCAGCCAGCCATTTCGTTGCTGTTATATCCCTTCCATACCGATATAACCCGGTAACTGCCGGATACGATCCATCCACTCGCGAATGGGCGGGTAGGGATCGATTGGCACCCCGGCCTGAGGAATAAGCGCCACATAGGGATAGCAGGCAATATCGGCGATGGTGGGCCTGTCATCACTGAGCCAGGTGTGGTATTCCAGTCGCTTGTCCAGCAGGGAGAGTCCGTTTTCGGCATGCATCTGCGCCTGGGTCAGGTTACCCGGTGCTCCCAGCTTCTTAATTCGTCTGGCCTGCGCGGCGCCATGCTGTAATTCATCGGCGGCTATCGCCAGCCACTCCATGACCCTTGCCATGCCTATCGGGTTGTCGGGAAGCCAATCAGGGGCATAGCGCCGTGCCAGATACACCAGGATCGCCATCGAATCCGCAATGCGGGTGCCATTGTCTTCCAGCACCGGGATCAGGCCGCGAGGGGAGATAGCGAGAAAGTCCGGCTGCCTGGTTTCGCCGTTCACTGAATCGATAGGAATACTTTCAAAGCTCTTGCCAATGAGGGCGAGGAAGAGACGGACCTTATAACAGTTGCCGGAGATGGGATTGTCATAGAGGCGCATGGCTTACTCCCTGTTTGATTAATGGTCTGGGCAGGACCGCTCCCTGATATGCGAAATTGCCTTTAAACCATATTGAACGGATTTTCTGGCCAAGTAAATGCGACGAGTTAACACGCACCAGTTTCACACCTGTGGCTGGTGGGTATAATGGCACGATAGATAACGAGAAGCCGAAGAGGGGAGCCATGCGCCAGTACCTGGATTTGATGCAGCACGTTCTGGATAACGGGGTGAAAAAGGAGGACCGCACCGGCACCGGGACCATGAGCGTGTTCGGCCACCAGATGCGCTTCGATCTGAGTGAGGGCTTTCCGCTGCTCACCACCAAAAAGGTCTTTCTCAAAGGGATCATCCACGAACTGCTGTGGTTCCTTGCCGGTGATACCAACATCAAATATCTGGTCGACAATGGGGTGGGGATCTGGAACGAGTGGCCCCACGCCAACTACAGAAAGGCGACCGGTGAACAGATCTCCCTGGAGGATTTCGTCGCCCGCATGCGAGAGGATGCTGATTTTGCCGAGGAGTGGGGGGGCATCGGACCCGGCTACGGCTACCAGTGGCGTTCCTGGCCGACCCCGGACGGCGGTCACGTGGATCAGATCAGGCAAGTCGTCGAGCAAATCAGGAACACCCCGGACTCGCGGCGAATGATCGTCTCGGCCTGGAATGTCGCCGAGGTGGACAGCATGGCACTACCGCCCTGTCACACCTTGTTTCAGTTCTATGTGGCCGAGGGCAAGCTCTCCTGTCAGCTCTATCAGCGCTCTGCCGATATCTTCCTCGGCGTGCCCTTCAATATTGCCTCCTATGCCCTGCTGACGATGATGATGGCGCAGGTATGCGATCTCCAGCCGGGGGATTTTGTCCACACCCTGGGCGATGCCCACCTATACTCCAATCATCTGGAGCAGACACGACTTCAGCTCACCCGTACGCCCTTTGCGTTACCCACCATGCGTATCAATCCGAAGGTAAAGGATATCTTTGGTTTTACTTTCGAGGATTTCGAGCTGGTGGGTTACGAGCACCATCCACCGATTAAAGCGCCGGTCGCCGTCTAATCTGAATTAGCAGGAAGCCAAGTGAGCAAACCGACTATCTCCCTGATTGCTGCCATGGCTGATGACCGAGCCATTGGTATTGAAAACCGCCTGCCCTGGAAGCTGCCCGTCGACATGAAGTGGTTTCGGCGACATACCCTGGGAAAACCCATCATCATGGGGCGCAAGACCTTCGAGTCCTTCGGTGGCAGGCCGTTGCCCGAGCGCATCAACATCGTCATCACCCGTGATGAAAGCTATCGCGCTGAAGGAATTGTGATTGTTCACAGTATCGACGAAGCAATCAGTGCCGCGGGTGAGGTCGATGAGGTGATGATTATTGGTGGCGAGTCGTTTTATGCCCAGATGCTGCCGCAGGCCGATCGCTTCTATCTCACCCTGGTACACGGCAGCTTTGCGGCGGATGCCTGGTTCCCAGAGTTTGATTGGGAGGAGTGGCATGAGGTGAACAGGGAAGAGCACCCGGCGGATGAGAAAAACCCTTACGCCTGCAGTTTTCTCGTGCTCGAGAGAAAATAATTTCGCGGAAAATTTCCTGCTCAGGCCTCAGCTTCAGCCGGGGAAGCGGCGGGTACGGTCTGTTTGGCCCGCTTCTCGAGCCGCTGTTCGATGAGGTTTTTCAGCGCGATGAGTAGTCCCAAACCGATGAAAGCACCGGGCGGCAGGATGGCGAGAAGGAAGCCTTTATAGTCTTCGATTATGGTCACGGTGAGCCAGCGGGCGGCCTCGCCGAACATCATGTGCGCCTGGGCAAAGAGGGTACCTGCGCCGATCAGTTCGCGCATGGCCCCCAGCAGCACCAGTACGACAGCAAAACCGATCCCCATTGTCAGCCCGTCCACCACGGATTTGCCGACCGGGTTTTTCGAGGCGAAGGCCTCTGCTCGACCCAAAATAGAGCAGTTGGTGACGATGAGCGGGATAAAGATGCCGAGTACTTTGTAGAGGTCATGGAAAAAGGCGTTCATCGCCAGTTCCACCGCGGTGACGAAGGAGGCGATCACCAGCACAAAGACCGGGATTCGCACCTCAGGTCGGACTAGGTGTCGGATGAGAGAGACAGTGAAATTGGAGGCGACCAGTACCAGTGTGGTGGCGATGCCGAGCCCCAGACCGTTGATGGCGGTAGAGGTGACTGCCAGCAGCGGGCATAGACCCAGGATCTGTACCAGCGCAACGTTGTTATCCCACAGCCCGTCTTTGGCGATTTTGCCGTAATGTGCTTCAGCCATTGTCACTCTCCGTTACCGGCGCAAACAGCGCGTCACGGTGCTTCTGATAATAACGCAGGGTATTGTATACCCCCTGAACCACAGCACGTGGGGTAATAGTGGCACCGGTGAACTGATCGAAGATACCACCGTCCTTTTTCACCGCCCAGCGCTTTTCCTCAGGGTCTTCCAGGGAGCGGCCCTTGAAGGTGAGGATCCAATCGGTACGATCGGCCTCGATGGCATCGCCAAGGCCGGGGGTCTCTTTATGACTGATCACTCTCACTCCAGCGAGGGTTCCGTCATAGTGAATGCCGACCAATAGCTTGATCGGGCCGCCATAGCCTTCAGGTGCGACGGAGGCGATCACCACCGCCACCGGCTGCTTGCCCTCGCGGGCTCGGTAAACCGTCACCGGTTGGTTGGTGCCGAGTAGGGGATCACTGATCTTGATGATATCGGTATAGATGTCGTTATCGTGCGATTCGGGCGAGATGATCTGGTGCAGGCTGCGAAGCAGTGCCTGGCGTTCATTCTCGGCAATGCGTTCAGCGGTGCCGTCATAGGTCAGGGCCACCAGCCCGGTCCCGACCACGGCAAACAGGCCAAGGATGAGCCCGCCGATCAGCATGTTCTTCCATGGCATGGCGGCTATCCTCGCTTGTGACCGAACACCCTGGGCTGGGTGTAGTAATCGATGGTCGGGGCAGCCATGTTCATCAACAGGACCGAGAAGGCGACGCCATCGGGATAGCCACCCCAGGTACGGATGATGAAAGTCAGCAGGCCGACACCAGCGCCAAACCACAGACGACCCTTATCGCTGGTGGCGCCGCTCACCGGATCGGTGGCAATGAAGAATGCACCGAGCATGGCGCCGCCGCTGAACAGGTGGAACAGGGGACCGGCGTAATGGTCGGGATTGATCAGGTGAAACAGTCCGGAAGCCAGGAACAGGCTGCTGAGCATGGCAACTGGTACGTGCCAGCTGATGATACGGCGAAAGAGCAGGAACAGACCGCCGAGCAGGATCAGTCCATTGACCACCTCCCAGCCGGTACCGCCAAGTTCACCAAACACAGATGAAGCGGTGATCTCATTCAGGGTCAGTTCCAGCCCCAGCTGGGTCTTCATCGTGTCCAGCGGAGTGGCCATGGTCAGGCTGTCCAGGCCGGTCATTCCCGGCAGGTTGCCGGTGAAGACATAACTGACCGCCCCGGCAAAGCTCAGGGCACCTTCACGCAGCTCGCCCGGTGCCAGCCAGCTGGTCATCTCCAGTGGAAAGGAGATGAGCAACACCACATAGCCGATCATGGCCGGATTGAAGGGGTTGTAACCTAGACCGCCATAAAGCTGCTTGGCGAGGATGATGGCAAAGGCGACGCCTAGCGTAGTCAACCACCAGGGGGCCAGCGGCGGCAGGGCGATGGCCAGCAGCAGCGCGGTGACCAGGGCGCTGCCATCGGCCAAGGTAGCCATCACAGGACGATCGCGGAGCTTGAGTACCAGAGCTTCACTGGCCAGGGCGACCGTCGCCGCGATCAGAACATTGAGCACCACACCCCAGCCGAACAGCCAGGTATAGGCGATCAAGGCCGGTATCAGCGCCAGACTGACCTGATGCATCACCTTGCTGACGGCATTGGGACCGTGCACATGGGGGGAACTGGGTAGGACAGCACTCATGCACTTATTCCTCGTTCGCTTCTTTTTTAGCGGTGCTGGAGGTGTTCTGATCTTTCATTGCCTGGCGGCGCTCCTCGGCCTCGGCGATCTGTTGTCGCTGTGCCTCGGTGAGGTTTTCAGTATTCTTCGGCTCAATACCGGCGGCCTCACGCTTGGCCTTGGCCCTTTCCATGGCGGCCTGTATGGCGGCCTTTTTGGTATCCTCATCACTGTTTTTCTTCACCGCTTTGGCCTTGGCCTTGTGCTTGGCCGCCCGCTCTTCCTTTTCCCGATCCTGGCGGAAAACGCGAAATTCGTGACGTTCGCGTGCCTTGTCGGCCGCTTTTTTATCCCGCTCCTGGGCCCAGATCTCGGTCTTGGCAAAGCGGTAATACTGTACCAGTGGCAGGTTGGAGGGGCAGACGTAGGCACAGCAGCCGCACTCGATGCAGTCGAACAGGTTGTAGTCCTGCGCCTTGTCGAAATCCTTGGCCCGTGCATACCAGTAGATTTGTTGCGGCAGCAACAATGCAGGACAGACCTCGGCGCATGCCCCGCAGCGGATGCAGGCTCGTCCCGGCCCGCGCTCCGGTGAATCTTCGGCACTGGCAAGAAGCAGGCAGTTGGTGGTTTTGATAACGGGTAACTCGGCATTTTTCAGCTCGAAACCCATCATGGGACCACCCATCAGCAGTCGATGGGGCGCCGTGTTAACTCCCCCAGCCTGCTCAAGGAGGCCTGCAATGGGAGTTCCAATGCGGACCTCCACATTCTGTGGTTCAGCGGCACCATGCCCGGTGATGGTGACAAGGCGGCTGATCAGCGGTTCCCCTAGGTCCACCGCTCGGTGAACGCTGGCGGCGGTGGCGACGTTATGGCAGACAATACCGATATCGATGGGCAGCCCCTGGGAGGGAACCTCCTTGCCGGTGAGGATCTTGATCAGCTGCTTTTCTCCGCCCGTCGGATAACGGGTCGGCACCTGCACGGCCTCGATGCTTTTGTCGTCAATATGGGCAAGGGCGTCTTGTATCGCTGCCAGGGCCTCGGGTTTGTTGTCCTCAATGCCGATAAGGCACTGCTTGGCTTGCAGTGCATGGCGCATGATGCGGGCACCGTAGATCACCTCCTCGGCGCGCTCGCGCATCAACATATCGTCGCATGTAATGTAGGGCTCACACTCGGCGCCGTTAAGGATAAGCGTGTCGATGGCCACGCGTGAACCCGGATTGAGCTTGATAAAGGCGGGGAAACCGGCACCGCCCAGACCCACAATACCCGCATCGCGAATGATATTGCGTAGCTCACTGGGGTCGAGTTGGCGATAGTCTGGGTGGGGAGCCAGCTCTGCCCAGCGATCCTCACCATCTGTCTCGATAATAATGCAAGGTGCAGAGAGGCCTGAGGGATGAGGGACTGGATGCTCCTCAATAGCTAACACCGTGCCGGAGCTACTGGCATGGACCGGTGCACTGACATAGCCCTCCGGCTTTGCGAGCATCTCACCTTTGAGTACCCGGTCGCCGACCGCTACCAGTGGCTTGGCCGGGGCGCCGATGTGCTGTTGTAGTGGAATAATCAGACGCTGAGGAATTGCCGACTGGCCCGATGGCCGTCCGGTGGACATTGCCTTGTTATCTGGAAGGTGCAACCCGCCAGGGAAGTGCCAGAGCTTGCGACTCATGCCTTCTTCTCCTCCTCGGGGAAGGGCCACTTCCAGGTATTGGGGCTCTCCTTGACGGGAATCATATAAATACAGTCCACCGGGCAGGGTTCGACACACAGTTCGCAGCCGGTGCATTCGCTTTCGATTATGGTATGCATCTGTTTGGCGGCGCCGGCAATAGCATCGACGGGGCAGGCCTGATAACAGAGGGTGCAGCCGATACAGATGGGCTCATCGATGAAGGCGACCAGTTTGGCTTTCTCTTCACCGACCTCATCATCCAGGGGCTTGGGATCAACCCCGAGCAGGTCCGCCAGTGCCAGGATCACCGTTTCCCCTCCCGGAGGGCAGCGATTGATGTCAGTCTCGCCACTGGCGATGGCCTCGGCGTAGGGACGGCATCCGGCAAAACCGCATTGTCCGCACTGGGTCTGCGGCAGGATCGCATCGACCTTATCGACTATAGGATCACTCTTCACCTTGAAGCGGACCGCTGCAAAGCCAAGCAACACGCCGAAGACGACGGCAAGCGCCGTGAGGGCGAGGATCGCGCTAACCATCAGCCTTTCACCAATCCGGAAAAGCCCATAAAGGCCAGTGACATCAGGCCGGCGGTGATGAGGGCAATCGCCGGGCCACGAAAGATAACCGGGACATCTGCCACGGTAATACGCTCGCGCATCGCAGCGAACAGCACCAGTACCAGGGAGAAGCCAGCCGCGGCACCGAAACCGTAGACCGCCGACTCAATAAAACCATGTTGCGCCTGAGTGTTGAGCAGGGCCACGCCCAGTACCGCGCAATTGGTGGTAATCAGCGGCAGGAAGATGCCCAGCACCTGATAGAGAAGCGGAGAGGTCTTGTGCACCACCATCTCGGTAAACTGCACCACCACCGCGATCACGAGAATGAAGGCAATGGTCCGCAGGTATTCCAGTTCCAGTGGCGTCAGCAGATATTCATTGACCAGGTAGGAGCAGATGGCCGAGAGGGTGAGCACAAAGGTGGTCGCCAGCCCCATGCCGGTAGCGGTCTCCAGCTTGCGCGAGACGCCCATGAACGGACACAGCCCCAGAAACTTCACCAGGACGAAGTTGTTGACCAGCACTGTACTGACAAGAATAAGGGCGTATTCGGTCATGGATAACCTAATAAAGTACTCGGATATCTTAGTCTACCGTTCGTCGCCAAAACTACAAGACGAGATTCTGTGGCTATGGCCAACGGATATCCGGACAATTCTACAATAAAAACCCTTACATCAGCACGGGCTCATGCAAGAGGTGGCTAGTACGAACCACAGAGAAGCAAGAGGGAAGGTGCTGCTGTGAAACCTCATTATTCAAGGATTACTCACTACAGACTCTGCCATCCCGAATAAAACTACTGAAGATCTCGCGACCTTCCTGGCCGCGAGAGAACTGCTCAGCTAAGGCTTATTTGACCCGCATTCCCGGTTCCGCTCCCTCATCGGGACCCAATATGAACAGTTCCTTGCCCCCTGGACCGGCGGCGAGCACCATCCCTTCAGAGAGACCGAACTTCATCTTGCGCGGTGCCAGATTGGCGACCATTACCGTGAGGCGTCCCTCCAGATCCTCGGGCTTGTAGGCTGATTTGATGCCGGCGAAGACATTGCGGGTCTCTCCCCCGAGGTCAAGGGTGAGCTGCAACAGCTTGTCGGCCCCTTCCACGTGAGCAGCCTTGGCGATTCGCGCGATGCGCAGATCGAGCTTGGCAAAGTCCTCGAAGGAGATGGTCTCGGCAACGGGTTCCTTGGCCAGAGGGCTGGTTGCAGCGGGTTTTGTCGGTTCCTTGGTGACCGCCAGGTGCTGTTTCGACTCCTCAAGGATGGCCACGAGCTTTTCCTGCTCGATGCGGGTCATCAGCGGGGTGAACTTGTCGATGGTGTGGCCCAGCAGAGGGACAGAGTAATTGTTCCAAGTCAGCGGCTTGATGCGCAAAAACGCCTCGGCCTTCATCGCTGTGACGGGGAGGACCGGCTTGAGGTAGGCGATGAGCACGCTGAACAGATTGATGCCCATGGTGCAGACATCCTGTACCTCCAGTTCCTTACCTTCCTCCTTTGCCAGCACCCAGGGCTTTTTCTCATCAATGTACTGATTGGCTCGGTCGGCCAGGTGCATGATCTGGCGCATCGCCTGGCTGAATTCACGCTTTTCGTACAGTTCGGCGATCTGTTTTCCGGCAGCAATGAACTCATTGTGGAGATCGGCCTCGTCCAGCTCGTGGGCCAGTTTGCCCTCAAAGCGCTTGTTGATGAAACCGGCGCAGCGACTGGCAATATTGACAACCTTGCCCACAAGATCGGAATTTACTCGCTGCTGGAAGTCTTCCAGGTTGAGGTCGATATCGTCGATGCCGTTGCCGAGTTTGGCAGCGAAGTAATAGCGCAGGTATTCCGGCTCGAGGTGGTTCAGATAGGTTCGGGCCATAATGAAGGTACCGCGGGATTTGGACATTTTCTGGCCATTGACCGTCAGGAAACCATGGCACCACACCGCATTGGGGGTGCGGAAACCGCTACCGGTGAGCATCGCCGGCCAGAACAGGGTATGGAAATAGGCGATATCCTTGCCGATGAAATGGTAAAGCTCGGCCTTGCTCTCCTTGCTCCAGTAGTCGTCGAATTCAAGCCCTTCGGTTCGGTCGCACAGGTTCTTGAAACTGGCCATGTAACCGATAGGCGCATCCAGCCAGACATAGAAGTACTTGCCGGGTGCGCCGGGGATCTCAAAACCGAAGTAGGGGGCGTCGCGGGAGATATCCCAGTCCTGCAGCCCGGCATCGAACCATTCCTTGAGCTTGTGGGCGATCTCGCTTTGCAGGTGCTCACCCTTAATCCAGTACTGCAGCATGCCTTCGAAGTCGCCGAGCTTGAAGAAGTAGTGTTCCGATTCCTTCTCAATAGGGGTGGCGCCGGAGATGGCCGAGACCGGATTTTTTAACTCAGTGGGGCTGTAAGTGGCACCGCATACCTCACAGGAGTCACCATACTGATCCTCCGCGCCGCACTTGGGGCAGGTGCCCTTGATGAAGCGGTCGGGCAGGAACATCTCTTTTTCCGGATCGTAGGCCTGGGTAATGGTGCGTTGCTCGATATGGCCATTGTCACGCAGGCGCTTGTAGATCAGGGAAGCCAGCGCCCGGTTCTCTTCGGAATGGGTGCTGTGATAGTTGTCGAAGCCGATGTGGAAGTCGGCAAAGTCGGCCTGGTGATCTTTTGCAACACGGGCGATGAGCGCCTCGGCTTCGAGCCCCTCGTTCTGGGCACGCAGCATAATCGGCGTGCCATGGGCGTCGTCGGCACAGACGTAGCGGCAGTCGTGGCCGCGCATTTTCTGGAAACGGCTCCAGATGTCGGTCTGGATATACTCGACCAGATGGCCCAGGTGAATAGGGCCATTGGCGTAGGGGAGGGCGCTGGTTACCAGGATTTTGCGTCGTGTCTCGGCCATGTTCGTTCAGTTTGTGCTCATTGGCTTGAAAAAGTCGGCATACAGTACCAAGTATGGGGTATTCCTGCCAGCGACAGGCTGGCACAGGATGGGGTTACCCACAGGAACTTGGTATGCTATCGGGATTACGTTGTCACGCAACACATGATCCGTGATAATAACCGATTGGAATTCTCAGACATTTAGCGGCCGAGCGCGCAGCGCCGGCATCGATCAGGAGTACAAGATGTCAAACGTGTCACAGCCTCAAATCGAAGCGGCGATTAAGCAATATACCGACCCGTATCTGGAAAAGGATCTGGTCTCTGCCAGTTGCGTCAAAGACATCGCAATTGATGGTGATAAGGTCAAGGTGCACATCGGTCTGGGTTTCCCCGCTGCCGGCTATATCCCTGAGCTGTCGGCCAAGCTGAAGGAGATGATCGAGGCCGTTGACGGTGTTTCCTCCGCCGAGATCGAGGTGACCTCCAGCATCGTCTCCCACGCGGCGCAGAAGGGCGTGAAGCACATCAAGGGGGTGAAGAACATCATCGCTGTCGCTTCCGGTAAGGGTGGCGTGGGTAAGTCCACCACCTCGGTCAATCTGGCCCTCGCTCTGGCCGCTGAAGGCGCTACCGTCGGTATTCTGGATGCGGATATCTACGGCCCCAGCCAGCCGCGCATGCTTGGTCTTTCCGACAAGAAGCCGGACTCTCCCGATGGCAAGACCCTGGAGCCCATCGTTAACTACGGTGTGCAGTCAATGTCCATCGGCTACCTCATCGACGAGGACACTCCGATGATTTGGCGTGGTCCGATGGTCACCCAGGCGCTCGAGCAACTGCTCAACGACACCAACTGGCGCGAGGTGGACTACCTGGTCATCGACCTGCCCCCAGGCACCGGTGACACCCAACTGACCCTGGCGCAGAAGGTGCCGGTCTCCGGTGCGGTCATCGTCACCACTCCGCAGGACATTGCTCTGCTCGATGCGCGCAAGGCCTACAAGATGTTCGAGAAGGTCGAGGTGCCGGTACTCGGTGTGGTGGAGAACATGTCTATCCACATCTGCTCCAAGTGCGGTCACGAAGAACACATCTTCGGCGAGGGCGGCGGCCAGCGTATGGCCGAGGAGTACAATGTCGGTTTCCTCGGCGCCCTGCCGCTGGATATCGCCATTCGCCAGGAGGCCGATGCCGGCAAGCCCACCGTGGTGGCCGAGCCGGACAGCCGCATCTCGCAAATCTACCGCGATATCGCCCGCCGTACCGCGGCCAAGCTGTCGCAAAAAGCCAAGGATTATAGCGCCAAGTTCCCGAAGATCGTCATTTCCAACGACTAAGAGGGTAGGTGGACTGCCGCCCGGCGGCAAAAGTCCTTATAATAGCGGCGGGTCTTCGGACCCGCCGTTTTCATTTTGCAGACAAGAAAGGCCGGGGATGAGTATCAAATCGGATAAGTGGATCCGTCGCATGGCGGAGCAGGAAGGAATGATCGAGCCATTTGAGGGAGGACAGGTTCGTCACGTTAATGGCGGACGCATTGTCTCCTACGGCACCTCCAGCTACGGCTACGACGTACGCTGTGCCGACGAGTTCAAGATCTTCACCAATATCAACTCAGCGATAGTCGATCCCAAGGCCTTCGATGAAAACAGCTTCGTTGACGTCAAATCCGATGTCTGCATCATCCCACCGAACTCCTTCGCCCTGGCGCGGACCGTGGAGTACTTCCGTATCCCGCGCAGCGTACTTACCGTGTGCCTCGGCAAGTCCACCTATGCCCGTTGCGGCATCATCGTCAATGTCACCCCACTGGAGCCTGAGTGGGAAGGGCACGTGACGCTGGAGTTCTCCAATACCACCCCGCTGCCGGCCAAGATCTACGCCAATGAAGGAGTGGCGCAGATGCTGTTTTTTGAGTCCGACGAGCAGTGCGAGACCTCCTACCGGGATCGTGGCGGCAAGTATCAGGGGCAGACCGGGGTTACCCTGCCGAAAACCTGAGTTCCGTTCTCACCAGCCTCAGATGTAGCTGCCCATTGCATTGGTTGGGTGTCCCATTGCTGGGACAGAGCCCTCACAGTAGAAATACACTCATTTGCTTACTTACATACATGGACGTATGCATAGTTCCCTTTCAAGTGGTTTGATTCACTAGACTTCATTGTAAAGCCATATCGGCGGTTCCGTTTGCGCGAGAACGATAAAATGGTCAATGGTGAATTTTCTGGCAATCACCTCAACTTGAGCCGTTTTCAGAAGGGGTTGCTTTTTGCTGTCATTGCCATGGCCCTGTTCAGCCTGGGACGGCTGTTGCTGTGGCTGCGTTATCCTCTGGAGTTCGAATCGCTCGGCGGCGGCCTGCTGGTGCAGGCCTTTGTTAACGGTTTGCGTTTTGACGCGGCCGTCGTGGCGCGGGTTTTTGCATTGCCGCTGTTGCTGTTGTGGCTGCCGATTCGCAGTCTTGACCGTCGATTATGGATCGAGCCCCTGGCCTGGTTGCTGTATCTGCTCACACTGGCTCTCGTTCTGTTGCTGGCCACCGACATCATCTATTTCGAACATGTCCAGCGCCACATTTCCTATGAGCTGGTTCTGCTGAATAACGATCTCGGCTTTTTGCTGGCGTTCGGGCTTAGGGCGCAACCCATCGCGGTAAGTGCCTTTGTCCTATTTGCCGTTGCCCTAGGGTGGCTTTGGTGGCGTATCCTTTGTATTCCCCTGGCACCGAATAGGGGTTACGGCCCATTGAAATACCTCGCCCTCTTTTTCCTGCTCGGGGTGATCGGTCGCGGTGGTGTCACCGGCAAAGTGATCGAGATTATCGACGCTTACAGTAATGGCGATGCCACCTACGGCAATCTCAGCCTCAACGGCGCCTTCAGCACGATGGTGTTCTCCCTAAACATGGAGGAGGTAAATCACCATTTCTATACGCAGGAGAAGGCTATGGTTCTGTTCAACGGCAATACGACGCCTGTTGATCCGGAGTATCCGATGCTGCGCTCCTACTCCGGAACGCCCAATGGCCGCAACGTGGTGTTCGTGCTACTGGAGAGTTGGAATTTCGATTACGTGGACAGCTTCGGCGGCAAAGGCTATGGAGTGACCCCCTATTTTGATGCCTTGGCAAAGGAGGGAGTCCGTTTTACCCGTTTTTATGCCGCTGGCCAGCGCAGCATTGAGGCGATTCAGGCAACCCTTACCGGGATCCCTGCCCTGAAGGGATTGCCTCGCATCGATGCCGGGATCGGGGTCTCCAATATCTCCCGCCTTGGCAGTATGGTACGTGGCCGTGGTTACTCTACCCTGTTTATCCAATCATCGGCGAGGGACTCTTTCAAGATCTCCGGCATTGCCGCGGCCACCGGTTTTGAGCATTTTTATGGTATGGAAGATGTGCCTTTAAGGCTCGACTACCCGGATCCCAAGGCGGCGGTTTTTGGTTGGGATTACGACACCCTGCAATTGATGAAAAAGAAGCTGGATGGCCTCGGTTCGCCGTTCCTGGCTTATGCCTTCACTGGCACCACCCATGAGCCCTTTCCAGAATTGCCATCACAGTTTCAGGTGCGTCCCCATGGCTCAAATGATGAGAATGGCTATCTCAATGCACTGAAATACGCCGACTGGAGCCTGGGACAATTCATGGCCGACGCGCGCAAGTCTCCCTGGTTTGACAATACTGTCTTTATCTTCACCGCCGATCACGCCAACCATTTTCAGCAGGGGAGCCGTTTGCCACGGCGTTTCCATCTACCGTTTCTGATCTATGCCCCAAAATTCTTTCCTGCAGAGGAGCGCACGGTAGTCGGTTCCCACCTGGATGTGCTGCCCACCATCCTCGATCTGCTTGGTTTGGATCAGGAGTTTGCGGCACTGGGAGAGTCACTGTTGCGCAAGGACGATGATGCTGAAGCCTTCGTCACCCTCGGAGGGCAGCAGATCGGCTTAATTAGTAAGGATGCCATGGTGCAGCATGATCTAATGCGTCGGATTGCCGGCGAAGGGACAGCGGAACGGCAGGCTGAACTGGAGCAGCGTTTGCTGGCGTTAGATCAGCTCAGTTATGAATTGCTGCAGGCTAATCGATGGGCCAAGTAAACGTGTCTTTATTGGGGCTCTTTACCAGTTTCATGCCCTCGATGACTAGCTCTTTGATGGTCGCGGACATTTTTGTGCCCTTATCGTCCTGAATCAGCTTGATCACCATGTAATCGAGATCGGGGGCGAACCACAGGATAGTGACCCGTTCGTTGGTGAGTGTGACCCGTTGGACCTTGACGGTATGCTGTTTGCCCCAGGGAGTTTCAATCTCCTCCTCACCAATCACTTTATAGTTGATGGTGCGGACGTCGCCGCGGTCGGCAATACGATAGGCGAATTCTTTTTTTCCCTGACGAAGATCACGCACCAGGGCAATCTGGTAGCTCAGTTTGTCAACTGTTCCCTTTTCTATATCCAGGGTGACAGTGTTGCCGTTTTGTAGCGATTTAACCTGCTGTTTTTCCCAATCGAAATCCAGCTGCTCAACGATGTTGCCTTTGCTGCTACTGAAGTGGTAAGTGTAGCGCTCCGGGACAGGGGCATTGTCCTGCCAGCGCCAGAGGCTGTGCTCTTCAAAGCGGTCGGAGCGGAAAACTGAGAGTAGGCCGGTGGTGTAGATGAGACTGGTTTGCTCATACAGGCCGTTATCGTGTTTTTTCAGGCTGCGCTTGATCTCACCCATATTGACACCGGCGACTGTGGCATCAAAGAGGGCAGTGTAAGAGGTGATTGGTGGGGTATCCTCCGCAAGAGAGGGAGGGACCGGCAACACTGTGGCGAGGAGAAGAAGTGTCGTGAGAACAGAGCGTACCATGGGGCGTCCACCATTACATGAAGCGTGAATCATAGCAGTAATTAACGGTCGGGCCGCTCGCTTTGGGGTAGAATAGCCCGTATCTTGACTGTTGGGGCGATTTGATTTGATTTCAATCTCCGCCGAAAGTGAGGGCAAGGCCGGGCGAGCGACGCTGCTTTTGCTCTTGGTGACTGCACTGCTACATCTGCTGGTGGCAGGGCGTATCGCCCTGAGCGTGGATGAGGCTCACTACGCCCTGTACGGCCTGAAGCTGGACTGGAGCTATTTCGATCACCCACCAATGGTCGGTTGGTTGCAGGGTCTGGTGCTTCCCTTCTCCCAAAGCGAGTGGGCGTTGAGGCTATGGCCCGCCTTGTTGATGGCACTGAGCGGCGTGCTGCTCTATCGGCTCACTCGCGAGATTTTTCCGCAGGAGAGTCCGTGGCTGGCCTTTGTGGCGGTCTTGTTCCTGCAGTCGGCGGTTATCGTTCAGCTACTGGGAATAGCGCTGGTGCCGGAGGGGCCCCTGTTGTTGTTTGGTCTGGCGGCAGTGCTGTCGCTCCGGCAGGCCGTCAATCGACAGTTATGGCGCGATTGGGCACTGCTCGGATTGTGGCTGGGGTTGGCGGGACTGTCGAAATACACCGCGGTAACCCTGGCCGTGAGTGTCGTGATCCTGGTTCTCTGGCAAGGACAGTGGCGACTGTTTCTCACCCCGAAGCCGTGGCTGGCGGCGCTGCTGGCACTGCTGTTAATCCTGCCAGTGTTGTACTGGAATGCACAGCATGACTGGGTCTCGCTGCGCTACCAGTTGGGGCATGGCGCACCGGATCTGGCGTGGATGCCGGTGCGCTTTGCCCGTGCCCAGTTCGGTCAGGTGCTGGCTTACGCCCCGGGAATCTATCTGTTTGGGGGGATTGCGCTGGTTGCGGCGATTCGCCGACGGCACGAAGCGAATCGACGTTTTATCCTCTCCCTGGCCTTGCCTCCTCTGTTTCTGTTTGGCTGGGCGGCTGGTTACGAGGAGACGTTGCCTCACTGGAACTTGCTGGTCTTTGCCATCCTGGCGCCGCTCTCAGTCCAGTGGTTATGGCACCACTGGCGAACACGCTGGGTACGCTACACCGCTATCGGCTCATTGGTATACTCCTTAATGCTGGTGCTGCTGATTCACAGTCAGTTTCTTCTGCCGTGGATACCGTTTAAACCGCTGCAGCATCCGCTATCGGATCTCTATGGATGGCAGGCGGCGGCTGAACGGGCAATTAGCCTGAATCATGGCGAGGATACTCCGTTGCTGGTTGGAAACTGGTCCCTGGCCAGCCGCATTGCCTGGTATGCAAGGCCGCACCGTGTGCAGGTCTCCGATAGTCGTGTTGATCAGTTCGATCTCTGGTTCGGCTCGCCGCAAAAGGGTGACACCGGACTGTTGATTGTGCCTGATTATTACGAGGGGCGCGGGGAATTCAGCGGCCTTGCCAAATTTGAACATTGCGATCTGCTGGATGTGATGACGGTGCAGTTAAAGGGCACTGATGTGCATCGATTCAGCTTTTATAACTGTGTTGGTTACCGTGGATAATATAACAAGTTTTACCTTATCGGATTACCGAAGGCCCTGGTCATGGGCTGTTCCCCTGAGTGCTGCGTTGGGAATGTTGCTGCTTTGGCAACTGGGTTCCAATCGTGCTGTCTTTATGTTCTTTAACCAGGCGAGCAATTACACCGGCGCGGCATTCTGGGAATACGTCACCACCTTTGGTGACTCGTTGGTGGTGTTTTCCCTTGTCCTGCTGTTGGTAGGGCGTCGGCCGATGCTACTGTGGACACTACTTTTTTCCGCCATGGTTAGTACCATCATAGTCCACGGCCTCAAAGAGTGGGCGCTGGTGATGCGGCCGCCTGCCATTATCCCGGCCGATGAACTGACGGTGATCGGGGTAGCCCACAAAGCCGTCTCCTTTCCTTCCGGACATACCACGGCGATCTTTGCTTTGGCTGCATTGCTTTGCTTACAGCAAGGTATTTCACTGGGCTGGAAAATCGCCCTGCTGTCGTTGGCTGTGATGGTCGGGATTTCCCGAATGGCGGTAGGAGTGCACTGGCCGATGGATGTTCTGGGAGGAGCACTGATTGCCTGGGGTTCGGTACTGACCGCCTATTTCTTTGCGCCGCAAATACCGTGGGGAGTGACGCTGGGAGCACAGCGTTTCTTTGCCGTGTTGTTGCTGCTGGTGGCTATTGCCCTGACCTTTTTTCATGACAGTGGCTATGAGCATGCGCGTGTTCTCGAAGTGGCGATTGCCATTGTTGCTGTTGTGCTGGCATTGCCTCAACTGAGGGAACTGTTTTCACCCGGTGCTCACCCTGAGGCGCTGGGAACGATGTCACCGAAGGACTATCCGGGAGGGGTGGCCGAGGGGCACCGCTCCTGGGGAGGCTTGGCCGTTCGCCTGCTTGTGACGGCGGGATTGTTTGCCCTGATCTTCCGCACCATAGACGCAAAGGAGTTGCTGGCAACTTACAAAGATGTAGTTCCCCGCCTACTGATGCTGGGCATTATCTTTCAGTTGCTCAGTACCACCCTGGCCTCCTATCGCTGGTACCTGGTTATGCAGCCTATGGGTTACAGCCCGAGTTTTGGTTTTTTCCTCAAAAGCTATTTCAAGGGCAGCTTCTTTAATCAGGGGCTGCCGACAAGTATCGGAGGCGATGCGATACGCGTGCTTGATGTAGCCCGGCTTGGAGAGCGTAAGCGCGATGCCTTTATCGGTGTCTTTATCGACCGGGTGCTGGGGCTTGTCGGCTTACTGCTGCTGAACCTTGTGGTGAACCTCTTCAACCCGGATCTCCTTCCCCGGGAACTGTTTTTAACCATCAATCTACTGATTGGGCTCGGCCTGCTCGGATTTGTCGTACTTTACCTGTTGCGTTATTGGCAACTGTTGAGTCAGTGGCGTCTGTCGCGTTTCTTTATGCGAATTTCTGAGCATCTTTTCATCGTAATGAACTCGCCGAAGCAGGCACTAGTACAGCTGTTACTCTCAGTGGCAGTGCATTTTCTTTCGCTGTTGGCGATATTTCTTATTGGCCGTAGCGTGGAACTTGATTTTACACTGACAACCTACCTGGTCCTGGTACCGCCGGCATTGCTTCTCACACTACTCCCGCTGTCTCTCGCAGGATGGGGGATCAGAGAAGGGACGTTGATCGGGCTGTTTACCTTGTTGGGTGCGGACAAGGTGACGGTGTTGTCGATGTCGATCCTCTATGGCATCGTGCTTATCACTGCCAGTTTGCCAGGCTTGGTGGTCTATATGAAAGGCAAACATCGCATGTGATGGGAGCATAGATGAAAGTTGAGACGATGAGGAAGGTTGATTATTTCGCCGGGATTCCGCTTTGCCTCCTGGTCTCGACTGTAATGAAAATCGGACGACTGTTCCATCACTGGCAGCGTAGAGAGCCAGAACGGGTCTTGTTTGTCGAATTGTCCGAGATGGGGAGTACCATTCTCGTCGACCCGGCGATGCGAAAAATGCAGCGCTGTGGTGCTGAGCTCTTTTATGTAATTTTCACAAAGAATGCCCCGAGTCTTCGTCTGTTGGGCACCGTCCCCGAGGAGAATGTCTTTACCATCCGGGAAGATGGTCTGGTTCCTTTGGTGCTGACTACGCTTAAGTTTTTCTGGTGGAGCCGGCAGAAGAATATCGATACGGTGATCGACCTAGAGTTGTTTTCCCGTTATAGCGCGCTGCTTACGGGGCTGTCCGGCGCCAATAATCGCATCGGTTATCACGCATTCTACAATGAAGGGCTTTATCGTGGTGATATGTTGACGCACAAGGTGGCATACAACCCGCACATGCATATCGCCAAAAACTTCATCTCACTGGTTAATACGGCGCTAAGTGACAAGGTGGAATTACCTTATTCCAAGGCCCTGATTGCCGATGAGGAGGTTGCCCTGGAGAAAGTCAGTTTCGCTGAAGAGGCGTTACAGCCGATGCGGGAACGGGTCCGGGAGGATTTTTCTACCTACGACCCTCAGCATCACCGTATTGTGCTGATTAACCCCAATGCCAGTGAGTTATTGGTGCAGCGACGCTGGATGCCGGATCGCTATGTGTTGCTGATGAAACGTATCCTCGAAACCTATCCTGATGTTCTGGTGTTGATAACCGGTGCGCAGGATGAGCGAGAAGAGGCTGAAGGGCTGAAGAGTGAGGTGGGTTCCGAGCGTTGTATTAACTTCGCAGGCCGGGTGAAATTCGCTGAGCTGACACAACTCTATACTATCGCTAGCCTGATGGTCACCAATGATTCTGGACCAGGCCACTTCTCGTCTGTAACGGATATGCCGACCTTTGTCCTTTTTGGTCCGGAAACACCATTATTGTACGGTTCCCTTGGTAACACCACACCTATTTACGCGGGACTAGCCTGTTCTCCGTGTGTCAGCGCTTCTAATCACCGCAAGACGCCCTGCACGGATAATGTTTGTCTGCAGGTGATTACCGTCGAAAGGGTGTTCGATACTATCCGTCCAATCCTTGATGGCAAATAAGCCAGGAAGGCAAAGAGCGAAACTCTTTCCTGGGAATAAAAAAGGCGGCCAATGGCCGCCTTTTTTGCTCGGGGCGATAATTAGAACACCACGTTGAGCATGAGCATCATGACGATGAGGAACAGCACGGTCATGATGCCACCGGCCTTCATGAAGTCCTTCACCCGGTAACCTGCCGGTCCCATGATCAGGGCGTTCACCTGATGAGTGGGGATGAGGAAGGAGTTGGAGGTGGCAAGTGCAACAGTCAAGGCGAATACCGCCGGATTGGCATCGATCCCCTGTGCCTGGGCGGCAATGGCAATATTGACCGCTAGCGGAACCAGCAGCACTGTCGCCCCCACGTTGGACATCACCAGCGTAAAGAAGGTCGCCAGGATGGCAATCACACCCTGCAGGACGAAGGGACTGACATCACCGACCACATCAAGTGTTGTTCTAGCGATCCACTCGGCGGTGCCAGTGGTTTCTACTGCAGCGCCTAAGGGGATCAGGCTGGCAAGCAAAAACACCGTTTTCCAGCTGACAGCGTCGTAGGCCTCATCGATGGTCAACACCCGGGTGAGGATCATCCCCATTGCGCCGGTGAGCAGGGCAATGGAGAGGCGGACATCGGTAAACAGGATAAGCCCCAGAGCAATGAGGAAAAACACCAGTGCATAGGGCACCTTCTGCGGACGCAGTTCCTCATGGGGATAATCCTGCGTTACCACGATAAAGTCGCGGTGATTCTTGCTGATAGCAGCCAGATCTTCCCAGGTACTGTGTTGCACCAGGGCGTCACCAGGCTGCAGTACCAGTTCACGAAGGTTGCTGCGAATCGTTTCCTTGCCGCGAAGGACAGCAAGGATGTTGATACCGTAGGTGTTACGCATGCGAATATCACGCAGGCTCTTGCCTGCCAGTGAAGAACTGGGCGGTATTACTACTTCGGAGATACCGGACCGGCTATGGGTAAGCACATCAGCCAGGGCCGTCAGCGGGTCGGCGATCTGAAGTCCGTAGGTGTCTGCAAAAACCTTGATTGCGGAGGAAGGTCCCATCAAACCGATCGTAGAGCCTGCTTCCACAACAACGTCTCTTGAAGGGGCAACCCTGACGCGGTCTTCGCTGCGCATCGCTATGGCCGAAACTGTATGCTCAAGATTGGATTCCAGCTCCTCGATGTTCATGCCAGCAATGCGGCTTCCGGCGGGAATTGTCAGCTCGAAAATGTCCCCTTCAAGGCCATAGGTGCTACGGAAATATTCCAGCGTGCTTCCGGCACCAGTACCCTCTGTTTTGTTTACCGGAAGGACGAAACGGCCTGCGATGACAAAATAAATGATACCCGTGGCAACCAGGGCGACCCCGATGGGAGTGACAGCAAACAGCTCAAAGGTATTCATTTGCTGTTCGGCTGAGAGGGACTGGTTGGACGTTATGATCAGGTCGTTGAGCAAAATCAGTGGGCTGGAACCGATCATGGTCATGGTGCCGCCCAGGATGGCGGTAAAGCCCATTGGCATTAGCAGGCGTGACATCGGCAGACCGGTGCGAGCGGAAATACGGCTGACCACCGGCAGAAACAGCGCTGCCGCCCCCACGTTTTGCATGAAACTGGAAATAAAACCTACGGTACCGGAAATCAGCGGGATGATACGTTTTTCGGTGGAACCGCCGATCTTCATGATAAAGGTTGCAACCTTGCTCATCAGTCCGGTTTTATCGAGTCCAGCACCGATGATCATTACTGCAATAATGGAGATCACTGCGTTACTGGAAAAGCCGACGAACAGCTTTGTCGGATCGACTAATGAAGGTACCAACGTATCTGGTATAACCGTAGTCAATCCCAACAATACCATGACCAAAACAGCAGCGACATCGACACGAACAATTTCAGAAACGAATAAATAGATGGTAAATGCCAGTATACCCAGCACCCACATCATTTCGGTTGTCAGCTCCACCAATCATTACCTCCGCTATGGGCTTGGTAGGTCTTGTTCTTCAGTATTGACCGACCAAGTATTTGTTCTAAAAGTTACATCTGAAATAAAAAATCGGGGAATCATAGCACGGACAAGGAAAAAACTGGAGAAGGATTCCAGTGGCGAAAAAAAACCCGGTGTAAAAACCGGGTTTTTTGGGAGCAATAGAGCTTACTTGCGTGAGCTCGGGGCATTCACACTGATGCCGTTGCTCATGTAGGTATGGAAATATTCCAGTGCCTTGTACTCATCGCTCTGTGCCGGAAAGTCTTTGGCTCGGACCTGCTGGTTACAGCCGCCGTAACGACGCTGGATGGTGCCCAGGCCGTTCCACTTCAGGCGATAAACCGGGAAGTGGGTCGGATGGCCGAGTGCCGGGCTGAGGGTATCAGCACGCACCATGCGGCCGGCATTGTCGTAGTGACAGTTGGCACAGGAGAGGTTGAGCTGACCGCGCTTGGCATAGAAGTGCTGCTTACCGCGCTGATAGGCGGCAAGCGCGCGAGGATCGTTAGGGATCTTCACGTTGAGCTTCTTGCCATTAGAGGTGGAGGCCATGTAAGCGGAAATAGCGGCGATATCGCCTTTCTTCCATCCCAGCGGCTTCTCACCATTATTAGAACGGCACTCGTTTATTTCCTGCTCCAGGGTCTTGACCTGCCCACTTTTCGTGTCGAAGTAGGGGTAATTCTGGCGAATGCCCTTACCACCGTTCGGGAAGCAGCTGGCGTAGGTCTTGCCGTTGGCGAACGGCGTGTTGAAGAGCTCTTCACCCCTCATCAGTTCATCTTCATAAGGGGGGAATTCCTCGATAGCCTCCCAGGAAGAGCGGGCATCGGCATTAATGGCGTAGACACCGTTTTTGTACTCTTCTAGCGGGACACCGGGGAAGCGCTTCATGTAATGCTCACGGAACGATTTTAGATCCTCTGCAGGTGTCGCCTGGGCTGCCAGTGGCAGGCTCGCGATAAGCCCGACAGCAGTTAATGTTAGGGCGAGTTTTCGCATGTGTTGACTCCTCTTACATCCAGGGTTTAGAAGCGGGATAACTCTGCTTACTTGATTTGTTCTTCTGCAGAGTCGCTCTCACCCATGTTATCCACCCAGCTCAACTTGATGGTGTCGCCTTTCTTTGCGCCCGTGAAGGAGAAAGCCAGGTAGGGATTGGTGGAGATAGCGGTACCCCAGTCAGCGGCCATGACACTGTTGCCATTGTGCTCGCAGTTGACTTCCTGAATGAAGTGGGCCGGGATCACCTTGCCGGTTTTCTTGTCTTTGCGAAGACCAGTTTCCATCTTGTGCTTGATCAGGGCTTTCACCTCGCAGCTTGCGCCCTTCATACGTGCACGAATCTTGATTGAATTAGCCATTGTTTGAAATCTCCGAACTCTAAATCGTTATTCGTAACCTGAAGATGGCGCGAATTAACCGCCGCAACCACCGATGGTGACCTTGACTTCCTTACGGGCACTGTGCAGTTTGCCATCGGCCTTGACTACAGCAATGACGTTGGAGGTCTGACCCATTTTGATACGGGTGGAGATATAACCTTCAGTTTTCTGCGTCATGTTAAAGCTGGCAACCAGCGGTGTCTGGTTCTTCTCGGAGAAGATCGTAATAGATTCGACGTTCTTCAGGGAGGTTTCAACGGTTACCGGAACCACGGCACCGTTTTCGGCGATATCCGGAGCGTCAACCTTAATGGCGTCACTGGCAGGGGCCAGGTCGCTGTTGTAGAGCCCGTTCAGAGCATCGTTTACGTTCTTGGCTTCAAAGGCAGATTTCGGCCATGCCGCCAGAACCAGGCGTGGACTCAACAAACCGGCACCGACAGCAACAGCAACAGCGCTGCTGGCCAGGGTACCCTTAAGAAAGACTCTGCGCTTCATATTCACGTTTAAAACTCCTCAAAAAATGCTGGTGAATTACAAGGAATAGATGAACTCAACCACTTTATCGATTTCAGCTTCGGTCAGAATCGCATGGCGACCAAACGGAGGCATCATAGAGTTGGGGTTATTCTTTGTGGAATCCCAAATCTGTGCCCGAAGCTTCGCTTTGTCCGGGAAACGTGCCTTCATCGCGACCAGCGGGGGTCCAATGTTACCGGGCAATTCACCACCCTCGATCATGTGGCAGGCAAGGCAATTACCTTTTTTGCGGTCAAAGGCAATCTGCTTTCCCTGTTCAATTACCTGGGCATCTGCAGCAATAGCTAGTTGGGGGGATAAACTCAAGGCGCCGAGGACGGCGGCAAGAGCACTTGCAGTGGTTATCAGTTTTGCGGGTTTCCGCATGGTTTCCTCCTAAGAATGTTTTTCATTTGAGCATGAAACCAGATGACCGATATCCTGGTTGGTCTCCTTAATACTGTCATGCTGATTCATCCTTGAGCATCCTTAGTCATACCATGACAACTTTGCGTCATGCATGTCAGGATAGCTTTAGCATACTCAATGGAGGAGGGAACGCAAGAGGAATGTGGAAAAAAGCCTTTACATATTAGTATATTAGAAATTCGTGATTAAGTGGTTTGGGACTTTGCATTTGTTGTGTTGTTACGTATGCCACACTTGGATTTTTAGCGCCGTGAAAGCTGTTCTGCCCGTTCGAGTTCATCCTTTATCTGCTGAAGACGAGCATCGATGCGTGAAGCAAGGTAGAAGTCCTGAGTGTTCTTGCGCTTTGCTATAGCGAGCTGATCAATTGCGCTGTGTGGTTCGCCTAAAAGATAGTAGAGTTCTGCTTGTGCCAGATGTGAGGCCACCTGATTTCCGCTTGCGGCCTCAAGCTTAGCCAGGAGACGGTAGGCATCAATGGATTCCGGGTTGCGTGTAAGCTGTTGCTGGATCAGTTCCCGTGCAGGGTTGAAACGGCGCTGGAGGGTGAATGTTTCGGCGAGCGCCAAGCTCAGCAGACTATTGCCTGGATACCTTTTCAAGCCTTGCTGGTAGAGAATTTCCGCTTCTGTGTAATTGCCACGGCTATTTTCCAGCTCAGCCAGGCCATGGATAAAGGCGATTCGCTCCGGCGCCTTGGATAACAGTTTTTTGAGAATATTACGGGATGCATCCAGTTCTCCCGTTTTTTCATGGATCAGTGCAAGTAGGTAATTATCCGATTCACTGAGGGACTGATTATCCTTGATGGAAGCGGTCAGTTCTTGTTTTAACATTTCAGGTGAGGCTGCATAGCGTAGTCGAAGCCGAGCCAAGACCAGGGAATAATATGGACTGTTGATTGTTTTCCGGGGCGGATAGCTGCGTGCTCGGTCCTGGGCTTCGGAGATTCGATCTGTGGTCACCGGATGCGTTCTAAGGAATTCCGGTATACCACTATCATAGTAACGGCTCTCCTGCTGCAGGCGGGAGAAGAAGTCGGCCATGCCGTGGGGATCATAATCCGAGGCGGCTAACAGCTGCATCCCAACACGATCTGCCTCATGTTCATTAGCCCGGGTAAAGTTCAGTTGCATCTGTTGGCTTCCCCCTAACGCGGCGGCCATTGCGGCATTGGCGATCTGCGGGTCATACCCACCAAGGAGAATGGCGGCAATAACAGCTGCGGTCATGGGCAGATTCATCTGATTCGCCTGTTCCACACTACGGGCGATATGGTGCTGGGTGACATGGGCTATTTCGTGGGCCAGAACTGACGCTATCTCGTTTTCCGATTTGCTGGCCAGCAGCAGCCCAGCATGGACACCGATAAACCCTCCAGGCATGGCAAAGGCGTTTATCGAGCCGGCATCGACCATAAAAAAGGTAAAGCGGGTGGTGGGAGAAGCAGCAAAGGTGGCTATCTGACTCCCCAGATGCTGAATATACTCATTAATAATAGGGTCATCGATAAGGGCACCACTGGATTTTATCTGGTGGAACATCTCCTTACCTATGCGCATTTCATCTTCTGCGGAGAGCACGGTTGATGAACTATCACCCATTTCGGGGAGGCTGTTCAGGGATTGTGCATGACTGCCAGCCGGGTTGAATCCCAGCAGTGGCATGATGATGCAAAGTGCCATGAATCGACGCAATTTGTATTCCTTATTTTATTGATAGCTATTAACGACTTGAACGCTGGTATAAGCACTTGCCTATTAATTAAGCACTTGCCTATTAATATGGTAACGCTATTAGGACAACATTAACGAAACAAGGTTTTATGGAAAAAATAAAATTCATCACCTATTTGTATGCCGGATAATTTCCTTGGATGATTGCTTTGCCCTGCGGCAATAAGGCTTGGGTGCTGCATGTAGCATAGGTCTTTAGGGCTTGCTTTCGTAAAAGAGTTGTCATATAAGTACACAATTGAATTCTAATTTTTACTTATGACCCGGCTGCGCCAGGAGGTGTGGGCCGAGTTTTTTTTCATCTAATCCATTAGGAGAACGAAAATGGCAAATTTCGATCAAGAACTTGACGCATCCGGTCTGAACTGCCCTCTGCCCATCCTGCGTGCGAAGAAAGCCCTTGGCACCCTGGAAGCGGGTCAGGTTCTGCGTATCATCGCTACCGATCCGGGTTCAGTAAAGGATTTTGAAGCATTTGCCAAACAGACGGGCAATGAGCTGATGGAATCTGGCGAAGAAGGCGGCAAGTTTGTCTTCCTGATCAAGAAAGCCTAATAACTATATAAACCACAGCGTTAATGGGGGAATCCCGATGTCCGATCAAAAAAAGATGGCAATTATCGCGACCAAAGGCACCCTGGATTGGGCCTATCCGCCCTTCATCCTGGCATCTACCGCGGCCGCGCTGGGCTATGAAGTCCAGATCTTCTGGACCTTCTATGGCCTGCAGTGCCTGAAAAAGGACCTTAATCTTCAGGTTACATCGCTGGGTAACCCTGGCATGCCGATGCCGATGCCGATGCCTGTTGTCGTGCAGGCATTGCCAGGCATGCAGAGCATGATGACCATGATGATGAAGCAGAAGATGAAGTCCAAGGGCGTCGCTAGCGTTGAAGACCTGCGCGAGCTTTGCATCGAGGCTGATGTGAAGATGGTTGCCTGCCAGATGACGGTTGATCTGTTCGATATGAATCCTTCCGATTTCATCGATGGTGTTGAATTTGGTGGTGCCGCCACTTTCTTCGAGTTTGCCGGTGAAGCCGATATCACCCTCTACATCTGATATTCGCTTGCTGTGCATAAAAAAAATCCCCCGCTTGCGGGGGATTTTTTTTTGGCTGATTTTGCAGTCTGATGGAACACCACTTTGAGTAAGTCTTGGGTCGTGCTGGTGTAAATGGCCATTGTTAAAAAATAATGAACAACTTTGGTCATTGGCCAGGATCAGGATAGTAGAGAGCATTAAAGTCGCCCGTTTGAGCAGCGCCTAACAGCACTAGTTGGCAGATACCAATGAATTCTTTCCTTACTTCATAGCGATTGTGGAGGGCACCTATGATTGTGAAGATTAATACCAAGCCTCTACTTTCTGTTTACAGCACGAGTAAATTCACCAATAAAAACGAATAGATATATGACGGTCTTGATGATGAAGAGATTTTCCTACAACTACTAAATTAGAAACTGATAATATAAGAGAATGCTTATAAGCTGCTGAAATAAAAGAATTTTTTATAGTGTCAGTCCTTGACATACCAGTTTGAACTCCATACTGTAGGCCCACAATAAGAAGTGAAAAAAACCATACAAAATACAATTAATAACATTTCTATCTGTGAGGAGTGACCACATGAAAAATTCCAAGCGACTGCTCGCCTTGGCGGTGTCTGCTGCTATCGCAGCGCCAATGGCTGCCCACGCCACCAACGGGATGAACCTGGAGGGATATGGCCCGATCGCTACCGGGATGGGCGGTGCCTCTATGGCATACGATAACGGCACGGCCGGTATGATGAATAACCCGGCAACACTCGGACTGGCAGATGATGGCAACAGACTCGATGTGGCCGTTGGTCATCTGGGTATCGATATCACCGTTGATGGCCCGGCAGGCTCAGGAATGTCCTGGGATTCCGATGCTACCGGTTACGACATGCCTGCGATCGGCTGGGTGCAGAACAGTGGCGCAATGACCTATGGTGTCGGTGTGTTTGCCCAGGGCGGGATGGGAACTGAATACAATGCCGGTGCCATGGGATCACCGGGTGGTGCTTTCTCTGCACAGGCGACGGCAAACAATATCGTCGGTCTGAATCAGACAGCGGGTGCCTTCGGTTTGACGCATAACGTTGACCCTTCCGTCACTTCAGCAGGAAACGTCGCGATGACCCTGGATGAGATGTCTGAGGTTAGCGTCGGACGTTTAATCTTCCCGTTCAATTACCAGGTGAATAAGACGGTAAACCTGGGTGCCAGTGTCGACTACGTGTGGGCTGCCATGGACCTGAAAATGGCGATGCCTGGCGACATGATGGCAGACATGATGATGGGCTCACAGGCTGCCGGTTCTATCTCGGGTGGTCTGGTTAATGCCATGGGAGGGATGTTCCTTGACCCGAGCTGTCTTTTGGCTGGGACTTGTACTTCTACCTCCGGAATTTCTGGTTTGAACTATGGCTATTTCGACTTTGCTGACGACAGCCCCTACACCGGTGAAGCCACCGGCAGTGGTTTTGCCGGCAAGCTTGGTGTGACCTTTACCATGAGCCCGCAGGTGTCCGTGGGTATGACCTACCACAGCAAGACCAGCCTGAGTGATCTGGAAGCCAGTGGGGCAAATCTTTCCATGTCCGTGCTTCAGAGTAGTATTGATGCTCTGACCGGTCAGATGAATACCATGGCGGCTGACATGGTCATGAAAGGAACCGTCAAAGTGAAGGACTTCCAGTGGCCGAGCACCTTTGCCGTGGGTGCAGCCTTCACGCCTAATGACAAGTTGTTGATTGCTGCTGATTTCAAGCGCATCAACTGGTCGGAGGTCATGTCTGACTTCTCCATGTCCTTTGTTGCCGATAGCATCACGCTGGGTGGGGTCGATATGACCGCCATGCTGCCCAAAGACATGGAGATGTCCCTGAAGCAGGATTGGAAAGACCAGGTTGTCGTTTCCCTCGGGGCTACCTATCAGGCCACCAATGCCTTGGCGGTTCGTGCGGGTATCAACCAGTCCAGCAATCCGATCCCGGATAATACGGTGAACTACCTCTTCCCTGCCACGATTGAAAATCACTACACCGCTGGTGTGGGCTACGCCTTCAGTCAGGCCAGTTCAGTGGATTTCGCCCTGAGCTATGCGCCGGAGGTTAAGGTTGACATGGGTAATACCGGTGCACAAATCAGCCACTCCCAAACCAACTGGCAGCTGATGTACAGCCACAAGTTTTAATTAGGGTTGGACGGTGTTATAACGAGTAAGATGAACGGGGCAGTAAGCGCACTTGCTGTCCCGTTTTCCTGTCTGACTCGAAGAGTTGCGTGAATAAAAGATCCGGGGTTATCTATGAAAGCCATGAAACAAGCATTACTGGCCTTTGCCGTTTTTGCCTTTACCTTCTCCGTGCAGGCGGCCAGTGAGAAATACCGGCCATTTGTCATGGCGGAAATCACCAAAGGTGATGTCGCCGCAGTGCAGAAGTCGGTGGAGAAGAAACTGACCAATGCCGGCTTCGAGATCGTCGGCACCTATTCTCCTTACAAAGGTGCTGTGGTCATTGCCATTACCAATGATGCTCTGAAGCAGAACGCTGCCAAATCCGACTTTGGGGGCTATGGTGCAGCACAGCGTGTCTCCATCACCAAAGTGGGTGAGGACATCCAGGTGGCGTACACCAACCCGACCTACATGGCGTATGCCTACCGCATGGCCGGGGATTTGGCCGATGTCACCGCGAAGCTGGAGAAGACCCTTGGTAACAAGGAGACTTTCGGCTCCGAGAGTGGACTGCGCGAGAAAAAACTGCGCAAGTATCATTACATGTTCGGCATGGAATATTTCGATGACCTGAATATGCATATGCTTGCTCAGTATCCCAGCCATGAGAAGGCCCTGCAGACTGTTGAGCAGAACCTGACGAAAGGGGTTGGCGGGGTGAACAAGGTCTATCGGATTGATATTCCGGGCAAGGATGAAGTGGTCTTCGGCGTCTCCCGCAAAAAGCCGGAGAAAGGCGACAAGTACATGGATGAGAGCTACATCATGAGCATCATCGACTTCAAGGACTACAAGTCCACGCCACACCTACCCTATGAAATTATGGTCTCTGGGAACAAGGTCTATCACCTGTACGCGCGATTCCGTATAGCCATTAACTTCCCGGATCTCTCCATGATGGGTGACAACAGTTTCATGAATATTGTCGAGTCTCCAGAAGCCATCAAGAAGGCATTGACCAAGGTTGCCGGTGGCGAAGTAAAGGAAGACTACTGGCAGTAACGAACTCTGGGGGGAGTACATAACAAGAAGCCTTAACGGCCTTGTAAGGATTAAGCTCTGCTACCACAGAGTGGATTTGAATAAGGAAATTCTGGATTAACAAGCCCCGCGAAGCGGGGCTTTTTTATGCATGCAGTACTGAGTCTGGGCGGAGGAGATCGTTAATGCCGTGTAGCTAATCATTGACTTCAAGTGGCATGGCTGAAAAATTGTTCCAAAACCATGAAAAAAAAGCCCGGATCGGGTAATCTTTAGCGTTTTCGGGAAGGCGTTTCTGTACCTGGATGGCGTTTTGCTAGCCGACGCCTGGGTCCTGAGTAGCTATTTAACTTATTGATTTATATTGTTTCCTGCAATCAGGGGTGCTGAATGTTTAGCAAAGAGATGCATATTCGCGATTACGATGACGAGCTGTGGAATGCCATGGAGCAGGAGCGGGTTCGTCAGGAGGAACACATTGAGCTGATTGCCTCCGAGAACTACACCAGCCCCCGCATAATGGAGGCCCAAGGGTCGGTGCTGACCAACAAGTACGCAGAGGGCTATCCTGGAAAGCGCTATTATGGTGGCTGCGAATACGTGGATATCGCTGAACAACTGGCTATTGACCGGGTGAAGCAACTGTTCGGTGCCGATTATGCCAATGTACAGCCCCATTCCGGCTCTCAGGCCAACGCAGCAGTCTATATGGCATTACTGCAGCCGGGCGATACCATTCTCGGAATGAGCCTGGCTCATGGCGGCCATCTTACCCACGGTGCCAAGGTCAACTTTTCCGGCAAGATTTACCATGCGGTTCAGTACGGACTAAATGAGGCGACCGGCGAGATCGACTACGAGCAGGTTGAGGCTTTGGCGCTTGAGCACAAGCCGAAGATGATCGTGGCCGGTTTCTCTGCGTACTCACGTGTGGTTGACTGGCAGCGTTTCCGTGATATTGCCGATAAAGTTGGGGCCTATCTGTTTGTCGACATGGCCCACGTGGCTGGTCTAGTGGCTGCCGGTGTCTATCCCAGCCCAGTGCAGATCGCCGATGTTACCACCTCCACCACCCACAAGACCCTGCGTGGTCCCCGGGGAGGCATCATTCTGGCCAAGGCCAACGAAGAGATCGAAAAGAAGCTCAACTCCCTGGTCTTCCCCGGTACCCAGGGCGGACCGTTGATGCACGTCATTGCCGGCAAGGCAGTTGCCTTCAAGGAGGCGCTGGAACCTTCCTTCAAAGAGTACCAGGCTCAGGTAGTGACCAACGCACGAGCCATGGCCAAGGTATTCCTCGAGCGTGGTTTTGATGTTGTCTCTGGCGGTACTGACAACCACCTCTTCCTGGTCAGTTTTATCAAGCAAGGTCTGACGGGGAAGGACGTGGACGCCTGGCTTGGCGCTGCTAACATCACCGTAAACAAGAACTCTGTGCCCAACGACCCGCAGTCGCCCTTTGTCACTTCAGGCATTCGCATCGGTACTCCGGCGATTACCACCCGTGGTTTCGGTGAGGCCGAGGCCACCGACCTGGCCGGCTGGATCTGTGATGTGATCGACAGCCGAGGCGATGAGGCAGTGATCGATAAGGTCAAGGCGCAGGTACTGGAAGTGTGCAAGCGGCAGCCTGTTTATCAACGCTAAGGGTGAGGGACGAGTGAAAAGAGACGAGGGAATGGTGCGATCTGAGTATATCCCACAACGATTGTGTCTGGCTTGTCCCTCGTCTCTCGATCCTCGAATCTGAATGTATGCGCTGCCCATTCTGCGGAGAACCCGATACCAAGGTGATCGATTCGCGGCTCGCCAACGAGGGCGATTCGGTTCGCCGTAGGCGTGAGTGTGTGACCTGCGGAGAGCGTTTCACCACTTTCGAAACGGCGGAGCTGGTGATGCCGCGTATCGTCAAGCGTGACGGCACCCGTGTCCCCTTCGATGAGGAGAAGCTGCGCTCTGGCATCATGCGTGCGCTGGAGAAGCGGCCTGTGCAGCTTGAGGCCAGCGAAGGGGCGATACATCGGATCAAGCACAAGTTGCGCGCGACCGGCGATCGGGAAGTCAATTCACGACAACTTGGTGAATGGGTAATGGACGAGTTGCGTGAACTGGATGAAGTGGCCTATGTGCGGTTTGCCTCGGTCTATCGCAGTTTTCAGGATGTCAATGCCTTCCGTGAGGAGATCGAGCGGATGCAGAGCGGGCCTTCCGCAGCTAAAAAAGCTGCTCCGAACGATGATTAATGCCGCCTCCCATGACATTTAATGCTACGGATATCACCCATATGTCACGCGCCTTGCAGCTGGCTGAGCGTGGCCTGTATACCACTGATCCTAATCCGAGGGTAGGCTGTGTGCTGGTCAGGGAGGGAGCTGTGGTCGGTGAGGGGTGGCACGCGGTTGCCGGTGGCCCGCATGCAGAAATCGTGGCCCTGCATCAAGCCGGTGATGCCGCCCGTGGCGCCACAGCCTATGTCACACTGGAACCCTGCTGCCATCACGGCAAGACACCACCCTGTAGTGAAGCCTTGATTGAAGCCGGGGTTGCGCGGGTGGTGGTTGCGATGGAAGATCCCAATCCACGCGTAGCAGGGCAGGGACTGGCTCAATTACGTGCGGCGGGTATTCAGGTTGCAAGCGGATTGTTGCAGGGACAGGCCGAGGCGTTGAATCCCGGCTTCACCCAACGCATGCGTATCGGTCGTCCCTTTGTCAGGTGCAAACTGGCGATGAGTGTCGATGGTCGAACCGCGATGGCGTCGGGAGAGAGCCAATGGATCACAGGCGAGGCCGCGCGTCGTGATGTGCAGCATCTGCGCGCACGCAGTGCTGCGATCATGAGTGGTATCGGTACTGTTCTGTCTGATAATCCCTCTTTGACCGTGCGTACTGAAAGTGGTGAGTTGGCAGCGCGGCAGCCCTTGCGGGTCATCCTCGACCCGCACCTGAGCACCCCCGAGAATGCCCGTTTCCTCAGCCAGGCGGGAAATTCATTAATCGTGACGGCCACGGAAGAGCCCGAGGTGCAGGAGCGACTGGTGCGCGCCGGTGCGGAAGTGGTTTATCTGCCGCACGGTTCCGACGCCATCGACCTTCATGAGCTGATGCGCCTGCTGGCCGCACGCGAGATCAACGAAGTGCTGCTGGAAACCGGAGCTATCCTCAGTGGCGCGGTGTTGCATGCGGGGATCATCGATGAGCTGGTGATCTATATGGCTCCGAAGCTGATGGGCGATAGTGCCCGGGGCCTGTTCCACATGCCGGGCCTTGACAAGTTGGCGGATGCCGTCGCACTAGAGATCCGTGATGTGCGTGCTATCGGGCAAGACTGGCGAATTACCGCCACGATTCTTCCGTCAGATGATGGCGAGTAGCGATGTTTACCGGTATTGTTGAGGCCATTGGAACGATTGCCCGCCTTGAGTCGAGAGGACACGATCTTCGCGTCACGGTTAACACTGGTATGCTGGATCTGTCTGATGTGAAGCTGGGAGACAGTATTGCTGTTAACGGCATTTGCCTCACCGCCGTTGACCTGCTAGGGAACGGCTTTGTGGCTGATGTCTCGGCGGAGACGCTGCAGCGAAGTACGTTTTCGATATTGCAGGTAGGTAGCCGGGTCAATCTGGAGAAGGCTTTGACCCCGACTACCAGACTGGGAGGACACCTTGTCAGTGGCCATGTCGATGGTATTGGAAAGGTTGTCGAACGAGTTAATAGTGGCCGTTCAGTAAGGTTTGCGATCAGAGCGCCAGATGAACTTGCGCGGTATATTGCCACGAAGGGCTCGATTACTGTGGATGGCATCAGTCTCACAGTAAACAGTGTCAATGGCCCGGTGTTAGAACTCAATCTGGTGCCGCACACCCTGCAGGAGACGACGATGGATACCTTGGTTGCCGGCCAGAGGGTCAATCTCGAGGTGGATCTTGTCGCCCGCTATCTGGAGCGGCTGTTGCTGGGTGAGGCTGCTGCCAAGCCAAGCAGCCGTGGGCTCAGCGAAGCGTTTCTGGCGGAGCACGGTTTTTTATCGCGGTAAGGCAAGTTGCCTTACTTGAATGGGGTATGGATTTTTTATGGCATTAAATAGCATCGAAGAGATTATCGATGATATCCGTCAGGGCAAGATGGTTATCCTGATGGATGATGAGGATCGCGAAAATGAAGGCGACCTCATTATGGCTGCTTCAATGATTCGCCCGGAAGATATCAATTTCATGGCCCGTTACGGCCGGGGCCTGATATGCCTGACGCTGACCCAGGAACGTTGCCAACAGTTAAAGTTGCCGCTGATGGTAAGCGATACCAATGACAAGCACGGCACCAACTTTACCGTTTCAATTGAGGCGGCGCAGGGGGTGACCACCGGGATTTCTGCCTATGACCGTGCCATCACCGTACGTGCGGCAGTTGCTCCCAATGCAGGGCCGCAGGATATCGTTCAGCCTGGACACATCTTCCCGTTGATGGCACAGCCCGGTGGGGTCCTCACCCGCGCGGGCCACACCGAGGCGGGGTGTGATCTGGCTCGGCTTGCCGGCTATGAGCCTTCGTCCGTCATCGTGGAGATCCTCAATGAGGACGGCACGATGGCGCGCCGCCCGGATCTGGAAAAGTTTGCCGAAGAGCATGGACTGAAGATTGGCACCGTGGCCGACCTTATCCATTACCGGTTGCACAATGAGCCAACGGTAGAGCGGGTGGCCGAGTGCGACATGCCTAGTGAGTATGGAGATTTTCGTCTGGTCGCCTATCGCGACCTGCTGAATCGTGAGCTGCACATCGCCCTGGTGAAGGGGGAGCTTAAACCAGATGAACCAGCGCTGGTACGCGTACATCTGCAAAATACCCTGTGCGACCTTTTCGGCAACCGTCGAGATTGCGGTTGGCCGCTCAGTGATGCCTTGCGTCGCATTGAGCAAGAGGGGCAGGGGGTTGCGATTATCCTGCGCCAGAAGGAGGATACCGAAAATCTGATTCGACGTATCAAGGATTACCAGATGCAGGATCAGGGACTAAACCTGCCGGAGATGGAGAAGACGGATGATTTGCGGACCTACGGTATTGGGGCGCAGATTCTGATCGATCTTGGTGTTACCCACATGCGGGTGTTGAGTGCACCGAAGAAGATGCATGCCCTCTCCGGTTTTGGGCTGGATGTAGTCGAGTACGTAAGCGACTAGGCTTTTCTGCAGGAGCGAACGCGGCATTCCGGCGCGAACTACAATAGGAAAACAACAATGGCTGAGATCAAGAATTACGAAGGTGGTTTTGTTATCAACGGCGCCCGCTTTGGAATCGTCGTGGGGCGTTTTAACAGTTTTGTCGTTGAGAGTCTGGTTGAAGGCGCGGTAGATACGCTGAAGCGCCACGGTGCCAAAGACGGGGATATCGAGATTGTCCGTGTACCCGGTGCCTATGAAATACCGTTGGCAACCAAACGCATGGCAGCAAGCAAGAAATTCAACGCCATTATCACACTCGGCGCAGTGATCCGCGGAGGTACGCCTCACTTTGAGTATGTCGCTGGTGAATGCAGCAAAGGGGTAGCGCAGGTGATGATGGAATATGATGTGCCGGTCGCCTTCGGTGTGTTGACCGTGGATACTATCGAGCAGGCTATCGAGCGGGCAGGCACCAAGGCTGGTAACAAGGGTGTCGAGGCCGCCATGTCCGCCATTGAAATGGTGAACGTGTTGCCGCAGCTTGCCTGATGCCCTGTTTGCTATCCACCCATGAATACCCCCGGAGTATGAATATATGAGCCGTGCCCGTAGTCTTGCACGACAGCGTGCCCTGCAGGCGCTATATCAATGGCAGATGACCGGCCAGGACCTGGCCGACATTGACAGGCAATTCATGGAAGAGCAGGACATGAAGAAGGTCGAGATCAAGTACTTCCAGGAACTGCTGCACCAGATCCCCCAGAATCTCAACGAACTGGACAGCCTCTGCGGAGAGGTCCTGGACCGTGGTATCGAGCAGGTCGATCCGGTGGAACGGGCGATACTGCGCATTGGCACTTATGAGCTCAAACATCGCATCGACATTCCCTATCGTGTGGTGATCAACGAGGCGGTGGAACTGGCCAAGGTTTTCGGCGCTGAGCAGGGGCACAAGTATATCAACGGTATTCTCGATAAGGTGGCACAAAAGGTACGCACTATTGAGATCAATGCCGCCCGCTCCAGGCGGACATAAACCGATTCGTGGGATACCGGTTTTCCCACTCTCCCACAGGGAAGGCCCTCCATGCCACTGTCCGAGTTCAGCATCATTGCCCAATATTTTTCCCGCCAGAGCCGTCGGCAGGATGTGCTATTGGGGGTTGGCGATGACGCGGCCTTGATGGAAGTTCCTGCCGGGATGCAGCTGGCGGTCAGTGTGGATGCGATGGTCGCGGGACGGCATTTCCCTCTCAACACCTCGCCTGAGGCCATTGGCCACAAGGTCCTGGCGGTGAATCTGAGCGATATGGCGGCGATGGGGGCTGAGCCCGCCTGGGTCACCCTTGCCTTGACCCTCCCCGAACCCGACACCGAATTTCTTACCGGGTTTGCCGCCGGTTTTTATCGCATCGCCGAGCGTTATGGTGTCGAACTGGTTGGTGGGGACACGGTCCGTGGACCGCTGCACCTTGCGGTGCAGATCCAGGGGCTGGTACCCCGCGGCAAGGCGCTGACCCGTGCCGGCGCACAGTCGGGCGACCACCTCTTTGTCACCGGTACCCTGGGAGATGCCGGGGCCGGCCTGGCGCTTGCTCAAGGACGTCTTGAGTGTAGCGGTACCGATGGCGCTGCGCTTCGCCGTAGGCTCGACTATCCTGCACCGCGGGTGGAAGCCGGTCTGGCACTGAGGGATATTGCCAGTGCGGCGATCGATATCTCCGACGGCTTGCTGGCCGATCTCGGCCATATTCTCGAGGCCAGTGTGGTGGGTGCCGAGCTTGAAATCGATTCGATTCCTCTCTCATCATCGCTCACGTGCTGTGTTGCCGATGTGGAGCAGCGTCTTCGCTATGCCTTGACCGCGGGTGATGATTATGAACTTTGCTTTACTGTGGCTGAGGACAAGTTGGAGGCACTGGAGCGTGCTGCAGGGGGCTGGGATTTTCCCATCACCCGCATAGGCCGAATTACGACTGGAGCCGGAATTTCCTTTTGCCATGGCGAACCGCTGGCAGATCTTGTGAGCGGTTATGACCACTTTGGGGAGAGTGATGCATAGTCAAGGGAAACCAAAGTCTCTCAACCCCGGCGATCTGGCCGATCCGCGTCACTTTCTCGCCCTTGGCCTGGGCTCTGGGCTTGCGCCGAAGGCGCCAGGTACCTTCGGCACCCTCGCTGCGATCCCGCTCTATCTGTTACTGCAGGAGCTATCCATTTGGTCCTACCTGCTGACCGTTATGGTGGCCTTTGTCATTGGGGTGTGGCTGTGCGATGTCACTACTCGTAACCTGGGGGTGCACGACCATCCGGGGATCGTCTGGGATGAGTTTGTCGGTTACTGGCTTACCATGGCGGCGGCGCCATCCGGCTGGCAGTGGGTGTTGCTAGGCTTTGTTTTGTTCCGTGTGTTTGACATCGCCAAACCTTGGCCGATTCGCCTCGCTGATCGCCGCCTGGGCGGTGGATTTGGCATTATGTTTGATGATGTCCTGGCGGGAATTTACGCCTGGTTGCTTCTGCAGGCGATTGTGATGCTTATCTAGTCGAGGGCATTCGACAAACCTTAAAGCATTTAGCCGGGACTTTGCGATGCGCAGAGTGGCTGTTTCACTTCTCCTCTTCGGTTCACTTCCGGTTATGGTGGAGGAACAGCTTCAGGTGCTAGGCTTATTCAGTGGCAAGGCAATCTTGCTGGTGGACGGTGAGCGTTACACTCTCTCCATAGGAGAGGCCACTCCTGAGGGAATTTCACTGATCAGTGCTGACAGTAACGAGGCAGTGATCCGATATCATGGTCAGCGGCGCGTACTGAAGCCGGGCACACAAATCAGCAGTGATTTTCCCCAACCCAAGCGAAAACTAGTGGATATCCATCTGGACCGTAACGGGATATATCGGGTGGATGGGATCATCCACCATTTTCCACTCAACTTCCTGGTGGACACCGGTGCCACGATCATTGTGATGAGTAGCGAGCAGGCAAAGCGGCTGAGGATCGATTACCAGCGCATGGGGAAAACCGGTTTTGCCGAGACAGCGGCAGAGAGGGTGCGCGTTTATCTGGTGAAGCTGGATGAGGTTAGCGTTGGAACGATGGTGATTGAGAATGGATAGTCACAGCAGACACTGCTCGGCCAGTCTTTTCTCAACCAGGTAAACCTGAAGCGAGAAGGGGAGCTGCTTCGGCTGGAACAGCTCCCCTGACTGCGTGCCAGTTACGCCATATTTTTTTCGATAAGGGCGTAGGCTGAGTGATTGTGGATAGACTCGAAGTTTTCCGACTCCACAATATAGCCAGTGATCCGCTTGTCATTGTTCAACTGCACGGCCACATCGCGCACCATGTCCTCAACAAACTTGGGATTGTCATAGGCACGTTCGGTAACGTATTTCTCATCGGGCCGCTTGAGTAGCCCAAACAGTTCACAGGAGGCCTGTTGCTCCACCAGATCGATCACATCTTCGATCCAGACGAATTGGTCGGTGCGGATGGTGACAGTGACGTGGGAGCGCTGGTTGTGCGCCCCGTAGTCGGAGATCTTCTTCGAACAGGGGCATAGACTGGTAACGGGTACCACCACCTTGACCTTAAGCCGCGGCTCGCCATCGGTGAGCTCGCCGATAAAGGTCACGTCATAGTCCATCAGGCTCTCCACCCCGGAGACCGGTGCCTTTTTATTGATGAAGTACGGGAAAGACATCTCGATATGGCCGGCTTCGGCTTCGAGGCGCTCGGTCATCTCCTTGAGCACTTCCTTGAAGGATTTGACGGACAGCTCACGCTCATGCTGATTTAGGATCTCAACAAAACGCGACATGTGCGTGCCCTTGAAATTATGGGGCAGGTTCACGTACATATTGAAATTGGCGATGGTGTGCTGTTCGCCGCCACTCCTATCCAGGATCCTGACGGGATGACGGATGTCCTTGATACCTACTTTATTGATCGCAATCTGGCGGGTATCCGCACTGCTCTGGACGTCGGCTATGGTCTCACAGGGCTGGCTCATGCTTCCGGTTCCTCTGTATAGCGCACGCAGGCACGCTCGGTTTCCCACAATGTGACGGCGTAAATACGTACACGCGATTCGTTCAGTTCCTCGGTGAGACGACGGTAGACATAGGCCGCCAGATTCTCAGCCGTGGGATTAATGCTGTCAAAGGGCGCGATCTCGTTGAGATAGCGATGATCGAGTTCGTCGGTAACCTTCCGGGCCAACTGCTTGATGACCTTGAAGTCAATGGCCATTCCCAGTTCGTCAAGTTCGGTGGCAACTGCCTCGACCTCAACCTTCCAGTTGTGGCCGTGAAGACGATGGCAATCTCCGGGGTAGTTGCGCAACGAATGGGCAGCGGCGAATTCGGTTACGACTTTGAGTGTATAACGTGTGGTCATCGAAATTGTTGACTAATAAACTAGGAATTTAATCTGTCTGCAAGCGTTTGGCAAGCATTCACTGTCTCATGTGACTGTACGGCTCGAACAATGCCTTCCTTGTCCAGGCCGCAGAGTGCAAGCAACTGCTCACGGCCACCCTGTTCGACATAATCGTCAGGGAGGCCAAGGTTGAGTACAGGAATAGTGCAGCCACGCTGGTGCAGGAGTTCGTTGATGGCACTGCCGGCACCGCCCATGACGGTGTTGTCCTCCAACGTAACCAGCAGTTTATGGTCAGCGACCAGTTGCATCACTAGCTCCTCATCGAGCGGCTTGATGAAGCGCATATTGGCCACGCTGGCATCGAGCGCCTCGGCCGCCTTCAGGGCCGTGCCGAGTAGGTTGCCGAAGGAGAGAATGGCCACCTTTGTTCCTGTTCTTGCTAACTCACCCTTGCCGATAGGCAGGGTGTCGAGTCCGTTTCCGGCGGCAATACCCAAGCCGGCTCCTCGTGGATAGCGCACGGCAGCCGGGCCGTCGTGACGATAGCCGGTGCTGAGCATTCGGCGGCACTCGGCTTCATCCGCCGGTGCCATAAGCAGCATATTGGGGACGCAGCGCAGGAAACTCAAATCAAAACTGCCGGCATGGGTCGGTCCGTCGGGGCCGACGATGCCGGCACGGTCAATGGCAAAGAGCACCGGCAGGTTTTGCAGCGCCACATCGTGTATCAGCTGATCGTAGGCTCGTTGCAGGAAGGTGGAGTAGATCGCCACCACAGGCTTGAGCCCCTCGCAGGCGAGGCCCGCCGCCAGAGTCACCGCGTGCTGTTCAGCAATGCCCACATCGTAATAGCGATCCGGAAACTGTTCGGAGAATCGCACCAGTCCGGAGCCCTCGCGCATAGCAGGGGTGATACCGATCAGGCGCTCGTCAGCTGTGGCCATGTCGCACAGCCAGTCGCTGAAAACCTCAGTATAGGTAGGTGAGGCACCAGGGCTTTTTTCCTTTTCACCCGTCTTCGGATTAAACCGACCAACCCCATGATAGCCACAGGGATTTTCTTCAGCGGGTGCGTAACCCTTGCCCTTGCGGGTGACGATGTGAAGGAACTGGGGGCCGCTCAATGTGCTGAGATTTTTCAGTGTTTTGACCAGGGTGTCGAGGTCGTGGCCGTCGATGGGGCCGATGTAGTTGAAGCCCAGTTCCTCAAACAGGGTACCGGGGATCACCATGCCCTTCATATGCTCCTCAGCGCGGCGCGCCAGTTCCCAGGCGCTGGGGATGGTCTTGAGGACCTTCTTGCTGCCCTCGCGCATGGTGGAGTAGAGCTTGCCCGAGAGCAGGCGTGCCAGGTAGTTGGACATGCCGCCTACATTGGGGGAGATCGACATATCGTTGTCGTTGAGCACCACCAGAAGGTTGGCATCCAGGTCGCCGGCATGGTTCAGGGCCTCAAAGGCCATCCCAGCGGTCATGGCACCGTCACCGATCACGGCGATCACCTTGCGTTCGCTTCCCTGCTTCTGCGCTGCGAGCGCCATCCCTAGTGCGGCACTAATGGAGGTGCTGGAGTGCCCGGTACCGAAGGTGTCGTAAGGACTCTCTTCGCGTTTGGGGAAGCCGGCCAGACCATGCAGCTGGCGCAGCGTAGGCATTTGCTCACGCCGGCCGGTGAGAATTTTATGCGGGTAGCTCTGGTGGCCGACATCCCACACCAGACGATCTTCCGGGGTGTTGTAGACGTAGTGCAAAGCAATGGTCAGCTCAACGGTGCCCAGTCCGGAGGACAGATGGCCACCAGTCCTGCCCACCGATTCAACCATAAACTGACGCAACTCTCCCGCCAGCTGTTTGAGCTGAGGCAGGGTCAGTTGGCGAAGCTGCTGCGGGTCATTGACCATCTCCAGCAACGGAGACGAATTCTGCTCGGGCATCGATCTTACATGTCGGGACGGAAAAGCCGCTTATGATCGCTCCTGAGCCCCAGTGATGCAAGCGCTAAAGACCGATACGGGATGTGGGTGAAAAGATTCGAGGGAAGAAGCTAGCTACATTCGCCGTCTATCCTAAAAAACATTCCCACTGTGTACTCGCTCGGCACTGAATATCGTGTCTGCCTAATTCGAGCGGTCGACGATATAGGCGGAGAGCCAGCGTAGCGGATCGGCTTCACTGCCGAAATCCTTCAGGCTGAGATTAGCTTCCTCGTGCAGTTCCCGCGCCTTGGCTTTGGCACCATCAAGGCCAAGCAGCGAGGTGTAGGTGGGTTTGTCACGCGCCTTGTCTGAGCCCTGGGGCTTGCCGAGGGTCTCGGTATCTGCCTCCACATCCAGAATATCGTCGCGGATCTGGAAGGCCAGACCGATGGCGTCAGCATAGCGGTCAAGATCCTGGTACTGCTTCGTCGTCGTGGCGGGATTGCTCAGCGCGCCGAAACGGACGCTTGCCTTGAGCAAGGCACCGGTCTTGTAACTGTGCATGAACTGGAGTTCTTCCAGCGAGAGACGCTTGCCCTCGGCAGCGGTGTCGATGGCCTGTCCACCCGCCATACCGCGGGAGCCGCTGGCCAGAGCGAGTTCGTGGATAATGGCTAGTCGGCAGGCCGGATCGGAGACCATCGCCTTATCGGTGGCCAGTATTTCGAAGGCCAGGCTTTGCAGCGCATCCCCGACCAATATGGCGGTTGCCTCGTCATACGCCTTGTGGCAGGTGGGCTTGCCGCGGCGCAGGTCATCGTTGTCCATCGCCGGCAGGTCATCGTGCACCAGAGAATAGGCATGGATGCATTCCACGGCGCAGGCTGGGCCATCGAGCTGCTCCAGCGGTACGCCCAAGGCAGTGCCGGTGGCATAGACCAGAACGGGGCGCACCCGCTTGCCGCCATCGAGTGAGGTGTAGCGCATTGCTGCATGCAGATATTCAGGGGCGGTTGTATCGGTGGGGAGCCAATGCTGCAGTGCCGCCTCGACACGCTGCTGGTACTGAGACAACATGGTTTTCAGCGGCATAGTGTTAGTCGTCTTCGTCTTCGAAGGGTGAGAGTTTTGCATCAGCATCTTTTCTCGAGAGGATCTGCACTTTTTGCTCCGCTTCCTGTAACGCCTGCTGACAGGCACGGGTCAGGGCTACCCCGCGCTCGAAATCCTTTAGTGACTGCTCAAGGGTAAGTTCACCTTGCTCCATGCGCTCGACCAGCTCCTCCAATTCTCTGAGGGCGCTCTCGAAATCGACTTTGCTGTCTGAAGTTACCGTTTTTTTCGCCACGATACTCTCCCGGAAATGGCCCGCTAAATTAACCCAGGCGATGCCGATGGTCAAATGACGCTGTGACTCCTCCGAAGCGAATAAATGGGTAACTAGTACATTAGCGTGCTGCAGAAAAAGCGGGAGGTCTTTCCCGGATCTGAATCACCCGTGAGGACTGGTATACTATTGAGCATATCAATAATAACTCGGACAACGACCATGTTTCTTTGGGCTTTGGCTTTTCTCCGCTCAGCGGCCGTCGGGAATGAGGCTGTCGATGTCCTATTCAACCATAAGCGTGATATGATCTTTCCATGTTTTCATGGCTGAAAAACCCCTGGAAGAAGGGAAGTGCTTCGCTGCCGGATTCAATAGGTAGCCCTTCATTACGTGTCATCCCTCGCGATGAACACGGTATCTCCCGTGCCAATATCAGTGAGAATGCCCTCAAGGTGCTCTATCGCCTCAACAAGGCCGGATTCGAGGCTTATCTGGTCGGCGGAGGTGTGCGGGATCTGCTGTTGGGGCGCGAGCCGAAGGATTTTGACATTGCCACCGATGCCAGTCCCGAGGAGGTGCGCAGGCTATTTCGCAATTGCCGGCTGATTGGCCGGCGCTTTCGCCTTGCCCATGTGCATTTCGGCAGGGAAATCATCGAAGTGGCCACTTTCCGTGCAGCCCATGAATCCAGCGGCGGTGGCGCAGTAAGCGAAAATGGCATGCTGTTGCGTGATAATGTTTACGGCACCCTGGAAGAGGATGCCTGGCGACGCGACTTCTCCATCAATGCCCTCTATTACAATATTCGCGATTTTTCGGTGGTGGATTATACCGGCGGTATGGCCGATCTGGAGGCAGGTCGTTTACGGATCATCGGCGATCCTCATGAACGTTTTCGCGAGGATCCGGTTCGCATGATTCGTGCGGTACGATTCGCCGCCAAACTGGGATTTCGCATTGACCAGGAATGTGAGAATGCGATCCGTGAGCTGGGATATCTCATGGAAGAGGTTTCCAATGCGCGTCTTTTCGATGAGACGCTAAAGCTGTTTCTTGCCGGCAGCGGGGTCGAAACCTATGAGTTGCTGCGGCACTATCGTCTCTTTGCCCATCTTTTTCCCGAAACGGATGAATGCCTGGGTGAAGAGGAAAACCATTTTCCGCATACCCTGTTACTACACGCGCTGGAAAATACCGACAAGCGAATTGCCGAAAACAAACCGGTCACCCCGGCATTTCTCTATGCCGCGTTGTTGTGGGAGCCGGTGCATAGTGAGTCGAGGTTGTTTGTCGAGCGCAACATGCCACCGATTCAGGCGATGCAGCTGGCGGGAGATGCCGTTATCGAACGCCAGGTTAAACGGGTGCAGGTACCCAAGCGCTTTAGCCTGCAATCCAGGGAGATCTGGGAGTGGCAGGAGCGGCTCAAGCGCACCGGCGGCAAGCGGGCGCTGACGATGCTGGAGCATCCCCGTTTTCGTGCGGCCTATGATTTTCTGCTGTTGCGCGCCCAAAGCGGTGAGGATGTAAAGGAACTCGCCGATTGGTGGACCCAGTTCCAGCAAAGCGATGAGGCCCAGCGTATCACCATGATGCGCACCGGTGCTCGCGGTAACGGCAAGGGAAAGCCCAGACGCCGTCGTCGTTCACCGCGAAAGCGTCCGGCCGTCCCTCAGAACTGAGAATATGACAGTGCAGCGCACCTTTGTGCGGACCTATATCGGTCTGGGCAGCAACCTTGGAGAGCCCAAGGACCAGCTGAAGAAGGCTATTGCGGCGCTGCGCCATCTTCCCGATAGCCGCTTGACGGCACTTTCTCGGCTCTATCGCAGCCAACCCATGGGACCAGCCGACCAACCCGATTATCTCAATGCGGTGGCGATGCTCGATACACGTTTGAGCCCCGAGGCGCTACTTGATGCTTTGCAGGCGATAGAAAGTGAGCAGGGGCGTGTGCGCGGCCCGCAGCGTTGGGGACCGCGTACGCTCGATCTGGATCTGTTGCTCTATGGGGCTGAGATCATCGACACGGAACGCCTCAATGTGCCCCATCCCGGGCTGCCGGAGCGAAGTTTCGTTCTCTACCCGTTGGCCGATGTGGCACCGGAATTAGTCTTACCCGATGGACGCAGCCTGCGCGAATTGCTGGCGGTGTGTTCCCGTGAGGGGCTGGAGGTACTTGAGGAGGACCGGTGATGTTATTGGTCGACGTGCAACGGCGAGTCAAGGCTGCATCAGCCAGACCTGTCATGATATCCTGAGTCCAGTTTAGTCACACGCCGAAGCAGGACACGATGAGTGATCCCCGTTTTATTGTTGTCGAAGGGCCAATAGGGGTGGGGAAAACCACACTGGCGCGCCGCCTCGCGGAAACCTTCGGCAGTGAACTGCTGCTGGAAGGGGCAGAGGAAAACCCTTTTCTTGAGCGCTTTTACCGTAATCCCAGGGATGCGGCACTGCCTACCCAGATGTTCTTCCTGTTCCAGCGTTCTCGTCAGATGCAGGCGTTGCGCCAGGGAGATATGTTTGAGCCGGTAAGGGTTTCCGATTTCATGCTGGAAAAGGATCGCCTGTTCGCTGAGCTTACCCTCGACAGTGATGAGTTGCATCTCTACGAACAGGCCTATGATCTGGTGACGATGGATGCCCCGCAACCGGATCTGGTCATCTACCTTCAGGCTCCGATAGAGGTACTGATGCAGCGTATCACCCGCAGGGCCCGTCTCGGTGAAGAACATATCGATACCGGGTATTTGCGGCGGGTGACTGAAGCCTATGCCCGTTTTTTCTATGAGTATGACCGGGCGCCGTTATTGATCGTCAATGCTGCCGAGATTGATCTGGCGAGCAGCGAAGAGGACTACCGCATGTTGCTTGAACAGATCCGTACGGTCAATCACGGCCGCCACTATTTCAATCCGATCCCGTCGATGTTGTGAGTTCGCCATGTCCCGAGTAACCGTCGCTACCCTGCGCAAGATGAAAGAGGCCGGTGAGAAGTTTGCTGCACTCACCGCCTACGATGCCAGCTTTGCCCGCCTGCTGGATGAGGCGGGTGTGGCCGTGGCTTTGGTGGGAGACTCTCTTGGTATGGTGTTGCAGGGGCAGGAGAGCACCGTGCCAGTGTCGCTGGATGAGATGGTGTATCACACAAAACTGGTGCGTCGAGGTTGTGAACATACCCTGGTTGTCGCGGATTTACCCTTTATGAGTTACGCCACAACAGAGCAGGCGATGCAAAGTGCTGCGCGCCTGATGAAAGAGGGTGGTGCGCACATGGTCAAATTGGAAGGTGGCGCACCGATGGTGGACACGGTTCATGTACTAACGCAGCGCGGCGTGCCCGTGTGTGCCCATCTGGGATTGCTACCGCAATCGGTGCACAAATTGGGAGGTTATCGCGTACAGGGACGCGACAGTGAAGCGGCAGAGGCAATGCTGGCCGATGCTCTGGCAATGGAGCAGGCTGGCGCCGATCTGCTGGTGCTCGAATGTATTCCCCGCCAACTGGCGAGACGGATCAGTGAAACGCTGTCGATTCCGGTAATCGGGATTGGTGCTGGCGCTGATACAGACGGCCAGGTGTTGGTCCTCTATGACATGCTGGGCATTACGCCTGGGAAACGGCCTAGCTTCTCACACGATTTTCTGTCAGATACCGGCTCCGTGGCTGCCGCAATCGTGGCTTATGTGCAACAAGTAAGGGCCGGGACTTTCCCGGGTGACGAACATACCTTTGACTGAAATCCGTCGGCAGGATCTTCACTGATGCGAACATTGGAAAGCATTCAAGAGGTGCGTCAGCTCGTGACAAAGTGGCACCAGCATGGTGAGCGGGTCGCCTTTGTGCCGACCATGGGCAATCTGCACGAGGGCCATTTATCCCTGGTTGCCCGGGCTCGAGAGCTGGCCGAGCGTGTGGTCGTGAGTATTTTTGTCAATCCGTTGCAGTTCGCTCAGGGAGAGGATCTGGAGGCTTATCCACGCACGCCCCAAGAGGATGCCGAGAAACTGCAGCAGGCGGGTGTCGATCTGCTGTTTCATCCGCAGGAAGCCGAGGTCTACCCTCACGGACGGGAGGGCGTGACCTTCGTCGAAGTGCCTGGCATCTCCAGTATTCTCTGCGGCGCCAGCCGGCCGGGTCATTTTCGGGGGGTGGCGACGGTTGTGGCCAAGCTTTTCAATATTGTTCAGCCGGATGTCGCCTGCTTCGGTGAGAAGGATTATCAGCAGCTTACCGTGCTGCGCCGAATGACGAGCGAGCTCAACTTTCCTGTCGAGATCATCGGGGTGCCGACGGAACGGGCGCAGGATGGTCTTGCCCTGAGCTCACGCAATGGCTATCTCACGTCTGAAGAGCGGCGCATAGCGCCAGAGCTATACCAGTGCCTGAACGCGACGGCAGAACGTTTGCGGAGTGGAGAGCGGGACTGGCAGCAATTGGAGCAACTGACCATTGAGAGGCTTTCTGTTGCCGGTTTTCGTCCCGATTACATCAGCATTCGCCGTGCCTCCGACCTGGCGCAGCCCGAAGTGGCGGACCGGGAACTCATTATCCTTGCTGCTGCCTTCCTCGGAAAGGCACGTCTTATCGATAACCTATTGATAAATCTGTGATATTATAACGATACTCCAGAAATCTTGATGATGCATGGATTGAACCTTATTCCCCATGCCCTCATAATTACCGATTCACAAACACCGAGGATGCTGACAGAAAATGTTTTGCACCATGCTGAAAGCCAAGCTGCACCGTGCCCGCGTGACCCATTCTGAACTCGAGTACGAGGGTTCCTGCGCCATCGATGGCAAGTTGCTTGAGCTCTCCGGGATCCGCGAGTACGAGCAGATTGAAATTTATAACGTCACTAATGGCGAGCGTTTTACCACCTATGCCATTCGGGCCGAGGATGGTTCCGGTGTGATCTCGGTCAACGGTGCCGCAGCGCACAAAGCCAATCCGGGCGATATCATCATTATCTGCGCCTATGTCGGTCTTAATCAGCAGGAGCTGACCACCTACAAGCCGACTCTCGTCTATCTCAATGAGAGCAACGAGGTCACGCGCTGCAGTAATGCCATTCCGGTACAGGCCGCCTGATCCGATTCTTAATTCTTATTGCAAACAAAAAAAGCCCGGCATTGCCGGGCTTTTTGTTCAGGATGCAGCCTGCTTGCTCACGGGAAGGCACTCCTCTCGCCAAGCGCATCCCCCTTGATCACAGTGGCCGTCGAGGGCAGTTTTAAAGCATTCAAAGTTGCCCTCGACACGCTGAATGGTTCGAATAATATCTGCCTTCGCCATCCGACCGGCCTTGATCCCATGTTCTTTTGCGATGCTGCGTAATCTCTGGATATGCATAGATATTCTCTGCCTGTCGTTCGTTAAATAAGTGAAAAACAATTTAACTATAGACAGGCAGGAATGGTTTTCCATAGAGAACGCATACGAACTTAGCCGGTATTGCGCATCCCCGCGGCGACGGCATTGATCGAACGCAACAGGGGTTCTAGCCACTGCTCTCTATCGCTTTCGTCCAGGCTCTCGTCCCGATAGCGTTTGAGTAGGGTGATCTGGATGTGGTTCAGGGGATCCAGATAGGGATTGCGCCGACTTAATGACAGGGCGAGAGTGGGTGTCTCTTCCAGCAGGCCATGCAATTGTGCTACATCGAGAATGTGCCTGACCGTCAGCTCATGCTCTTTGCGAATACGCTGGTAGATTGGATCGGCAACTGCACGGTCTTTTTGTAGCTCGGTGTATTCCTTGGCGATTCCCATGTCTGCCTTGAACAGCGACATCTGGGTATTACTGAGCAGGGCGCGGAAGAAAGGCCACTCGCGGTACATTTCCTTCAGTTTTTCCGTGCGTTTTTTGTCCTCATCGAGCCACTGCTTCAGGGCCGTACCGATGCCGTACCAGGCGGGAATGGTATGGCGAGATTGGGCCCAGCCGAACACCCATGCGATGGCTCGTACCGAGGATTTCGAACGGTCACCCTTTTTCCGATGAGATGGGCGTGAACCGATATTGAGCAGCCCGATCTCCGACACCGGAGTAACCTCGTAGAAGTAGTCGAGGAAACCGGGTGTTTTGTCCGTCAGATCGCGATAGGTCTCCTCACCGCTATCGGCGAGAGCATGCATAATCTCGTGGTACTCGACGTTGTCCGGTTTGGGCTCGCAAACCAGACAGCGGCTGGCCTTGAGCAGACCGCTAACGCCCATGGTCAGTTCGTAGACGGCGGTTTCCAGGTTACTGTACTTGTTGGACAGCACCTCGCCCTGTTCGGTGAACTTGATCTCGCCGTGCACGGTGCCTTCAGGTTGGGCCAGTATGGCTTCGTGGGTCGGGCCACCACCACGGCCGATGGTGCCGCCGCGGCCATGGAACAGGCGCAGGTGAATGTTGCGGTTGTTGGTCAAGACGGTGATTTTCTGCTGTGCCTGATAGAGATTCCAGCTGGAGGCGAGAATACCGCCGTCCTTGCAGGAATCGGAATAACCCAGCATCACTTCCTGCGTATTCCCTGCACTGGCGAGCAAGGTGGCATAGACCGGGATGTCCAGCAGGCGGGTCATGACCGGTTCGATGTGCTCCAGGTCCTCAATGGTTTCGAACAAGGGGCTGATGCTGATATCACAGAACCACTTGTCGCCGATGCGACCAGCCAGGCCAGCCTGACGGGCCAGCAGCATGACCTCCATGATGTGGCTGGCGGCGTGGGTCATGGAGATGACATAGCTGCCGAAGGCCTTGGTGCTGACCTCCCTGCGCATACGCATCATGACGTCGAAGACCTCCAGGGTCTCCCGGGTCGGTTCGCTGATGATGCTGCGGTCGATGCTCAGCGGCTCATTGCGACTGATAAGCTCTGACAGCAGCGACAGCCGCTGCTCTTCATCGAGATTGTTATAGGCAATGGGTTCCGGCTGGTTGGCCAGCAGTTCAGCAACCGCATCAGTGTGTCGGGTCGACTCCTGCCGCACGTCCAGTTGCACCAGATAGAAGCCGAAGGTCTCCACCAGCCAGATCAGGTCCTGGAGTTCGCCACGGGCGATGGCAGCATCGCCATGGCCGATGAGCGACTGGCGGATCTGGGTCAGGTCGGTAAGAAACTCCTGTTCCGTACGATAGGAGCCATGAAAGGTATCAAGGTCATTGCCCGCCATCTGGGCATCCACCAGGTGCAGGTTTTCGCGTAGCCGGTGGCGCATGATGTAGAGCTTGCGACGGTAGGGTTCGCTGCGGAAGCGCTCCGGTTTGTCTGTGAACGGCTCAGGATAGGCCGCCTCGTCCCGTTCCAGACTGGCGTTGAAGGCCTCACTGGTCTGGCATAGTAAGCTGGAATGGGTCAACACATGGCTCAGTTCGGTAATACGGCGCAGATATTCGCGCAAGATCTCCCGATGCTGCAGACGAATCGCCAGCGCCGTGGTTTCGGGGGTGACGAAGGGATTGCCATCGCGGTCGCCGCCAATCCACGAGCCGAATTTGATGAAGTTGGGAGAAGAAAAATCGACATCGCTGCCGTAAATTCTGCGAATCGCCTTTTCGGCATTGCGATAGACCTGCGGTACGGCGTTGAACAGACTCTCCCGGAAGTAGAACAGTCCATTCTTGATCTCATCGCGGACCTGCGGTTTTTGCGTGCGCACCTCGTCGGTCTTCCACAGAACCTGGATCTCGGTGCGCAGCAGACGGAGGATCTCCTCCCGCTCTTCCTTGCCCAGGCGCGGGTCGTTGAGCCTCTCGCTGGTGACGAAAATGCGGCGCAGGTTCTCCATGACCGTTCGGCGCTTGGCTTCCGTGGGGTGGGCCGTAAAGACCGGCGTATAGGCCAGCTGGCCCAATACACTTTTCACCTCTTCCAGACTGACCCCTTCCTTGTGAAATTCACGCAGCACGGAGTCGAATGAACCCGTCCAGAGCGGACCGCCACTGCGGACCAGGATCCGACGCTGGCGATGCTGGTAGGCCTCTTCAGCGATATTGACGAGGCTGAAATAGAGGCTGAACGCACGCACCACGTGAACGAGTGTCTCTGCATCCAGCGTTTCGATAAACGTGGCCAGCTTGCGGCGCTTGGAATTATTTTCTTTTTTACGCAGGCTCAGGTAGCCCTTACGCAGCGTTTCCACCGCCTCAAGTACACCACTGCCTGCCTGGTCGTGCAGGACTTCGCCCAGTAGATTGCCGAACAGCTTTACCCTTGCACGGAGTGTTTTGTCGCTGATAACCGCCATAATGTGGTTGTCACCTTGGTTTGTTTTGCCGGTTGCCCACCAGGAGATAAATCCCCTGATATGTGAGCGGGTTCACACAAAGCCGCTCATTATACCTCGGAAAGGGGGGGCATGGTAATCTCAGGTGGAAGCCGCGTCCTGTATGGCCTGGCGGTAGATAGCGAGGTACAGGCGGGCGCTCTGGCTCCAGCTGAAATCCTGCCGCATGGCATTGTTCATTACCCGTGACCAGCAGTCTTGTTTGCTATAACACTCCAGCCCCTGGTTGATGGCCCAGAGTAGGCCCTGGGTATCGGGGAACTCGAAGACGAAACCGGTGGCCGTGCCTGTATCCAGGCTTTGGGCATCGGTATGGACCACAGTATCAGCCAGGCCGCCGGTTCTGTGCACGATCGGGGGGGTGCCATAACGCAGACTATAGAGTTGATTGAGGCCGCAAGGCTCAAAGCGTGAAGGCATCAGGAACATATCGGCGCCTGCCTCGATCAGGTGAGCCAGGGCTTCATCATAACCGATACTCACCCCTATCTGTTTGGGGTGGTTTTTCGCCAAAGCCATCGCCGCTTTTTCGAAACGCTTCTCACCACTGCCGAGAATGACTAGCTGTAACGGGTGCCGGAGAAGCTCGGGTATGGCATCCAGCACCAGATCGATGCCTTTTTGCTCCACCATCCGGCTGACCATGCCAAGTAGTGGCACGGTTTTCTGTGGCAGACCGAAATGGCGCTGCAGGGCATGCTTGTTAGGCTGCTTTCCAGTGGGTTGTGCTGCACTGTAGGGAGTGGGAATGAAGGGATCATTGGTAGGATCCCACACGTCGTAGTCCACCCCATTGAGGATGCCAGTCAATCGGTCTCGACGATAGCGGAGCAGGATATCCAGGCCATACCCCAGGGTAGGCTTACAGATCTCCTCGGCATAGGTGGGGCTGACGGTAGTGAGCCGATCGGCAAACACCAAACCTCCCTTGATGAAGGAGAGCTTGCCGTAATATTCCAGCGATCGATATGACCAGTAAGCCGCCGGTAAATCCAGGTCAACAAACGTCTGATAGGGGAAAATCCCCTGGTAGGCGAGGTTGTGGATGGAAAAAACGGTACCTGGTCGCGATTCCTCCAGGCTGAGCAGGGCGGGGACAAGTGCAGTCTGCCAGTCGTTGCAATGCACTACCTCGGGGCGCCAGTTTAATCCTGCCCGATTCATGGCGATCTCCACCACTACCCGGCTGAACAGGGTGAAGCGCTCTGCATTATCGGCCCAGTCGTGACCACTATGGTCGGTGTAGATCCCCCCATCGCGTGAAAAATGCGCCGGTGAATCCACCAGCCATACAATCGCCTGGCTGTTGGGCATGCGCCCTTCCAGTAAATTCACTGAATGGCCAGCAATCTTCAGGGTCGTTATCTTTCGGAGTTGTCCCGCATTATGCACCGCGGCAGGATAGGCCGGGATCACCAGGCGCACTGCCTGGCGAAGGGATTTGAGTGCGGCGGGCAGGCTGCCGCTGATATCAGCCAGCCCCCCCGTCTTGATGAGCGGAGCGGCTTCACTGCTGGCAAAAAGGATACGACTCATTTTAATTGTGCGGGTAACCGTTCCTGGTTGCGATCGTTATACGTTATCGGCTGGATGTTGCATTTGTTCGAGCACGCGGTCGGTCAGCGACCAAGCCTTCAATATGGTTAGGCGAATCTGAGTATGACCTGAGAGTTTCTTCATCTAGCCTGCGAGCAGGATAGTGGGAAGTGACTACAGTTACCAGTATTCGGCTACTGTTCTGGGGCTATCAGAAAAGGAGTGAAACTATGCGAATTGCCATCATCGGGCTGGGGCGCATGGGGGGCAATATGGCGCGGCGCCTGTTGCGCAAGGGGATTGAGGTCGTTGGCTACAATCTGTCACTCGATATTGTCGATACCCTGGCCAGGGAGGAGGGACTGATTCCGGCGGTTTCCTTGCATGACGCGATAGAAAAGCTCCCTGCGCCACGTATCGTCTGGCTGATGTTACCCGCTGGCAACGCCACTGAGCAGACCCTGCATGAGCTGATTCCGTTGCTGGAGAAGGGCGATCTCGTGGTGGATGGGGGGAATGCCAATTACCATGACAGCCAGCGTCGAGGCGCTCTGCTAGCAGACCGAGACATCGGTTTCATCGACGCCGGAACCTCGGGCGGAGTATGGGGTCTGGAGAACGGCTATTGCATGATGGTCGGAGGTAGCGAGGGGGATGTGGCCCGACTGGCGCCAGTGCTCAAGGCGCTGGCGCCTGCCGAAGATCGGGGGTGGGCACGGATGGGGCCTATTGGCGCCGGGCACTACACCAAGATGATCCACAACGGGATCGAGTACGGCATGATGCAGGCCTTTGCCGAGGGGTTCGATCTGCTGCGCAGCAAGCAGGAGTTCGATCTTGACCTGGCAAAGATCGCAGAGACCTGGCGCCACGCCTCTGTGGTGCGCAGCTGGTTGCTGGACCTTACCGCCGAAGCCCTGGCCAAAGAGCCCGCCATGGAGGACATTGCCCCCATCGTGCCCGATTCGGGCGAGGGTCGTTGGACCGCAGTGGAGGCGGTGGATCAGGGAGTGTCACTGCCAGTGATTACCCTGGCGCTGCAGATGCGTTTCGCCAGCCAGGATACGCATGGCTACCAGGCACGATTGCTGGCGGTCATGCGCAATGCCTTCGGCGGCCATGAAGTGGTGAAGAAGTAGGTCAAACATGATTGAACCCTGCACCTTTGTCATCTTCGGTGCCACCGGTAACCTGGCGCGTAACAAACTCATTCCCGCCCTCTATCACCTGGAGGCGGCAGGGCGCCTACCCAGGGAGATGGTCATTCTCGGGATTTCCCGCAGCGGTTGGGGAGATGATGACTACCGTGAGGCGGTTGCCGACTACCTGGCACCCAAGGCTAGGGATGGGCTGGATGAGGCCCTGTTTGCGCGCTTTGCCAACCGTTTGCACTATCTGAAGGGGGACCTTCACGATCCGCATGCCTATCGAGGCCTCGCGCGTTATCTTGAGGAAAATCATTTCCCCGGCAACCACATTTTTTACTTGGCGATTCGTCCGGCCGAGTTCGGTGAGGTCGTCACCCATCTTGCCACCGTCGGACTGAATGACGAGAGCAATGGGTGCAGCCGGGTGGTGCTCGAAAAGCCCTTCGGTTACGACCTCGAAAGCGCTCATATCCTCGAGCAACAATTGCACCGTTATTTTCGCGAAGAGCAACTGTTTCGCATCGATCATTATCTGGGCAAGGGGACGGTGCAGAACGTGCTGGTATTTCGCTTTGCCAATCTGATGATGGAGCCGCTGTGGAACCGCAACTTCATCGACCACGTACAGATCACCCATGCCGAATCCCAGGGTATCGAGAAAAGAGCCGAATATTACGACGGGGCCGGTGCCCTTCGCGATATGTTGCAAAGCCACCTTTTGCAGATGCTGACCCTAGTGGCGATGGAGCCACCGGCCAGGCTGGATGCCGAGTCCTTGCGTGATGAGAAGGTCAAGGTACTCAAATCTATTCGCCCCATCCCACCGAGCGCCGTGCATGCCCAGGCCTTCCGTGCTCAGTACAAGAGCGGCCTTGTTGATGGCGAGAAGGTTGCCGGCTACCTGGAGGAGGTTGGGGTTGCGTCCAACAGCACCACCGAGACCTATACCGCCATCAAGCTGTATATCGACAATTGGCGCTGGCGCAATGTGCCGTTTTACATCCGCACCGGCAAACGCCTGGCACGGAGTTGCTCGATGATCTGCATCCGTTTCAAACACCCGCCCCAACAGCTGTTCCGGGAGACGCCACTGGAGCAGATCAAGCCTAACTGGTTGATCCTCAGCATTCAGCCTGATGAATGTCTGCGGGCAGAGATTCAGGTCAAGGTCCCGGGTCTGGAAATGAAGACGCAGACCACCACCCTGGATGCCAGTTATTGTGGTATCGAGCAACAAAAGCTCGATGCTTATGAGGCCCTGTTGCTGGATCTAATCGAGGGTGACAGTTCGCTATTCCTTCGCTATGACGAGGTGGAGTGGGCTTGGAAGGTGGTCGATCCAATCCTCAAGGTCTGGTCGATGGAGCGGGACTATATCCACACCTACCAGGCGGGTACCTGGGGACCGGAGGCCTCTAACCGCCTGTTCGAGCGGGATGACCAGTACTGGCGAAACAGTATCAAAATTGAGGAAGAGTAAAGGTGAGTGGCGGGTAAAGACAGGGTATCATTGAACCTATGTCGGATGTGGGGCAATTTTCAGGCCAGAGGCGAATGCGCAGGCTATATTGAGTAACAGTGCCAGCGTAATTGTGTGCTTACTAAATAATAAATTTCAGGCAAACGAAATAAAAGAAGTGGGAGAAACATGGAGTTTGTTCAGGCCTATAAAGGCGCATTACCTAACGAAAACAAGAGTCGACTGACCCAGTCGTCGGCCTGGCAGGCCCTGAAGGAGCATTTTCTGAAGGTCGAGTCAGTGCAGATGCGCGACCTTTTTACCGCCGATCCACTGCGTTTTGAAAAATTTTCGGTCCAGTTCAACGATATTCTGCTCGACTACTCCAAGAACCGGGTTACCGAGGAGACGATGCAGTTGCTGTTTCGCCTGGCCCGTGAAGCGAATGTCACTGGCTGGGCCAATCGTATGTTCAGCGGTGAGCCCATCAACTTTACCGAGGATCGGGCAGTGTTGCACATGGCACTGCGTAACCGCAGCAACACCCCTATCTATGTTGATGGCGAGGATGTCATGCCCGAAATCAATCGGGTACTGGAGAAGATGCGCCGCTTCTGCATCAAGATCCACACCGGGATCTGGAAGGGGCATACCGGCAAGCGTATCACCGATGTGGTGAATATCGGTATCGGTGGCTCCGATCTCGGTCCCTACATGGTCACTGAGGCGTTGATCCCCTACGCCCGCGACGATATCCAGGTGCATTTCGTCTCCAATGTGGACGGCACTCATGTGGCGGAGCGGATCAAGCATCTGGATCCGGAAACCACCCTGTTCATCGTCTCCTCCAAGACCTTTACCACTCAGGAGACCCTGACCAATGCCCACACAGCGCGCCGCTGGCTGGTGGAGAACCTGCGCGATGAGTCGGCGGTGGGCAAGCATTTCGTGGCGGTTTCCACCAATGCCGAAGCGGTCAAGGCCTTTGGCATCGATCCGAAAAACATGTTCGAGTTCTGGGACTGGGTCGGCGGGCGTTATTCGCTCTGTTCCGCCATAGGCCTTTCCATTGCGCTCTATCTTGGAATGGACAACTTCGAGGAGTTGCTGGCGGGGGCGCATGCCATGGATCAGCACTTCCTGCGTGCGCCACTGGAGAAAAACCTGCCAGTGATCATGGGGGTGCTGGGGGTATGGTACAGCTCCTTCTTCGGCGCCGAGACCCACGCTATTCTCCCCTATGATCAATACCTGCACCGTTTTACCGCCTATCTGCAGCAGGCGGACATGGAGAGTAACGGCAAGCGCATCGACCGCGACGGGGCAGTGGTCGATTATGCAACCGGGCCGATCATCTGGGGTGAATCGGGGACCAACGGCCAGCATGCCTTCTATCAGCTGATCCACCAGGGTACGCGCCTGATCCCTATTGATTTTATGGCACCGGTCGAGTCCCACAATCCGGTGGGGGATCATCACGTTATTCTGCTGGCAAACTTCTTCTCCCAGAGCGAAGCCCTGATGCTGGGGCGGACCGAGGAGCAGGCGCGAGCCGAACTGAAGGCTCAGGGTTTGGAAGAAGAGGCGCTGGAGCAGCTACTGCCGCACAAGATTTTTACCGGCAACAAGCCAAGCAACTCCATTATGTTCTACAAACTGACGCCTTATACCCTGGGCTCGCTAATTGCGCTCTACGAGCACAAGATCTTTGTGCAGGGGATCATCTGGCGGATCAATTCATTCGATCAGTGGGGCGTAGAGCTGGGAAAGCAGTTGGCCAAGACAATTCTGTCGAAGCTCGACGACGATGAGCCGGTGAGAGACCACGACTCATCCACCAATGGATTGATTAACTACTACAAGCGCAATCGTCACGAGTAGTTGGAATAACGGCAGAAGAGTGCGCGGTCCTTGCGCAGCCGTCCGCTGATGCGGCAAACGGCCTGCTCGTGAACCCCTGCCTCCAGCAGGCTTTTGTCAGCGGGCAATTCGCGATTGCCTGCCGGAGTGGCCAACTCCAGCACTGGTTGATAGTTGGCTCTCAACGCTTCGATGCGTGTGCCGCCCTCTCCCTTCGCCAGCTGTTCGAGGGCGAGTTCGATAAAGTCACCTACGGTCATCTGTGCCGGGACAGAAAAGTCATGGTGAGCATCGTCCGAACTGCAGTAGAGGGAAAAATGGAGCTGCGGCTCGTTTCCCTCGATGCTCTTTGTTTGCTCATTATGGAGAGTGGTCTTGTTCATCCATGAATTCCTGTGAAATGGCACTTGCTTGCCGGTAATTCCCATTAACTGTATGTGGGTAACGCCTAGGATAAGTGTGATGCAGGTAAAAAATCTACTTTTTTTGTAGGATAATGCCTGCAAGCGGGGGCAATACGACGCTAATGGAGTAGGGTTGCCCCATCCAGGGAGTGTTTTCGGCTTCGATATGGGTGGCTGGTCCCTGATGGCTGCCACCGTAGTCGGAGGCATCCGAGTTAAGTTGCGGGGTATAACTGCCCGTTTCCGGTACACCAATGCGGAAATTTTCGTGGGTATGCGGGCTGAAATTGAGTGACACGACTAACGCTGACTCGCCGCCGTGCCTCAGGTAGCTCAGGGCCGAATGCTGTGCATCCTCGCAACCCAGCCATTGGAATCCCGTGGACTCAAAGTCGAAAGAGTAGAGCGAAGGTTCACTGCAATAGAGATGGTTGAGATCGCTTAATAATCGATGGATGCCATGGTTGTGCGGGTGATCGTAAAGGTGCCACTCCAACGCCCGGTCATGGTCCCATTCTCGCCCCTGGGCAAACTCGCTGCCCATGAACAGCAGCTTTTTGCCGGGCATGGTGAACAGGTAGGTATAGAGCAGACGCAGGTTGGCAAAGCGCTGCCATTCGTCCCCCGGCATTTTGTTCAGCAGGGACCTTTTCAAATGCACCACCTCATCATGAGAGAAAGGCAGAACAAAATTCTCCGAAAAGGCATAGAGCAGGCCAAAAGTCAGATTGTCATGATGGAATTTGCGGTGCACGGGTTGCCGGTGAAAGTAGGTCAGT